>NZ_JBJJBR010000002.1:0-389139 GCF_045449635.1 Sabulicella flocculans | reverse complement strand
AGATGTGGCTCGATCGCCGCCCACTGCACGTCGCTCAGCCAGAATAGGCGCGACACCGTTCATCCCCCGCCGTTTGGCAGGGTGAATCATTGCGCCGCACCTACGTCAATTGGGTACAGACCCTAGGCGACGAGTTGAGCCGGCCAGATCGCGGCGTTGTAGGACGCGAAGACCGCAAAGAACTGCGCGGTGGTGAAGGGCAGATGTCGGAGCGCACCTTCGTGGCCAGGGGGCCAAAGGCTGCGCCGGTCATCCGGTCCTGGCCTTGACCCGCATCAAGGGATCAGCGCGGCCACTCCGGGTGCAGGTGGTCGATCACGAAGGCATGACGGTGCCGGAAGCCGTCCGGCGCGGTGAGCACCGGTCGGTGCTCGGTCGCGCGATGGGGGTGCTCCGGCGGGAGGCCAGCATGGTCGTGCTCGATCTCCTCCGGGTCGTGCCGCGGCCAGAGGGCCGCCGCCGCGCCGACCCCCGCCAGCGCCAGCACGGCCAGCACCAGGAAGGTCGGCCCGAGCCCGATCGCCGCGCCGAGGCTGCCAGCCAGTGGGTAGGTCAGCAGCCAGCAGGCATGGCTCAGCGCGAACTGCGCGGCGAACAGCGCCGGCCGGTCGCCGGCATGTGCAGACCGCCGCAGCAGCCGCCCGCTCGGCGTCAGCACCAGCCCGTTGCCCAGGCCGAGCAGCGTCCAGACTGGCAGCAACGCCGGCCAGGACGGTACCGCGGGCGCCAGCAGCAGCCCGATGACGAGCAGTCCCGCACCCGCCAGCATCGCCGTCCGGTCCGTCATCCGCTCGCCGAGCAGGCGCGGCAGGGTGAGCGCTGCGGCCATCGAGCCGAAGCCGTAGGCGGCGAGCGTCCAGGCCACCTCCCGTTCGCCGAGGCCGAAGCCGGCACGGACCAGCACCACCGTGTTGACGATGACCATCGCGCCCGCCGCCGCGACCGTCAGGTTGAGCGCGAGCAACCCGCGCAACCGCGGCGTGGCAAGGTAGATGCGCGCGCCCCGCGTGGTGCGGCCCCAGGCCCCTTCCGATGTCGTGGGCGGCTTCGGCGAGGGCAGCACGACCGAGAGGACCAGGGCGGCGGAGGCGAGGAAGCCGAGCGTGTTCAATCCGAACAGCCAGTGGAACCCGATCACGCCGAGCAGCGCGGCGGCGATGGCGGGGCTCGCCAGCGCCTCGAGGTCGTAGGCCAGCCGCGAGAGGGAGAGCGCCTTCGTGTACTCCGCCTCCTCCGGCAGGATATCGGGGATGGTTGCCTGGAAGGTCGGCGTGAATGCCGCGGATCCCGACTGCAGCAGGAAGATGAGGACGTAGACCTGCCAGATCTCCGTGACGAAGGGCAGGCAAACCGCGACGGCGGCCCGCAGCAGATCGAGGGCGACCAGCAGACTGCGCCGCGGCACCAGATGGACGAAGGCGCCAGCGACCGGCGCGATGCCGACATAGGCGATCATCTTGATCGCGAGCGCCGTGCCGAGAACGGCGCCCGCATCGGCGCCCGCCAAATCATAGGCCAGCAGTCCGAGTGCGACGGTCGCGAGCCCGGTGCCGAGCAGCGAGAGCACCTGGGCTAGGAAGAGATGACGGTAGGTAAGGTTCGACAGCGGCGACAGCATGCACGTGCATCCCATTGTCGTCACTGTAAGTGAACCCTGCGTAGCCTCAGTGCATTGCCAACCACGCTCACCGAGGACAGCGCCATGGCCGCCGCCGCGATGAGGGGCGAGAGAAGAATGCCGAAGAAGGGATACAGCACGCCCGCCGCGATTGGCACGCCCGCCGCGTTGTAGGCAAAGGCGAAGAACAGGTTCTCCCGGATGTTGCGCATCACGGCCCGCGAGAGCCGCCGCGCCCGTACGATGCCGGTCAGGTCGCCGCCCAGCAGCGTCACCCCCGCGCTCTCGATCGCCACGTCGGTGCCGGTGCCCATCGCGATCCCGACCTCTGCCGCGGCCAAGGCTGGGGCGTCGTTCACGCCGTCACCCGCCATCGCCACGTGCCGGCCTTCGGCCTTCAGGCGCTCCACGATCCGCTGCTTGTCCTCGGGAAGGACCTCGCCTTCGACCTCGGTGATGCCGAGCCGACGGGCCACGGCCTCGGCCGTCGTACGGTTGTCGCCGGTGAGCATCACGACGCGGATGCCCTCGGCCTTGAGCCCCGCGAGCGCGGCGGCCGTCGTGTCCTTCACCGGATCCGCGACCGCGACGAGACCCGCGGGCTGGCCATCCGCCGCGACGAAGAACACTGTGGCGCCGTCGCCGCGCAGCCGCTCGGCCTCCACGGCGAGAGGGCCGGCGTCTACGCCGAGTTCAGCCATGAGCCGGGCGTTGCCGACCGCCACCTGCCGGCCTTCGACCGTGCCCGTCACGCCTCGCCCCATGGGCGCGTCGAACCCCTCCACGGGAGGTATCGCAAGGCCGCGAGCCTCGGCGGTGCGCACCACTGCCTCGGCCAGCGGATGCTGGCTCGGCCGCTCCAGCCCGGCCGCCAGGCGAAGCAGTTCATCCTCGGCCATGCCCTCCGCCGGCACCACCGCGACGACCTCAGGCCGTCCGCGCGTGAGGGTGCCGGTCTTGTCGACGACGAGCGTGTCGATGCGCTCCAGCCGCTCAAGCGCCTCGGCGTTCTTGATCAGCACGCCCGCCTGCGCGCCACGCCCGACACCCACCATGATGCTCATCGGCGTCGCAAGCCCAAGCGCGCAGGGGCAGGCTATGATGAGCACTGTCACCGCTGCGACCAGCGCGAAGGCGAGGCGCGGTTCCGGTCCCCACGCCGACCAAGCGACAAAGGCGAGCAGCGCGATCACCACGACGGCCGGCACGAACCAGCCGCTCACCTGGTCTGCCAGGCGCTGAATCGGCGCACGGGAGCGCTGGGCACCGGCCACCATGCGGACGATCTGCGCCAGCACAGTGTCCTGGCCAATGCGGTCGGCGCGCATCACGAAGCTGCCCTGGCCGTTCAGGGTGCCGCCGACGACCTGATCGCCGGCCTGCTTGGTTACGGGGACTGATTCCCCCGTCACCATGCTCTCATCAACGTTCGACCGACCCTCCAGCACCGCGCCGTCCAGTGGCACCTTGTCGCCTGGGCGCACGCGCAGGCGGTCGCCACGCTCGATGGCGGCGAGCGGCACCTCCTCCTCCGACCCATCGTCGCGCAGGCGGCGCGCCATGGCCGGCGCCAGATTGAGCAGCGCGCGGATCGCGCCGCCGGTCTGCTCGCGCGCCCGCAACTCCAGTACCTGGCCGAGCAGCACTAGCACGACGATGACGGCCGCCGCCTCGAAATAGACCGCCACCGATCCGTCCGCGGCGCGGAAGGCGTCCGGGAAGATCCCGGGTGCAGCCGTCGCCACCACGCTGAACAGCCAGGCCACGCCGGTGCCGAGCGCGATCAGCGTGAACATGTTGAGGCTGCGGTTCACCAGGCTCTGCCAGCCCCGCACGAAGAAGGGCCAGCCCGCCCACAGCACCACCGGCGTCCCGAGCGCGAGCTGAAGCCAGTTGCCCACCTGCGGTCCGCCGACCAGGTGCATCATGCCGGTGAGGTGGCCGCCCATCTCCAGGACGACGACCGGCAGGGTGAGCACGAGCCCGATCCAGAAGCGGCGCGTGAAGTCCGCGAGCTCAGGGTTCGGCCCGGCCTCGGCGGTCGCCACCTCCGGTTCGAGGGCCATACCGCAGATCGGGCAGTTGCCGGGCCCGACCTGGCGAATCTGTGGGTGCATCGGGCAGGTGTAGATCGCGCCCGGTGCCACGGCCTCGGCGCGCAGCGTCGGCTTTGGATGGACGTACTTGGCTGGATCGGCGACGAACTTGGTCCGGCAGCCGGCCGAGCAGAAGTGGTAGGCCGCCCCTGCATGATCGGCATGGTGCGGCGTCCTCGCCGGATCGACTGTCATCCCGCAGACCGGGTCCTTCACGGTCGCGCCGGCGTCCGCCTGACCCCGAGCGGCGTGTCCGTGATGACCCTGCCGGTGGCTGTCGTGATGTTCGTTCATGCCATGGCTCCGAGGGTAGTCAGCGCACCGGCGCCGGAGGGCGCGCGGCATGTCGGCATAGTGTCGGCAGCGGCGCTGGGTTGCGTCGCGACCATCCTGCACTCAGTCCCGAGGGGCTGTGCCCAGCGCCGCATCCGGGCCGCTGCCGTCGCGGTGGTGTCCACGGTGCATGAACAGGTGCATCAGCGGGCAGGCGAGGATCAGCAGATAGGGCAAAGCGCCGAGTGCGCGCCCCCAATGCTCCCGCAGCACGTAGAAGGCGCCGACTAGTGCGAAGCCCAGCACCGTGATCCCGGTGCGCGTGCGCCACCAGGGTGGCGCGCCCTCCGTGCCAACGGTCTGCATCCGCTCCATGTCACGGCATCCTCATGCCCATCCGCATGCCGCGGAAGTGTTCGGCCATGAGCTCGTCGGCAGTGCGGCGCTGCTCCTCGGACAGCGCCGCGTAGAGTGGCGTCGCGGTGGCAGCGACAGCGCGCATCGCCTCCAGATGCGCCGAGAGCAGGGCGATGCGGCGTTCCATCTGCTGCGGCGCCGGCCCCGGTTCGGTGGCGCCAGTCATCGCCTGCTGGGTGGCCTGACGCAGCCGTTCGGCCTGGGCGCGGACGGTATCCGCGAAGGCGCCCCAAGGCTGGGCTTGGGCGTCGGTGATCCGCAGCTCGGCGCGGAAATAGGCGAGCTGTCCCTCGATCCGGCGGAAGGGCTGCATCGCCGACGCGGCCATGCGGCCCTGCACCATCTGCTGCATCATCGGCTGCATCATCCGACCCATGTCCCCGCCCATCATCCCGCCACCCGGCCCCGTCGTCCCGGGCGCTGGCGCGCCTCGCTGAGCCGAGGGCGGTGCCGGCTGCGGCGACGCGGCCGGCGCCTCGGGATGGTGGGGATCCGGTGCCCCGCCACTCGAGGCCGGCGCCTGCGCGCCCGCTGTTCCGGCAAGGCCGAACAAGAGGATGCCGGTGGCCGTCAGTGTGCTGAGCTTCCTCATGATCTTGTCCTTCTTCGTTGTCAGGCAGGCTGGGCGCCCACGAAGCGCATGAAGGGCTCGTGCGTGCCGTCGGCGCGCCAGCCGATCACATCGTAGGTGTCGGGCGGCTGCCCGGGGACTTCCATCCCGGGCGAGCCGATCGGCATGGCCGGCACAGCGAGGCCGACGACGCCGGCGGGTCGTTCCGCAAGCAGGCGACGAATTGCCAGTGCCGGCACGTGACCCTCGATGGCGAGGCCAGCGACACGCGCGGCATGGCAGGACAGCAGGTCGGCCGGTGTACCCAGCATCCTGCGGAAGGGCGCCACCGAAGGGACGACACGGTCCTCGACGGCAAAGCCGGACGTCCGGAGATGGGCGATCCAGCCGGAGCAGCAGCCGCAATTCGGGTCGCGCCAGACCTCGACCCGCTCGTCACGCTGCGCCAGGGCAGGCCCCGACACAGCCAGAAGAGCGGTCGCGAGGAGGCCGCGGCGCCTCATTGCGCCGGCATCCTGGCCAGGATCGCGCGCATCTGCGCGATCTCGCGCTCCTGTTCACGGATGACGGCGTCGGCGATGGCCCGCACCTCTGGATCGCTGCCGTGTTCCAGGACGATCCGCGCCATGTCGATGGCGCCCTGATGGTGCGGGATCATGCCGGCGACGAAGTCGCGGTCGGCGTTGCCCGAGAAGGTGATCGCCATGTCGCGATGCATTTTTTCGTTGGCTGCGATGAAGGCGCGCGTGACCGGGCTGGCATTGGCCGGCGCCTGCGCGGCGGCATGGCCGACGTGCCCACCGCCCTGCATCATCGGCATTCCATGCCCCGGTCCGTGCTGCGGCTGAGCCTGCGCCAGCATCAAGGCTCCGGCGCCGAGCAGCGCGACGGCAGCGGTTGCGGTCACAAGCATGCGACGCATGGGATGGGCTCCGTGGTTTCGACCCCATCAAAATGCGGGCGGGGGCGCTGCGGAGCCTCTCGGCGGCATGACAAAGTATGCCACCGCGGCGTCGGCCGACCTTCAGTTGGCCTGGCGGGGAAGAAGCAGTCTGGCCATCAACCCGCCCTCGTGGGCCTCTCGGAGCTCCAGGCTGCCGTTGCTAGCTTGCGCGAACCGCTGCGCGATCGCCAGGCCCAGGCCAACGCCCGAGCCGCTGCGCGCGGGGTCGAGCTGCACGAAGGGCGCCAGGGCCCGGCCACGGTCGGCCTCAGCGATCCCTGCGCCCGCGTCCGAGACCTCGACCGCGAGCATCGGTCCCTCGTCATGGATACGCAGGCGCACCGGGGGACGACCGTGGCGCAGCGCATTGTCCACCAGGTTCGAGAGTGCGCGTTTCGCCGCGATCCTGCGGACTGGCAGCACCGCGCGCCCTGGCCCCTCATATGCCACGTCGTGACCCTGGTCGGCGGCGTCGGAAGCGAGCGTCTGCAGGATGGCCGCAAGGTCGGCGGGCCGCACTGGTTCGGCGTCGCGGCCCTCACGGATGTAGTCGAGGGTGCGCGCGACCATCGCTTCCATCTCTGCGATGTCGGCTTCGAGCCGGGCGCGGTCCTCGCCCTCCGGCAGGAAGCCGACGCGCAGCTGTAGCCTGGAGAGCGGCGTGCGCAGGTCGTGGCTCATGGCGGCCAGGGCTTCCGTCCGGTCCTCCAGCAACCGTCCGATGCGCTCCTGCATGGCGTTGAACGCCGCGGCCGCGTGGCGCACCTCCTCCGGCCCTTCCATCGGCACCGGCCGAGGGCTGGGATCGCGGCCGATGCGGTCCGCCGCGCTGGCCAGGCGGCGCAGCGGACCGGTGATCCAGCGCACCACGAGGATCGAGACAAGCGCGATCCCAAGCGCCATCGCGACCATCGACGAAATCGCGCCGTGGTCGAGCGCGCCGCCGCCGGCGGCGAGCCAGGGTGCCGAGAAGACAATCCAGCCGCCGCCGTCGGCCGGTAGCGCGCCGAGCACCCGGTGGCCCGGCTCCGCCTTCGGATCCCAGCCGATCCGCGCGCCAGGGCCAAGCCGTACCGCCGCCGCGGCAAGGGCTTCGGGCGGCGCTGCCTCCGGCAGCGGCGCCACGCGATCCCAATGGATCTCAAGGCCCGGCCGTGAGATGGCGTGCGCCGCGGCGTCGCGCGCCGCATCGGGCAGCGGCGCGACCGCCGCCCGCGCCGCCGCGAGCTGGTCGGCCATGCGCTCCAGCCTGGCGCCCTGCTCGGATCCGCGCAGGGCGCGCTCATGGACCCACATGCTGCCGATGTGCAGCAGCATCAGCCCGCCCAGCAGCAGCAGCGTGATGCGTCCGGCCAGGCTGGCGGGCCAGAGGGGCCTCATGCCCGGGTCACGTCCGCCACAAGCACGTATCCGACCCCGCGCACGGTCTTGACGAGGGAGGGGCTGTCGTCCTCCGGCTCGATCTTCCGCCGCAGGCGGCTCACCTGGACATCGACGGTCCTGTCGAAGGGATCGGTACCGACGCGCCGCTTCGCGACCTCGAGCAGCTGCTCACGCGACAGGACCCGCTGCGGATGCTCCAGGAAGGCCATCAGCAGATCGTATTCGCCCCCGGAGAGATCGACCGCGACGCCCTCCGGCGAGGTGAGTTCGCGGCGCGCGGTGTCCAACACCCAGCCGGCGAAGGCGAGCCGTCGCGACCGCGGGTCAGGCTGCGCCTCGGCCGGCGCCGCGCGGCGCAGAAGGGCGCGGACGCGCGCGACCAATTCGCGCGGCGCGAAGGGCTTCGCTACGTAGTCGTCGGCGCCGAGCTCGAGGCCGAGGACCCGGTCCATCTCCTCCCCCCGCGCGGTCAGCATCAGTACCGGCACGCGCGAGCGCTCGCGCAGGCGGCGGAGCAGGTCGAGGCCGGACGCACCGGGCAGCATGACGTCGAGCAGGATCAGGTCCGGCTGGCCGGCCGGGCTGTCCAGCACTTCCCACATCTCGCGCCCGTCGCGCGCGGTTGAGACGCGAAAGGACGCCTCCCGCAGCAGGCGCGCGACGAGGGTGCGCATCTCGCCATCATCCTCGACGACGAGGAGATGCGCCTCGGGATCGAGCAGACGGCGTTCCGCGGCGTCGCTCATCTGGCCGCTTCGACGGGCGCGTAGCGCGCCTGGATGCGCGGCTGCCCGGCGGCAGGCACCAGCTGCACGACAACGCGCAGGCTGAGCTCGGCTCGGAACTCCCCGCTGGCGACCAGCGCGGCGCCATCCGGCCTCGGTGCAAAGGTCAGCGTTTGCTGCCGGCCGCCAGCCAGCACGATGGCCGTCGCCGTCGCGCCGTTCGCGCGGAGCGGCCGGTCGTTTGCATCGAACAGGAAGAAGGTCAGCCGCCCGTCCTGGGCCAGCAATTCCCCATGGTAGCTGCCGATGTCCTGCATCTGGCCACCATTAGGGCCGCGGGACGGGCCATGCGCCAGCGCCAGGGACGGGAGGACCAGCAGGGTGGTGGCGATCAGGCTGCGCTTGGTCGGCATCGGTCTCTCCAGGGCTCAGAATGTCTCAGGGGCAAGCGACCCGCCAGCACGGCGTTCCTCGGCCTCGGCGCGCAGCCGTTCCAGCGCCGGGCGCCCGAAGCGGTGGAACAGGATCGGCGTCACCAGCGTATCGAGCAGCGTTGCGCTGACCAAGCCGCCCAGGATGGTGATGGCGACTGGATGCAGGATCTCCTTGCCCGGCGCGTCGGCGCCGATGGCCAAGGGGATCAGCGCCAGCCCAGCGGACAGCGCGGTCATCAGCACCGGCGTCAGCCGTTCCGCGCTGCCGCGCAGCACCAGCGCCAGGCCCCAGCGTTCGCCCTCGTGCAGCGCCAGGTTCAGGTAGTGGCTGACCTTGAGGATGCCGTTGCGTGTCGTGATGCCGGTCAGCGTCACGAAGCCCACGAGCGTCGCGACGGACAGCGGCTGCCCGGCGATCCAGATCGCCGCGACGGCGCCGATCAGCGCGAGCGGCACATTGCCCATGATGATCACCGCCAGCATGGCCGAGCGGTAGCGCCAGTAGAGCACCACGAAGATCAGGCCGAGCGAGATCAGCGCGAGGACCGCGATGGTCCGCATCGCTTCCTCCTGCGCCTGGAAGGTACCCTCCAGGGCGGTGGTGTAGCCCGTTGGCATCGGCATGCGCGCCAGCTCGGCGCGGATGCCCGCGATCACCTGCGCCATGTCGGCATCGGGCGTGGTGTTCGCCAGCACCACGATGCGGCGGCGCGCGCCTTCGCGCAGGATCTGGTTGGGACCGTCCCCTTCCTCGACCCGGGCGAGCAGCCCGAGCGGCACACGGCCATGCGGCGTGGGCACAAGCGCCTCGGCCAGGCGTGAAGTGGTGCGGTCCTCGTCCGCGAGCCGCAGCACCACGTCGAAGCGGCGCGCACCGTCCAGGATCTGGCTGACGACGGTGCCGCCGGTCAGCGATTCCAGCGTCTCGGTCAGCGCCGCGGCCGAGACACCGTAGAGCCCGGCGCGCTCATGATCGACCGCGATACGCAGCTGCGGGATGCGCACCTGGCGTTCGAGCTGCAGGTCGGTCAGGCCGGGCACGTTCTCCGCCAGCCGGCCGCGCAGCGTCTCCGCCAGCGTCCGCAGCGTATCGAGGTCGTCGCCGAAGATCTTGAGCGCAATCTGCGCCCGCACGCCGGAGAGCATGTGGTCCAAGCGGTGGCTGATCGGCTGGCCGATATTGACCGCGGCAGGCAGGGCGGCGAGGTGCGCGCGGATATCGGCCAGCACCGCGGCGCGCGGGCGGCCGCCTTCGCGCAGGTCAATGTCGAGTTCCGAGGAATGCACGCCCTCCGCATGCTCATCCATTTCCGCCCGGCCGGTGCGGCGACCCACACCCTTTACCTCGGGCACCTGCATCAGCAGGCGCTCGGCGACGCGGCCGAGCGCATCCGATTCCGCCAATGAGATGCCGGGCTGGTAGGTGACGTTGATGACGAGCGTGCCCTCGTTGAAGGGCGGCAGGAAGGCGCGCGGCAGGAACGGCACGCTTGCCGCAGCGATGGCGACGCCGCCGACGGCGAGACCCAGCACCAGCGACCGGTGCGCGAAGGCCCAGAGCAGCAGGCGGTGCTGCGCCGCCTTCAGCCCCCGCACGAGCGCCCCATCGCCCGCATGCATCCGCCTCATCTGCGGCAGCAGCCAGTAGGATAGTACCGGCGTAACGGTGACGGCGACGAGCAGGGAACACAGGATCGAGACGATGTAGGCCACGCCGAGCGGCGCAAACAGCCGCCCCTCGATCCCGGTCAGCGCGAACAGGGGCAGGAAGACGAGCACGATGATCAGCGTGGCGTAGACGATGCCGGAGCGGACCTCCGCACTGGCCGCCGCCACGACGCGGATCACAGGTTCGGGCACGGCGCGCGCGGCGTTCTCCTTGAGTCGGCGCAGGATGTTCTCCACATCCACCACCGCGTCGTCCACCAGCTCTCCCACCGCGATGGCGAGACCGCCCAGCGTCATGGTGTTGATGGACAGCCCGAAGGCCGCGAAGACAATGGCCGTCAGCAGGATGGAGAGCGGGATCGCCGTCAGCGAGATGAAGGTTGTGCGGGTGTTGAGCAGGAAGGCGAACAGCACGATCGCCACGACGACGAAGGCCTCGGCCAGCACCTGCTGGAGGTTGGCGATGGACTGCGCGATGAAGTCGGCCTGGCGGAACTTGATCCTGTCCGCCACCACCCCGCGCGGCATGCCGGCCTGCAGCTCTGCGAGCGCCGCCTCCACCGCGCGCGTCAGGCGGATCGTGTCGGCGCCCGGCTGCTTGGCGATGGCGAGGATGACTGCGGGCTGGCCGTCCACCCCCGCCTCGCCGCGCTTGAAGCGCGGGCCGTATTCCACTCGCGCGACCTGCCGCAGCGCGATGGGCTGGCCCTCGCGGAAGCCGACGGTCGCGTTGCGCAGGTCCTCGAGCGAGGTGGTGCGGCCGATGTTGCGGATCAGGAATTCCCGGCCCGCCTGGTCCACATAGCCGCCGCCGGCGTTACCCCCGAACTGGCGCAGCGCGGTGATGAGCTGGTCGTTCGTCAGATCGAGCGCGTGCAGCCGGTCGAGGTCGGGCATGACGCGGAACTGCCGGACCTCCCCCCCGATCGGAATGACCTGGCTGATGCCAGGGATGGTCAGCAGCCGCGGGCGCATCACCCAGTCGGCCAGGTCGCGCAGGTCCATCGGGCCGACCGAGCCGTCCGTCGGCGCGGTCATCGCCACCAGCATGATCTCCCCCATGATGGAGGAGACCGGCGCCATGGTCGGCAGCACGCGCGGTGGCAGCTGCGCCTGGATCTGGCCGAGCCGCTCGCTCACCTGCTGACGCGCGCGCCAGATGTCCGCACCCCAGTCGAACTCAACGAAGACGATAGACAACCCGACGGAGGAGACCGAGCGCACGCGCGTTACACCGGGCAGGCCGTTCACCGCCGTCTCGATGGGGAAGGAGACGAGTTGCTCGACCTCCTCCGGCGCGAAGCCCTCGGCCTCGGTCATCAGCGTGACGGTCGGCTTGTTCAGGTCCGGGAAAACATCGACCGGCATGCGCGAGAGGGTGAACAGGCCGTAAAGGCTGACCAGCAGCGCGGCGACCAGCACGAACAGCCGGTTGCGCAGCGAGAAGCCGACGATCGCATTGAACAGCATGGTTCAGCGGACCTGGGCGATCAGCGCCGCGCCCTGCACCACCACGCGCTGCCCGGCCTCGAGCCCGGCCGTCACCACCACGCGCGTGCCATCCAGCGGCTGCACGCGCACCTGGCGGGGGATGAATCGCTCGGCGGTCGCGTGCTCGAAGACCACGGGCGGGCCCTCGGCGGAGCGCACCACGGCATCGGCCGGCAGCACGACACCCTGCACCGCGCGCGCCGTGCGCAGCGTGACCAGCACGGAGCTGCCGATCGGCGCATCAGCCGGCGGATTGTCCACCTGGAAGTTCACCGGCACTGCCTGCTGACGCACTGTCAGGCCGCGTCCCATGAAGACCAGGTCGAGCACGCGGCCATCCGGCAGGGTGGCGTTGGCGCCGGTGATGCGCTCCAGCGCGGCTCTATCAAAGGCGAGCGCTTCGACCCAGAGCCGGCTTGGATCAACGATCTCGACGACGGTGGTGGCGCTGTCCACCAACTGGCCGACGGCGCCTCGTACGGTCGAGACGATGCCGGAGACGGGTGCGACCAGCGGCTCGCGCCCGGAGAGTGCCGGCTGGATTGCGGTGCGGCGCTGCCGCGCGCCCGCGAGCTCGGCCTGGGCATCCTGGATCTCCCGCTCCGCTACCGTGCCGCGGAGCGTCGTCAGGCGGCGGACGCGCGCTTCGAGGATGGTGATCTGCGCGTCCAACTCCGCGGCATTCTGGATGAGGCTCCCACGCTCCGCCGCGCTGTAGGTCGGTGTGACATAGGCCAGCACCTGGCCGCGCTCGACCCGCTGGCCGAGCGTGGGGAAGCCGGCATCACCCGGCTCCAGCCGACCGTTCTGGCTTGCTTGCACGCGCCCCGAGGCGTTCGGGTCGGGCACCAGGGTCCCAATCATGCGCAGCGCGGCCGAGGCCTCGCCATTCTCGGTCAGCAGAGTGCGTACGCCGAGCAGGCGCTGCGAAGGCTTCGGGACGAAGATGGCGCCATCCTGCAGGCGACGCGGCGCCTCGCCGGTGACCAGCACCTGCTGGGCGGCCGCCGGTCCGGCGGCGGTGACCGCGACGAGTAGCAAAGCGGCCGCGCGCCGCTTGCCGGACGGCAAGGCCTCCACCGGACGGATGGTAGGTGCCTCCTCGACCATCGGCGGCAGCGGACGGCGGACGGAAGCCCGCCCTAGCAGAAGCCCGAGCACGAGCAGTCCGACCCCGATTCCGATCTGGACGACGCTGTTCCGAAGCAGGTCCAGAGCTTCGACCATCGTTCCGGAGGCCGCCGTCGGCGCTGAAACGTCCAGCGTCGCGGTCAGCAGATCCATGTCTTCGCCGGCTGTCACGGTGAAGACCAGGTCGAGCCGGCCGGGGCGTTCCAGCAGCGGGTGCCGCGCCACGAAGAGGCCTATGCCCTGACGCTCGGCGGCCACCTCCTGGCCATCTAGGGTCAGGGTGACCGAGCCATCGAGGGGGCTGTTGTCAGCGTATCGGTCAAGCGTGACGGTGAGGGCCCCGCCTGGCTGCAGGATGGCGACGATCTCGAACAGGTCGCTGTGGGCTTCCGCCCGTGGCTGCGCAGCAGCAACCGGCTCGGGTGCTGCGCCGTGGTCATGCCCTTCGTGCGCGCCGGCCGGCCGGTGGAGAAGAAGCACGGCGAGCAGACCGAGGGCGACAAGTCGGCGTAATGCCGGCAGCTGGCTCAGGGAGGAACGAAGAGGCATGCAGGGCTCCTGGAAGCCTCCTCCATGCCGGCAGGTGTGCGACAGCGCCGCGCAGGTTTATGACAAAGTGTGTCCGCAACGATGATAGGGTGGGTGCGACGACGCGCCAGGACCCTGGCGCACCCCTGGATCAAGATCCACCCGCCAGAGAATTTCGGTTCTGGGTTCCCACCGCTGCTCCAGTCCTCCCACCATACACCAACATCGAAGGCGGGAACCGCATGGTCCCCGCCCCCGGCTCCGCTCAGGCGTTCGGCCGCGCGTCGGCCAGCGCGGCCACCGCATCCGCCGTGGCGGCGGACAGCGTCCAGCCCAGGTGGCCATGCCCGGTGTTGTACAGCACGCGCGGGTTCCGGCCCCGCGCCACGCGCGGCATCATGTCGGGCATCATCGGGCGCAGCCCGGCCCAGGGCACCGCATGGCGGGTGTTGATGCCGGGGAAGCGGGCGCGGCACCACGCCACCAGCGGCGCGATGCGCTCGGCGCGGATGTCGCGGTTGGTGCCGTTGAACTCCGCCGTGCCGGCCACGCGGAAGCGCGTGGCGCCCAGGCGGCTGGTGACGATCTTGGCCTTGTCGTCCAGCAGACTGACCCAGGGTGCCGCCGCCTGGTCGGCCGCGTCGTCCAGCTGCACCGTGATGGAGTAGCCCTTCACCGGGTACACGTTCACCCGGTCCCCCAGCCCGCGCGCGAAGCGGCGCGACATCACCCCGCCGCAGACGACGACCTGGCCGAAGCGAAGGCGCTCCTCGGCGGCCGGGGCGTCGCCGGGCGCCGTCTCCACCGGGCGCACGCGCAGCGTCACGCCCGCCTGGTCCGCCTCGGCGCCCAGCACCTCGGTCGCGAAGCGCAGCGCCACGCCGCGCCGCTCGCAGGCGCGGGCCAGGCCGAAGGTGAACTTGTGGATGTCGCCGGTGAAGTCGGACGGGGTGTAGAAGCCGCCGTGGAAGGTGCCGTGCAGCGCGGGCTCGATGCTGCGGATCTCGGCCGGGGTGACGGCGCGCCGCTCCAGCCCGCCCTTGGCCAGCAACGCCGTCACCCGCGCCGCCGCCTCGAAGTCCTTCCGGCTCTCATAGAAGTGGAGGATGCCGCGGTGCTCGGCGTCGAAGTCGATGCCCTCCTCCTCGGCCATGCGGCGCAGGTGCTGCCGGGCCTCGATGGCGAGGCGCGCGGTGGTGATCGTGTTCTCCTCGTGGCGAGGGATGGCGGCGACGAACTCCGCCATCCAGGACAGCTTGTGCCAGGACGGCCGGGGGTTCACCAGCAGCGGCGCGCCGGGGGACATCATCCACTTCAGCCCCTTCAGCACGGTGGACCAGCTGTTCCACACCTCGGCGTTGGAGGCGGAAAGCTGGCCGCCATTGGCGAAGGAGGTCTCCATGGCGGCGTAGGGGTGCCGGTCGAACACCGTCACGCTGCGGCCGCGGCGAGCCAGGTTGTAGGCGGTGGTGATGCCGGTGATGCCGGCGCCGATGACGGCGATCGAATCGTTCTGCGGGTCAGGCACGTGCATTCTCCTGCCGCGCCCCCGGCGCGGCTCGAATGCCCCCTCTGTCATTGGCCTGAGAGCATCGCCGCACGCCCCTCGCGGGCGGGCGACTTCCACCTTCGGCGGGAGCTGCGGCTCCACTTTCCAGAGTTCAGAACGCGGCGCGGTACCTGGGCCTGAGAGTTTCCGGGGCGGTTGCTCCTTCGGCGTCCGTCCGGGCTCGCGCCCGGCGCGGACTCTCCCGCAACGCCCCCATGCCAATTTCGGGAGGGCCGCGTCAAGCGTTTCCGTCGCGCCCCGCCACCGGCCCTTCCGGCATCCCCGGGGCCGGGATAGGAAGGGCGACACCTTCGAACGGGGGCGTCGCGTCCATGAAGCTGTTCTACTCGCCCGGCGCCTGCTCGCTGGGCATCCACGTCATCCTGGAGGAGATCGGCAAGCCGTTCGAGACTCAGCTGGTTTCCACCCGCGACGGCTCGAACCGCAAGCCGGAATTCCTGGCGGTGAACCCGAAGGCCAAGGTGCCCGCCCTGCAGCGCGACGACGGCTCCGTGCTCACCGAATGGCCGGTCATCGCATGGTGGCTGGCCAAGTCCAACCCGATGAGCGGCCTCATCCCCATCGAGTTCGAGGCGGAGACGCGCTGCCTGGAATGGATGGACTACCTGTGCGGCACCGTGCACCCGCAGGGCTTCACCCGCATGTTCCGCCCCGGCAACTTCGCCCGGGACGCCGAGGACGAGGAGCGGGTGAAGGCCCAGGGCAAGGCGCTGGCCGAGGGCTTCCTGGAACTGGTGGCGCGGCAGTGGAAGGGCGGCGACTGGCTGCTGCCCTCCGGCTACTCCGTCGCCGACGCCGCGTTGTTCTTCATCGAGGAATGGGCGGTGGGCGAGCGCGCCCGCATGGAGCTGCCGCCCAAGCTGAAGGCGCACCGCGCCGCGATGCGCAACCGGCCCGCCGTCGAGCGGGCGCTGAAGAAGGAAGGACTCTCCTGATGCAGAAACTGTTCTACGCCCCTGGCGCATGCTCGCTCGGCATCCACGTGCTGCTGGAGGAAATCGGCGCGCCCTACGAGGCGGTGCGCGTGAACCTGCGCGAGGGCGAGCAGTTCAAGCCGGAATTCCAGGCGGTGAACCCCAAGTCCAAGGTCCCCGCCCTGCTGCGCCAGGACGGCAGCACGCTGACCGAGTTCCCGGCCATCGCCTACTACCTCGCCGCGACCAACCCGCAGGCGAAGATGCTGCCCGAAGGGCCCGAGGCCCTGGCCCGCGCCATGGAGGTGACGGACTACGCCGTGGCGACGGTGCACATGCAGGGTTTCTCGCGCATCTTCCGCCCGGCCAACTTCGCCCCCTCCGAGGCCGATCACGAGGCGGTGAAGGCGCGCGGGACGGAGATCTTCACCAAGGGCATGAAGACGCTGGACACCGCGCTGCAGGGCCGCGACTTCTTCGCCGGCGCCTATTCCTTCGCCGACATGGCGCCGTTCTACATCTCCTTCTGGGCGGCGGAGCGGCTGAAGCTGGAGCTGCCGGGCCGGCTGGCCGCCCACTACGCCGCCATGCGCGCGCGCCCGTCGGTGCAGAAGGTGATGGAGCGCGAGGGGCTTTGATCCTCTGGGTCTCCGCGCGCACCTCGTCGCTCGCGTGCCGGCTGGCCTTCGCGCTGGCCGGCACCCCGGGCGAGGTGCGGGAGATCAGCCTGCGCGCCGGCGAGGGCCGCACGCCCGAGTTCCTGGCCATCAATCCCAAGGGCCAGGTGCCGGTGCTGCAGGTGGCCGATGGCACCGTTGTGACGGAAACGCCGGCCATCATGCTGGCGCTGTCCGATTCGGTGCCGGAGGCGGCGCTGCTCGGCGCCACGGCGCCGCAGCGCTGGGCCAGCATGGAATGGCTCGCCTGGCTGTCCTTCACCCTGCCCGGCGCCTTCCAGCCCGCCTTCGCGCCGCAGCGCTTCGGCCCGCCGCCGGCCGAATCCGCCATCCGCGAGGCCGCGCTCAAGCGCGCCCAGGCCGCGCTGGACTTCGCCGCCGCGCGCCTGCCCGCCGATGGCTGGGCGGTCGGCGAGGCGCCGGGCGCCGCCGACTGCGCCCTGGCGATGCTGGCGGTGTTCGCCGGCTTCCTGAACCTCGACCCCGGCGAGCGGCTGCACGCCCTGCGCGGCCGCCTGTTCGCCCTGCCCGCCCTGCACGCCACCCTGCAAGCCGAAGGATTCGCCGCGTGAGGCTGAACCCCATCCCCTTCTGGTTCCTGCGCCACGGCGAAACCGACTGGAACGCGCAAGGCCTGTCTCAGGGGCAGACGGACATCCCGCTGAACGCCATCGGCCGCGCCCAGGCGGAGCGCGCGGCCCAGGCGTTGCGCGGCAAGGGCATCGCCACCATCGTCACCTCCCCGCTCTCCCGCGCCCGCGAAACCGCGGAGGCGGTGGCGCGCGCCCTGTCCCTGCCCATCGCCGCCGAGGACCCGGAGCTGATGGAGGTCCGCTTCGGCGAGCAGGAGGGCCAGCCGATGGGCGATTGGTACGACGACTGGATCGCCGGCACGCTGACCCCGCCGGGCTGCGAGCCCTTCGCGGAGCTGCGCGCGCGCACCGCCCGGGCCATCAACCGCGCCACCGCGCGCCCCGGCCCGGTGCTGGTGGTGGCGCATGGCGCGCTGTTCCGCGCCTTCCGCTGGGAGGCGGGGCTGGAGCCCAACATCCGCACCCCCAACGCCCTGCCCCTGTGGTGCGAGCCGCAAGGCGCGGCCTGGGCGCTGCACCACGCGGACCTGCCGTGACGGCGCCGCGGCCGCTGCTCCTCCGCGGCGGCCGCCTGGCCGACCCTGCCCGGCGCCGCGCGCCGGAAGCCGACCTGCTGGTGCAGGGCGGGCGCATCGCCGCCCTCGGCGCCGGGCTGGCGGCGCCGGAGGACGCGGAGGTCTTCGACGCCTCCGGCCACCTCATCCATCCCGGCCTCGTCAACGCGCACACCCACGGCCATGGCGGGCTGGCGCGCGGCCAGGGCGACCGCTGGACGCTGGAGCTGCTGCTGGCCGCCTCGCCCTGGATCGGCGGCGGGCGCAGCCTGCAGGACAAGCACCTGTCCACCCTGCTCTGCGCCGCCGAGATGGTGCTGAAGGGCTGCACCGCCGCCTACGACCTGTCGGCCGAGGTGCCGCTGCCGACGCCCGAGGGGCTGGACGCCGTCGCCGCCGCCTATGCCGCGGCCGGGATGCGGGCCGTGGTGGCGCCCATGGTGGGCGACCTGACGCTGTGGCAGGCGGTGCCCGGCCTGCTGGACGCCCTGCCCGCCCCGCTGCGCCGCCAGGTGGAAGGGCTGCGCGCCGCCCCCGCCGAGGCCATCCTGGCCGCCATGGCCGATGCGGCGGCCCATTGGCGCTGGGACGCGCAGGGCATCCGCTTCGCCCTGGCCCCCACCATCCCCACCCACGCCTCCGACGCCCTGCTGTGCGGCTGCCGCGACCTGGCGCGCGAGCGCGGGCTGCGCCTGCACATGCACGTGGCCGAATCCCGCCCGCAGGCCCTGGCCGCCCGCGCCCGCTGGGGCAGCGGCCCGGTGGCGGCGCTGGACCGGCTGGGGCTGCTGGGCCCCGGCTTCACCCTGGCGCACGGCGTCTGGCTGGCCGATGAGGAGCTGCGCCGGCTGGCCGGCAGCGGCGCCACCCTGGCGCACAACCCCGCCTCCAACATGAAGCTGGGCAACGGTCTGGGCCGGCTGAAGCGCGCGCTGGACCTGGGCGTGATGGTGGGCATCGGCACCGACGGCGTCTCCTCCGCCGACAACGCCAACATGTACGAGGCCATCCGCGCCGCCGCCGCCATCGGCCATGCCCAGACCCCAGACCCCGCCCGCTGGCCCTCCGCCGCCGAGGTGTGGCACGCCGGCACGCAGGGCGCCGCCGCCGTGCTGGGCCTGGAGGATGCCGGCGCGCTGGCGCCCGGCAAGGCCGCCGACCTGGTGCTGCTGGACCTGGGCGTGCCGCACTGGCTGCCGCACAATTCCACCCTCAACCAGCTGGTCTGGGCGGAGGACGCCACGGCGGTGCGCCACGTCATGGTCGGTGGCCGCTGGGTGGTGCGCGACGGCCGCCACGTCTCGCTCGACATGGCGAAGCTGGCGCGGGAGGCCGAGGCGGCGCGCGAACGGCTGGAGGAAGGCGCGGCGGCGAACCGCGCGCTGTTCGAGGCACTGGCCCCGCTGGTGGCCGGTTTCTGCGCCGCCACGCTGTCGCAGCCGCTGCCGGTCAGCCGCTACCTGTGCGAGGCGCCCGGCGAGGGGCCCTGACTACGGCAACCCACCCAGGATGCGCCCGCCGCGCATCGGCGCCGGGGCGCCCGTCGTCTCCGGGAAGCTGAGGGGCAGGCCGCGGGCGGTGCGGGCGGCCAGCACGGCGAAGCATTGCGCCTCCAGCGCGTCGCCGTTCCAGCCCGCGACCTCCACCGGCCGCACCGGCTGGTCCAGCGCGCCGGCCAGCGCGCGCATCATCGCCGGGTTGCGCCGGCCGCCACCGGCGACCAGCCATTGCAGCGGCGCCTCCGGGAAGTGGCGCGCGGCGGCGGCCACGCAGATGGCGGCGAAGGCCACCAGGGTGGCGGCGCCGTCCTGCGGGCTCAGCGCCTGGGCGCCGGCTTCCTTCAGGGCACGGTCGAAATCCAGGCGGTCCAGGCTCTTGGGCGGCGGCTGCGCCAGGAAGGGGTGCGCCATCAGCCGCCCCAGCACCGCGCCATCGGGCTGGCCGGCCAGGGCCAGGTTGCCGTCGCGGTCGTAGTCCCGCCCGGTCGAGCGGCGGGCCCAGTCGTCCAGCGGGCCATTGGCCGGGCCGGTGTCGAAGGCCAGCAGCGCGCCATCCTCGCCCAGGAAGGTCACGTTGCCCACCCCGCCCAGGTTCAGCACCGCCAGCGGCTTGGGCAGGGCATGCGCCAGGGCGGCATGGGCAATGGGCACCAGCGGCGCCCCCTGCCCGCCCGCCGCCACGTCGGCCGAGCGGAAGTCATGCGCGACGCCGAGGCCAGTCTGCCCCGCCAGGGCGCGGGCGTCGCCGACCTGCCAGGTGAAGCCCTGCACCGCGGGCCCGTCCCCCGGCCCGCGCGGGCGGTGCAGGATGGTCTGGCCATGGAAGGCGGCCAGGCTGGCGGCCGGCAGCCCGGCGCGCGCCGCTTCCTCCGCAACGCGGTTGATCGCATCGGCGTGGCGCGCGGTCAGCCGCGCCTCGCAGGAGCGCAGGAAGGCGTCCTCCGGGCCCAGGCCGGGCGCGAGTTCCAGCAGCCGGCGCAGGTCGCGCCGCAGCCCGGGGTCGTAGGGCAGGGTCACGGCGGGGCCCAGCGCGCCGACGCGCTCGCCGTCCGTCTCCACCCAGGCGGCGTCAACCCCGTCCAGCGAGGTCCCGCTCATGGTGCCGATGATTCGCAGCATCGGCCCATTGTGCTATCGCGGCCGCGACAAGGCCACCGGGGCACGGGACAGGGCGGACATGAGCGGCAAGGACTTCCTCGACGTCGTGACGGAGCGCGGCTTCGTCCATCAGGTGACCGATGCCGAGGGGTTGAAGGCGGCGCTGAAGGCCGGGCCCGTCCCCGGCTACATCGGCTTCGACGCGACGGCGGACAGCCTGCATGTCGGCCACCTGGTGCAGATCATGCTGCTGCGCTGGCTGGCCGCCACCGGCAACCGCCCGGTGGTGCTGATGGGCGGCGGCACCACCAAGATCGGCGACCCCTCCGGCCGCGACGAGACGCGGCAGATCCTGTCGGAGGAAGGCATTGAGGCCAACAAGCGCTCCATCGCCCGCGCCTTCCAGGGCTTCCTCCGGTTCGGCGAGGGGCCGGGCACCGCGGTGATGCTGGACAACGCCGAATGGCTAGACCAGCTGCGCTACATCCCCTTCCTGCGCGAGGTCGGGCGGCACTTCAGCGTCAACCGCATGCTGTCCATGGACAGCGTCCGCCTCCGGCTGGAGCGCGACCAGCCGCTGAGCTTCATCGAGTTCAACTACATGCTGCTGCAGAGCTACGACTTCGCCGAGCTGCACCGCCGCCACGGCGTCGTGCTGCAGATGGGCGGCAGCGACCAGTGGGGCAACATCGTCATGGGCGCCGACCTGGCGCGGCGCATGCACGGCGCCTCCGTGTTCGGCCTCACCGCGCCGCTCATCACCACCGCCAGCGGCGCCAAGATGGGCAAGACCGCCGGCGGCGCGGTGTGGCTGAACGCCGACCGCCTGAGCGCCTACGACTACTGGCAGTACTGGCGCAACGCCGAGGACGCCGATGTCGGCCGCTTCCTGGCCCTGTTCACCGACCTGCCGATGGATGAGGTGCGTCGCCTGGGCGCGCTGGCCGGCGCCGAGGTGAACGAGGCCAAGAAGGTGCTGGCCACCGAGGCCTGCGCCCTGCTGCATGGCCGCGAGGCCGCGACGGAGGCGGCGGAGACCGCCCGCCTGGCCTTCGAGCAGGGCACCGCCGCCGAGACCCTGCCCGGCATCACCCACGCCCTGCCCGCCCCGCTGGTGGACCTGCTGGTGGCGGCGGGCCTCTGCGCCTCCAAGGGCGAGGCGCGGCGGCTGGTGGCGCAGAACGGGGTGCGCCTGGACGACGCGCCGGTGACCGACGCGGCGACGGTGGTGGAAGGCCCGGCGAAGCTGAGCGCCGGGCGGAAGCGGCACGTGCTGGTCAGGGCGGGCTAGGCATGGAAGAGTTCCTCGAGAAGTTCCCGAGGCTCTACCACGTGACGCGGGAGGACAACCTTCCCGGCATCCGCGCAAATGGCCTGCGTTGCGCGCGGGACCTCGGTGCGGACGACGCCAACCGCGGCTCCTGGACCCCCGTCGCGGGCGCGTGGCTACGTTGGCAGCGTATGCCCGACGGCCCGATGGCGAGCCGGTTGGCCGAAGGCCGCACGCCCGACGCCTGGCGCCGCCATATCAACGGACTGGTCTTCTTCTTCCCTTCGGTGAAGGCGGCACAGGGTCTCATCCAGGTCCCGAAGGACGTCGGCGTCGCGCAGCGCATCCTGTGGGTCGAGACGGCGGCGCTCTCCGCTGCCTTGGCGTGGTGCCCGTTCAACAACGGGTTCCTGGATCGCAGCCCGCCGACGCGGCGCCGCCGCCGCAGCCCACAGGATTACCGGCCGCTGTCGGAATGGCGCCGTGGAATGCCGGTGCGCGAAGTGGTGTCGTTTCAACCGGTCCCACCAGCGCTGCTGCATGGGTTGTGATCACCCGGCCAGCGCCGCCTCCACCCGCAGCGCCGCATCCAGCGCCGCCCGCCCGGCCTGCCCATCCGCCTCGTAGGGGCGCGCTCCGGCGATGGCGGCGCGGAAGGCGTCGTGCTCCGCCTCCAGGCTGTCGTGGTCGGTCCAAGAGCGGCGCTCGATGCCCCAGCCCGGCAGGTGCTCCATCGGCGCCGCCCCGCCGGGCGCGACGAATTCCAGCGAGCGGGCCAGGAAGTCCACCCGCAGCTCCCCCTCCGGGCCCATGGCGCGCAGCCGCCGCTCCAGCCCGACCGCCAGGCGCGATGCCGTCACCGTCGCGCGCATACCCGACGCGAAGCCCAGGTGGGCCACCGCCCAGTCGGTGTTGTCGCTCACCGCGCGCCCGCCCACCGCCGCCACGCTGTCCAGCGGCGAATCCGCCAGCGCCAGGATGAGGTCCAGGTCATGGATCATCAGGTCCAGCACCACGGACACGTCCAGGGAGCGCGGGCGGAACGGCGCCACCCGCACCGCCTCCACATGCCCCAGGCGGCGCCCGGCGCATTCGGCGCGCAGGGTGCGGATGGCAGCGGAGTGGCGCTCGATCTGCCCCACCATCAGCACCCGCCCCTGCGCGGCGGCCAGCGCGACCAGGGCATTCGCCTCGGCCAGGGTGGCGGCGATCGGCTTCTCCACCAGCACGTGGCGCCCGGCCCGCAGCGCGGCGCTGGCCACGGCGGCGTGGTGCACGGTGGGGGTGGCGACCACCAGCGCGTCCGACGCGGCCAGCAGCCCGGGCAGGTCCAGCACCGGGCAGCCCGCCTCCTCGGCCACCCGGGCTGCGCGCGCGGCGTCGGGGTCGTGCAGGCCGGACAGGCCGCGCCCGCGCAGCTTCAGGGCATGGAAACGGCCGAAATGGCCGGCGCCGACGACACCAATCCGGGGATTCATGGGCCCACCGGGTAGCCCAAACCGCGCCGGGCTTGCATCCCCCCCCTCCCCTCGTCATGTTCCGCCCGGTTCCGGAACCCGGGGTGTTGCCTTCATGATGTTCTTCGCGCGGTGGAAGCAGGCCGCGATCCTCCTGGTCTGCCTGGCCGGCCTGCTGGTCAGCTTGCCGAACCTGCTGCCGCGCGCCGCCTTCCCCGACTGGTTCCCCCTGCGCCAGATCTCGCTGGGCCTGGACCTGCGCGGCGGCTCCTACCTGCTGCTGGAGGTGGACACCTCCGTCCTGCTGCGCGAGCGGCTGGAGTCGCTGGTCGAGGGCACCCGCCGCGGCCTGAACCAGGCGCAGCCGCGCATCGGCTACACCGGCCTCGCCGCCAGCCCGGAGGCGCGGCGCATCCAGCTGCGCCTCACCGACCCCGCCCAGCGCGAGGCCGCCACGCGTATCCTGCGCGACCTCGCCAACCCGGTGAACATCGGCGGCGGCGCCCAGGCGCCGGACATCGAGGTGACGGCCACCCCGGACGGCCTGCTGACCGCCACCGTCACCGAGGCCGGGCTGCGCGCCAAGTCCGCCAACGCCGTCGAGCAGTCCATCGAGATCGTCCGCCGCCGCATCGACGAGACCGGCGTGGCTGAGGCGCTGATCGCCCGCCAGGGCGCCAACCGCATCCTGGTGCAGCTTCCCGGCGTCGAGGACCCCGGCCGCATCAAGGACCTGCTGGGCCGCACCGCGCGCATGACCTTCCACCTGCTGGACGAGACGGCGAACCCCGCCAGCCCCACCCCGCCGCCGGGGGTGATGTTCCTGAACGGCGAGCGCCCGGGCGAGCGCTTCGCCGTGCGCCGCCGCGTCGAGGTGGACGGCGCCAACCTGTCCGACGCCCGCGCCAGCCAGGACACGCGCAACGCCGAATGGGTGGTGAACTTCACCTTCGACTCGGTGGGCACGCGCCGCTTCTCCGAGGTGACGCGCCAGAACGTCGGCCGCCCCTTCGCCATCGTGCTGGACGAGAAGGTGATCACCGCCCCGGTGATCCGCGAGCCGATCACCGGCGGGCGCGGGCAGATCAGCGGCAGCTTCACCGTGCGCTCCGCCAACGACCTCGCGGTGCTGCTGCGCGCCGGCGCCCTGCCGGCGCCGCTGACGGTGGTGGAGGAGCGCAGCGTCGGGCCGGAGCTGGGGGCGGACGCCATCCGCGCCGGCATCATCAGCCTCGCGGTCGGCACGCTGTTCGTGTTCCTCTACATGGGGCTGGCCTACGGGCTGTTCGGCTGGTTCGCCAACATCGCGCTGCTGTTCAACATCATCCTGCTGGTGGGCTTCCTGTCCTTGCTGGAGGCCACGCTGACCTTGCCGGGCATCGCCGGCATCGTGCTGACGCTGGGCACGGCGCTGGACGCCAACATCCTGATCAACGAGCGCATCCGCGAGGAGGTCAAGAACGGGCGCTCCCCGATCTCGGCGCTGGAGACGGGATATTCCAAGGCGTCGGGCACCATCCTGGACTCCAACCTCACCAACCTGATCGCCATGGCCTGCCTCTACGGCTTCGGCTCCGGTCCGGTGAAGGGCTTCGCGGTGACGGTGGCCATCGGCACCATCGTGCAGATGTGGACCGCCACCGTGCTGACGCGCCTGATGGTGGTGTGGTGGTACCGCTGGAAGCGCCCGAAGGAGCTGCCGGTGGTCGAGCGCCCGGGCCTCGGCCTGCTCGGCCGGCTGGCGCGGCCGTTGTTCCGCCTGGTGCCGGACGTCACCTCCATCCGCTTCATGCGCGGCGCCGCGGCGGGGCTGCTGGTGTCCGGCGTGCTGTCCACCGCCTCGCTCATCGGGGCCTTCTACCCGGGGCTGGACAAGGGCATCGACTTCAAGGGCGGCATCGTGATGGAGGTGCGCGCGCCCGAGGGCACCTCCATCGCCGCCGTGCGCAACGCCGCCACCGCGGCGGTGGCTGGCGACGTCGGCGTGCAGCAGTTCGGCGAGGCGCACAGCTTCCTGCTGCGCATGCCCGCGCCAGAGCAGGAGGCGCAGACCCAGCAGGTGGTGAACGCCACCCGCGCGGCGCTGGAGCAGGCGGTGCCCGGCATCCGCATCCTGCGCACCGAGGCGGTGGGCAACCGCGTGTCGGACGAGCTGTTCCGCGGCGGGCTGCTGGCGCTCGGCCTCTCGCTGCTGGCCATGCTGATCTACATCTGGGTGCGCTTCGAGTGGCAGTTCGGCGTCGCCGCCATCGCCACCCTGATCCTCGACACCACCAAGACCATCGGCTTCATGGTGCTGTTCAGCATCGAGTTCAACCTGACGACCATCGCCGCCATCCTCACCGTCATCGGCTTTAGCGCCAACGACAAGGTGGTGGTGTTCGACCGCATGCGCGAGAACCTGCGCAAGTTCAAGGCGATGCCCCTGCAGGAGTTGGTGGACCTGTCCATCAACGAGACGCTGAACCGCTCGCTCGGCACCTCGATGACGCTGCTGCTCTCCGCCCTGCCGCTGGCGCTATTCGGCGGCGACACCCTGTCCGGCTTCGCATGGGTGATGGTGTTCGGCATCGTGATCTCCGCCTCCTCCTCCGTCTTCATCGCCGCGCCCATCGTGCTGTTCTCCGGCCGCCGGTCGCTGCGCCGGGGCGAGCCGGAGGCCGCCCGGCACGCCGGCGCGACGGCAGTCCGGTGACGCCTTCGGCAGCGTTGTGGATGCCGGACGCCGCGCGTTAGGCTGAGGCGGCATGGCGCCGAGCGGCATCCCCCAGGGCGAGGCAGGCCCCGCACCGCGCATCGGCGTCGTCGCCCGCGACCCGCTGCTTCCGCTCGTCGTGGCCTGCGCGGCGGGCGGCGCGGCGCCGGTCGTCCTGGCGACGGACGAGGCGCTGCTGGCGGCGGTGCTGCAGCAGCTCACCGGCCTGTCCCACCTGCTGGTCGAGGAAGGGGCGCCCGGCTTCGACCCGGGGCTGCTGGACGCGCTGGCCGAGGCCTCGCCCCAGGCCGTCATCGCCACCCTGCCCCGCGGCGCCGAGCCCACCACCGTGCGCGCCCTGCTCGCCGAGGCCGGCGCCGCCCCGGCCCGGGGCACCGGCACGCTGCGCCCGGGCGGGCTGATGCTGCGCTACCAGCCCATCGTCTCGCTGCGCGACGGCCGGATGACCGGCGTCGAGGCCCTGGCGCGCTGGGCCAGCGACCCGGTGGCGCTGACCCCCATCCATTTCGTGCCGGCCATGGAGCGCATGGGGCTGGGCAAGGCGCTGGCCGGCGCGGTCACGCGCCTCGCCACCCAGGACATGGCGCGCCTGCCCTGGCCGCTGAAGGTCAGCGTCAACCTCTCGGTCGCGGAATTCGAGCGGCGCGACGTCGCCGCCTGGCTGGCCCGCGAGTCGCGCCGCGCCCGCCTCCCCGCCTCCCGCCTGGTGATCGAGCTGACCGAGACCGCGCCGGTGGTGGACCGCGCGCGGCTGGCCCGCGCCCTGCGCCGGCTGCGCGCCGCGGGGCACGAGGTGGTGATGGATGACTTCATCCTGGACGACCCGCGGCGCCGCCTGCTGGGCCTGCCCTTCACCGGGGTGAAGCTGGACCGCTCCATGGTGCGCCGGCTGAACCGCTGCCCACGCGGCCGGGCCCAGGTGCGCGCCATGGTGAAGCGCGGCCTGGTGCTGACGGCGGAGGGCGTGGCCTCGCGCGCCGACATGCAGCTGCTGCGGCACCTGGGCGTGCAGCGGGTGCAGGGCTTCTGGCTGGCACGCCCGCTGCCGGTCCAGGCGTTGATGGCCTGGGCGCGGCGGCGCGTGGCTCAGCCGCGGAAGACGCGGGCGTAGAGGGCGGCGATCTCCGCCTCATCCGGCACGCGCGGGTTGTTGCCCGGGCTGCCGCTGGCCAGGGCCTGCTTCGCCATGGTGGGCACCAGCGCGTTCCAGCGATCCTCGGCGATGCCATGCGCGGCGGGGCTGGGCACTTCCAGCTCCGCGTTCAGGGCGCGCAGCTCCTCCAGCAGCTTGGCGCCCGCCACCTGGTCGGCGTCGCCGGTCGCCGCGCAGCCGATGCAGCGCGCCGCCTCGGCATAGCGCGGCAGGGCGCTGTGCAGCCCGAACTCCGTCACCGCCGGCAGCAGCATGGCGTTGGACAGCCCGTGCGGCACGTGGAAATGCGCGCCGATCGGCCGCGACATGCCATGCACCAGCGCCACCGAAGCGTTGGAGAAGGCCAGCCCGGCGAGGCTGGCGCCCAGCATCATCGCCTCGCGCGCCGCGGCGTCGTCCGGGCGGTGCCAGACGGCGCGCAGGTTGGGGCCGATGAGGCGCATCGCCTCGCGCGCGTACATGTCGCTCACCGGGTTGGCGCGCTTGCTGACGAAGGCCTCCAGCGCGTGGGTCAGGCTGTCGATGCCGGTGTCGGCCGTGGTGCGGCGTGGGACGGTGAAGGTCAGCTCATGGTCCACGATGGCGGCCAGCGGCAGCGCGCCCAGGCCGGCGATCAGCATCTTCTCGTCGGTCTCGGTGTCGGTGATGACGGTGAAGCGCGTCGCCTCGCTGCCGGTGCCGGCGGTGGTTGGCACGCAGATCACCGGCAGCGCCGCCGCATCCGCCGCGTGCGGCACCTTGAAGTCGCGCATCCGCGCGCCCTCCGGCGCGGCGGCGAGGATGGCCATGGCCTTGGCGGTGTCCATCGGGCTGCCGCCGCCGAAGCCCAGCAGCACGTCGTAATCCCCGGCGCGGACGGCCTGCACGCCCGCGGCGATCACCACGTCCGTCGGGTCGGGCACGGTGTCGCTGAACACGGCGGGCGCCAGGCCGGCCGCGCGCAGCGGCGCCAGCAGCTTCTCCACCGTGCCGGAGGAGACCATCCACGGGTCCGTCACCACCAGCGGGCGGGAGAAGCCGAACTGCGCCAGCAGCGCGCCGGCACGGCTGATGCTGCCACCGCCGACCAGCATCTGGCGGGGCGCGACGAGGGACATGACCATGGGCGTTTCCTATCCGGCGCCGGCCTTCGCGTAGAGCGCCAGCCGGCGCTGGGCATTCGGCGCGAGGCCGCCGGAAAAGTCCAGCCCCGCCGGCGGCAGCGCATCGGCGAAGTGGCAGGCCACGCCATCCACCAGCGCCGGCTCCTCCGCCGCGCAGCGCGCCTGCGCGAAGGGGCAGCGGGTGCGGAAGCGGCAGCCCGAGGGCGGGTTGAGCGGGCTGGGCAGGTCGCCCCCCAGCGGCACGATGCGCCCGCGCCGCGAAGGGTCCGGATGCGGGATCGCCGCCAGCAGCGCCCGCGTGTAGGGGTGGCGCGGATTGGCGAAGAGCGCCGCCTTCTCCTGCACCTCGACGATGCGGCCCAGGTACATCACGGCGATGCGGTCGGCGACGTGCTTCACCACCGCCAGGTCATGCGCGATGAACAGGTAGGCCAGCCCCAGCCTTTGCTGCAGGTCGCGCAGCAGGTTCACCACCTGCGCCTGGATGGAGACGTCGAGCGCGCTCACCGGCTCGTCGCACACCACCAGGTCCGGCCCGGCTGCCAGCGCGCGGGCGATGCCGATGCGCTGGCGCTGCCCGCCGCTGAACTCGTGCCCGTAGCGCGCGGCATGGAAGGGCGCGAGGCCGACGAGGCCCAGCAGCTCCTCCACCCGCGCCCGGCGCGAGGCGGCGTCGCCGATGCCGTGCACCTCCAGCGGCTCGCTCAGCGTCTGCGCCACGGTGTAGCGCGGGTTCAGCGAGGCATAGGGATCCTGGAAGACGATCTGCGCCCGGCGGCGGAAGGCCTTGAGAGCGGCGCGGTCCAGCGTGGTGATGTCCACGCCGTCGAAGCGCACGCGCCCGGCGCTGGGCTCGATCAGGCGCAGCGCCAGCCGCGCCGTGGTGGACTTGCCGCAGCCGGATTCGCCCACCAGCGCCAGCGTCTCGCCACGCCGCACGGTGAAGGACACGCCATCCACCGCGCGCACCGTGCCGACGCGCTTCGCCCGGATCAGCCCCTCGGTGACCGGGTAATGCTTGGCGAGGTCCTCCGCCTCCAGCAGCACGTCGCTCATGCGGGGATGCTTTCCTCGACCGGCGCGCGGATGCAGCGCGCGTCGTGCCCCGGCGCGATGGCGCGCAGATCGGGGATGGCGGCGTCGCAGGCCGCGATGGCGAAGGGGCAGCGCGGGGCGAAGCGGCAGCCGGGCGGTAGGGCGAAGGGCGGCGGCACCGCGCCGCGGATGGCCAGCAGCTGGTCGCGCTCCTCATCCAGCCGCGGGATGCTGCCCAGCAGGCCCAGCGTGTAGGGGTGCTGCGGGTCGTCGAACACGGCACGGGCGGCGGCGCGCTCCACCACGCGGCCGGCGTACATCACCGCCACCTCATCCGCCATCTCCGCCACCACGCCGAGGTCGTGGGTGATGAGGATGATGGCCATGCCCGTCTCGGCCTGGAGTTCGCGCAGCAGGTCCAGGATCTGCGCCTGCACCGTCACGTCCAGCGCCGTGGTCGGCTCGTCGGCGATCAGCAGCTTAGGGCTGCCGGCCAGCGCCATGGCGATCATCACCCGCTGGCGCATGCCGCCCGAGAGCTGGTGCGGATACTCGTCGAAGCGTCGCTCGGGGCTGGGGATGCGCACGCGCTTCAGCGCCTCGATGCCGCGGTGGCGCAGTTCGGCGCGCGAAAGGTTGGGCTCATGCGCGCGCAGCCCCTCGGTCACCTGGAAGCCGACGCTGTGCACCGGGTTCAGCGACGTCATCGGCTCCTGGAAGATCATCGCGATGTCGCGCCCGCGCACCGCGCGCATCTGCGCGTTGGACAGCGAGGCAAGGTCCCGCCCCTCCAGCAGCACGCGCCCGGCGGCGATGCGCCCTGGATGCGCCACCAGCCGCATGATGGAGAGCGACAGCACCGACTTGCCGCAGCCGCTCTCGCCCACCACGCCCAGCGTGCGGCCGCGCTCCACCTCCAGCGACACGCCATCCACCGCCGGCACGTCGCCGCTGCTGCTGCGGAAGACGGTCCGCAGGCCCTCGACCTGCAGCAGCGGCGTCACAGCCAAGGGAAGGTCGGCCTGACGATCTGCTCGACCGGCCGATGCGCCCAGTCCTGCTGCGTCGCCCGGCCGACCACGCGCTTCTGCGCCTCGGCCAAGTGGGCCGCGGCCTGGCGGAAATCCATGGTCAGCACCTCGCCATCCTTCACCACCTGGCGGCCATCCACGAAGACGTCCCGCACCGCGCGGTCGCCGGCCGCGTAGATCAGGCTGCGCACCGGGTCATGGCGCGGCTGCATGCGCGGATGGGTGGCGTCCACCAGCACCAGGTCGGCGCGGCAGCCGGGGGCGAGGCGCCCGATATCCTCGCGCCCCAGCGCCCGCGCGCCGCCCACCGTGGCGGCGTCGAAGACGTCGGTGGTGGACATGGTGCGCGGGTTGCCGGCCTGGGTGCGCGCCAGGTAGGCGACGAGGCGCATCTCATCCAGCATGTTGTGCGGGTAGGTGTCGGTTCCCACGCCCATGTTGACTCCGTTCCGCACGTAGCGGCCGAAATCCTTCATGGTGATGCCGCGCCGCGCGAAGACGGTGGGGCAATGCGCGACGGTGGCGCCGGTCTCGGCCAGGATGCCGAGGTCGGCATCGGTGTGCCAGCGCGTGCTCGGGTGGTCGTCCAGGAAGATGCCGTGGCCGATGATCGCCTTCTCGTCCAGCAGCCCCATCTCGTGCAGCCACTGGATGGGGGTGAAGCCCTCGCGCCGGGTGATCTCGTGGAACTCGACCACGCTCTGCGCCGCATGAATCTGCCAGGAGATGCCGCGGGCGCGGGCCTCGGCGCGGGAATCCCGCAGCAGCTCCGGGCTGCAGGTGTCGATCTGCGCCGGGCAGGCCATGCCAAACAGCAAGCCCGAGGAGTGCTGCTCGGCGCGCTGGATGAGGCTGAACGCCTCCTCCATCGCCTTCACGCCGGCGGCTTCGTCCCACTCATACTCGACCACGTGCCCGTTCCTGGTGAACCAGCGCGCCGAGCGGAACATCGGCGCGATGCACACCCGCATCCCGGCCTCGGCCAGCAGGTCCAGCCAGCCGGGATGCGCCATGGAGAGATCGGCCAGCGTGGTGACGCCGGAGAGCAGCAATTCGCTCAGCGCCACGCGCACGCAATCCGGGATGGCCTCCGCATCCGAGCGGAAGATCGGCATGAACTCGTAGAGCGACGAGTTGTAGAGGCCGGGGCTGCCGATCTCGTCCAGCAGCCCCTTGTTCATCGGCTCGCTGGTCGGATGCGAGTGGATGTTGACCAGCCCGGGCATCACCATGGTGCCCGCGCCGTCGATCACCTCGTCGGCCACGCCCTCGAAGCCGCGGCCGACGAAGGTGAGCACCCCGTCCCGCCAGGCCACGTCGGCGCCCGGCATGTAGGCGTGGCGCTTCGCAGAGGCGTCCCAGGCGACGACCAGCTCGGCGTTGCGGATCAGGGTGGTGGGCATCAGCGCACCGTCCGCACGTCGAGCAGCTTGTAGAGGCCCGCGCCATAGAGCCCGTGCGCCCGCACGCCCTGCACGCGGTTGGAACTGAACAGCGTGAGCTGCGTGCGCGCCACCGTCATCCAGGGCGCCTGCTCGGCCAGCTGGCGCTGCACCAGGGCGACGTTGCGCGCGCGCTCGGCGGGGTCGAGGGCGGAACGCCCGGCCTCCAGCCACTGGTCGGTCTGCGGGTTGGCCCAGTTCATGCGGTTGGGCGTCGGCCGGTTGCGGCTGTGCCAGTAGAGGTTCAGCGCGTCCCCGGCCGAGACGTAGGGGTAGGACAGGAAGAAGGCGTCGAATTCCTGCGTCGCCAGCCGGCCCCAGGCCACGGTGGCGTCGAACAGCTGGATGCGCATCTCGATGCCTACCTGCCGCAGCGCCTGCTGGATGATCTCGCCCATGCGCTGGTTGTCCAGCGTGTTGATGGCGTAGGTCAGGAAGGTGGCGCGCTGGCCGTCCTTCACCCGCACGCCGTCAGGCCCCGGCCGCCAGCCGGCCTCCTCCAGCGTGCGGATCGCCGCGGCGCGGTCGAAGCCCGGCACCATGCGGTCGCTCTCGGCGTCGAAGTCGGGCGCGTTGGGGTTCACGATGTTGCGCGCGGGCTCCGCCTGCCCGGCCCAGACGGCGCGCACCAGCGCCGGCCGGTCCACCGCCATGTGGACGGCGCGGCGAATGGCGATGTCGCTCACCACCGGCTTGTCCACCTTGAAGCCCATGAACACGTCCCAGAAGTAGTTGGGCTGGGTGTGGCGCTGCACCGTGGGCACGCGCGACAGCGGCTCCACGAAGGCGGGCGGGATGTACTGCGTGATGTCGGCCTGCCCGGCCTGCAGCGCGGCCACGCGCGCCGCCGCCTCGGGGATGACGCGCCAGGTCACGCGCTCCAGCTGCGCCGGGCCGCGGTTGGTGTAGAACTCCGGCCCCCAGCGGTAATTGGCGTGGCGCGTCAGCACCAGCTCCTGCCGCGGCGTCCAGCTGCCCCAGCAGAAGGGGCCGGTGCCGTTGAAGCCCTGCACGCCGAAATTGTCGCCCAGCCGCTCCACCGTCGCGGGGTCCACGGCGGAGGCGAAGTAGAGCGTGAGCTGGCTCAGCAGCTCGCCGAAGGGGCGGTTCAGCTCGTAGCGCAGGGTGAAGTCGTCGACCGCCGTGATCTCCTTCACGTCGCCGGCGCGCCAGGCCACCGGGGAGGTGATGCGCGGCGTGGTGCGGCCGATCCAGCGGTTGAGGCTGAAGGCCATGTCCTGCGCGCGGAAGGGCTTGCCGTCGCAGAAGGTGACGTCACGCCGCAGGTGGAAGGTGTACACCAGGCCGTCGGGCGAGACCTCCCACCGCTCGGCCAGCAGGGGCTGGATGGTGCGCATGTCCGGCGCCATCGCCACCAGGGTGTCCGACAGCATGGTCATCACCTCGCCGGCGGCCAGCGCGGTGGTGCGCGCGGGGTCGTACCGGTCGGCGTCGATCTCGCGCATGATGACGACCTGGTTGCGCGCGGGGGCCTGGGCTTGCGCCGCACCCGTGATGCCGATGGCCGCCAGCGCGGCGAGCGTTGCACGTCGAAGCATGGTCCCGTCTCCTCTAGATCCGCAAGCGGGGGTCGAGCGCGTCGCGCAGCGCATCCCCCAGCAGGTTGAAGGCCAGCACGATCACGAAGATCCCCAGGGACGGGATCACGCTGATGTGCGGCGCGATGAACAGGAAGTTGCGCCCCTGCGCCGCCATGGCGCCGAGTTCCGCCAGCGGCGGCTGCGCGCCCAGGCCGAGGAAGGACAGCGCCGAGCCCAGCAGGATCACCTGCCCCAGGCGCAGCGTGCTGAACACGAAGATGGCCGAGAGGCAGTTGGGCGCCAGGTGCCGCCAGATCAGTCGCCGGTCGCTCATGCCGATGGCGCGCGCGGCCTCGATGTAGTCCAGCCCCATCACCACCAGCGCCGAGCCGCGGACGATGCGCGCCATCAGCGGCACCGTGGCGATGGACAGCGCGATCACCACGCTCACCTCGCCCGGCCCGAAGATCGCGGCCAGGGCCAGGCCGAACAGGATGGCGGGGAAGCTCAGCAGGATGTCCATCAGCCGCATCAGCAGCCCATCGGCGCGGCGGTAATAGGCGGCGCAGAACCCGACCAGCGCCCCCACCACGCCACCCGCGATGAGCGAGGCGAGGCCCATCAGCAGCGTCACCCGCAGCCCGTAGAGCATGCGCGCCAGGATGTCCCGTCCCTGCCCGTCCGTGCCCAGCCAGTACTCGGCGGAGGGCGGCTGCATGATCGCCAGAAGGTCGGTCTCGTAGGGGTCGCGCGGGGAGAGCCAGGGCGCCAGCAGCGCCGCCAGCAGGATCAGCACCACCAGCCCCAGCGAGACGGCGCCGCCCAGGTCACGCCCCAGCATCCGCAGCACGGAGGGCTTGCGCGGCGCGGCGATGGCGGTCGCGCTCATGCCCGCACCCGCGGGTCGAGCGCGCCGTAGAGCAGGTCCACCACCAGGTTGATGATGATGAAGCCCGCGCTGAGCACGATGATGGTGCCCTGCGCCATCGGGAAGTCGGAGGAAAGGATGGCGCCCACCGCCAGCCGCCCCACCCCTGGCCAGGAGAAGATGGTTTCCGTCACCACCGCCCCGCCCAGCAGGAAGCCGATCTGCAGCCCGATCAGCGTCACCACCGGAATCAGCGCGTTGCGCAGCGCGTGCCGCCGCACCACCGCGCCCTCCGCCAGCCCCTTGGCGCGGGCGGTGCGCACGTGCTCGGCCTGCAGCGCATCTACCACCGCCGTGCGCGTCATCCGCGCGACCGGGCCGACGAAGACGCCGCCCAGCGTGATGGCCGGCAGGATGATGGCCTTCAGCCCGTCCATCGTCCACAACGGCCCGGCCCGCCCGGTGAAGGGCAGCAGCTGCCACTGGAAGCCCACCAGCCAGATCAGCAGCAGCCCCAGGAAGAACACCGGCACCGAGACGCCGGCGACGCTGACCGCCATCACGACGCGGTCAAGGAAGGAGCCGCGGAAATACGCCGCCACCGTGCCCAGCGCGATCCCCAGCGGGATGGACCACACCAGCGCCGCCAGCATCAGCTCCAGCGTCGGCCCGATGGTGTTGCCGAGTTCCTGGCTGACCGGGACGTTGTTGATGATGGACACCCCCAGGTCGCCTTGCAGCAGCCGCCAGACATAGAGGCCGAACTGCTTCCAGATCGGCTCGTCCAGCCCCAGCTCGGCGCGGATCGCGGCCACCACCTCCTGCGTCGCCTGCGGCCCCGCGCGCACCGTGGCGGGGTCGGTCGGAACCACCTGCATCAGCAGGAAGCCGATCAGCAGCACGCCGAACAGCACCGGCACCGCCAGCAGCATGCGCTGGAGGGCATGGCGCATCATGCCGGCAGCTCCCCATGGCGGTCATGGATGACCGCGCCGCCGCGCAGCGTCAGGTCGCAACGCGTGCCCAGGATGTCGGCGCCCTCCGCCAGCAGGTCGGTGTCCAGCACCGCCAGATCGGCGTCCATGCCGGGTTCCAGCGTGCCGCGCGTCGATTCGGCGAAGGTGGTGTAGGCGCCGCACCAGCCGTAGCAATGCAGGGCCTCGGCCATCGTCAGCCGCTCCTCCGCGCCCATCACGCGGCCTTCGGCGGTTTCGCGCGTCACCATCGCGTGCAGGTTGGCGAAGGGGTCCACGCTGCACACCGGGCTGTCGGTGCTGGCCGAGGGATGATGCCCTTCCGCCAGCCAGGTCTTCATCGGGTAGGCGCGCAGCGCGCGCTGCGGCCCCAGCACGCGCAAGTAGGTCTCGCCGAACTCGCGCATGAAGGAGGGCTGCGGCACGGGCAGGATGCCCCGCGCCTTCATCCGGTGCCGCTGGCCTTCCGTCAGGAAGCCGCAGTGCTCGATGCGGTGGCGGCGTTCCGGCGCGGCGCCGGCGGCCTCCATGCCGGCCAGCACCTGCTCGATGGCGGCATCGCCGATGGCGTGGATGTCCAGCTGCCAGCCCTGCGCGTGGAACTTCGCCAGCAGGGCATGGATGGTGTCGGTGGGGAAGGTGAAGACGCCACGCGTCTCGGCCACCTCGTACGGGTCGAAGAAGGCCGCGGTCAGCCCCCCGGCGCTGCCATCGGCGAAGACCTTCACCGCGCCCCAGCGCAGCATCGCCTGCAGGTCGTCGCGCGGCGTCCAGGGGCGCATCCCGGCCTCCCATGCGGCGTCGGCGATGCCCTCCGGGTTGCCGGCCAGCACCAGCCACATGCGCTGGCGCGGGCTGGCGGCGCGGTAGGCCGCCACCTCCTCCATGTCAGCCGTCATGCCCACGTTCATGTCGGTGGCCGAGGCGAAGCCGAGCGCGGCCAGGTGGTCGCCCGCCGCCTCGATGGCCTCCACCATCGCGGCCTGGGTGGGGGGCGGCATCGCCTCCTTCACCAGGCGCATCGCGCGTTCCTGGATCAGCCCGGTCAGCCGGCCCGCGGCGCGTTCGATCACGCCGCCCTCGGGGTCCGGCGTGTTGTGGCCGATGCCCGCGAGGCGCAGCGCGGCGGTGTTGGCCACGCCCATGTGCCCGCAGGTGCGGGTGATGAACACCGGGTGGTCGGGCACCGCGGCGTCCAGCTCCGCCACGTCCGGGTGGCGCCCCACGTCCAGCGCCGTGTGGTCGTAGCCCCCGCCCAGCACCCATTGCCCCTTGGGGGTGGTGGCGGCGGCGGCCTTCAGGCGGTTCAGCGCCTCGTCCAGGCTGCGCACCTCCTCGGCCCGCAGCTTCACCTGGCGCAGCCCCAGGCCGAACAGCAGCAGGTGCATGTGCGCCTCGTTGAAGGCGGGGATGGCGAGGCGGCCGTCCAGCTCGACGATGCGGGTGCCGGGGCCGACCGCTTCCAGCGCGGCGTCGCCGAGGGCCAGCACCTTGCCGCCGGCGACGGCCAGCGCATCCGTCACGCCACCATGCAGGCCGCGGAACACCTTGCCATTCCTGAAGACGATCTCCGCCCGCACGCCCTGCCCCAATCCCGTGACATGTGAAGGTTCATGCCAGGGCGCGGCATCGTCAACCGCCTGTTTCAACGCCGTCACGCGGCGCCGCGCGCCGCTGCCGCGCAATCAGGCACGCCGCCCCAGCATGAGGCGCTTGGCGGGGGCGCCCGTCGCCACCTCCTCCAGCCGGGCGCGCACCGCCTCCGGCCAAGTGGTGACGCGGCGCGCCGCCAGGTCCACGCAGAGGTAGAGCACCTCATGCGCCGAGCTGGTCCAGCCTTCCTCCCAGTGGAACATGCGGTGGCGCACCAGCAGGCGCTTGGCGTCGCAGCCCAGCACCTCGCTTTCGGCGCCGATGGGCATGCCCTCGGTCATCTCGCGCTGGTAGTCCAGCCAGGCCTCGGCCGCGAAGGTGCCCAGGCCGGCCTCGCGCAGCGCGGTGCCCAGGCGCAGGTGCGGCCAGAGGCGGTCGGTCTGCGCGTCGAAGGCCACCAGGTAGAAGCCCATGTTCATGTGGCGGTAGCCGTCCACCCATTCGGGCCTCACCGCGCCCAGCGGCGCCGGCCAGCGGAAGACGCCGCCTCCCAGCGCCGGCGGCGCGCCATCCTCGACGAAGGGCATGTCAGTGGATGTCTTCGCTCCGCTGCAGCGCCTCGCGCAGCTTGCCGATGTCGAAGTCGTCGCGCCGCGCCATCTCCAGGATGACGGCCTCCTTGCGGGTCAGCAGCTCGATTGCCGCCGGGATGGCCTTCACCGCGTCGGCCGGGATGGTCACAGCGCCGTGGCGGTCGGCGTGCACCACCTCGTCATGCTGCACCGCCATGCCGTGCACGGTCACCGGGCGCCCCCAGTCCACCACGTGAACGAAGGCGTGCGAGGGGTTCACCACGCCCAGCAGCTGGAATTCCGGCGCGATCATGTCGAGGTCGCGGAAGGAGCCGTTCGTCACGCAGCCCAGCGCCTTCAGCCCCTTGTGGACGGTGGTGTTCACCTCGCCCCAGAAGGCGCCGGTGCCGGGAACGTCGTCCAGGTCCTGCAGCACCACCACCGTCGGCAGGTCGGCGTTGGCGACGTACTCGTACCAGCCGATGCGCGCCGCGCGGTCCAGGTCCCTGGTGCGGCCGGAGGGGTGGGCGGCGCGGATGGTGCCGACGCGCGCCGGCCCGCAGATCGGCTTCATCGAAGGATAGGCGCAGTCGAACCGGCGCACGGTGAAGCCGTGGGAGCGGCGGGCCGGCACCACCACCTCCAGCGCGTTGCAGATGGTGGGGGTGTCCCACTCGCACAGCGCGTCGAGGTCGGCCTGGGTGTAGGGGCGCGTCGTCATGCGTTCGTCTCCTCCGGTGGGGCGCATCGAAGCCTGCGCCGCGCCGCCCGTCCAGCCGCGCGCGTGACATTTCCGCGAGGCCGTTGCGCCGGCCTACCGCTGCCGCTAGGGATTCCCATGCGTCCGCCCCGCTTCGCCAACATCCGCAGATCTCTTCAACTGTCGCTGCTGCTGCTGGCCCCGGCCGGCGCCGCGGCGCAGGGCTTCGGCAGCGCCGCCGCCCCCAATGTCGGCCCGCCCGAGGCCGCGCTGTTCCCGAGCTTGGCGCAGCGGCAGGACCGGCTGGAGGAGCAGGGCTGGCTGGTGCGCGGCCAGGCCACCTTCATCCTCCAGGGCCATCCGCGCTTCCGCTCGCCCTATCGCGGCGAGGGCTCGCTGGTGCCGGCCGCCAACGCCCGCAACACCTTCAGCGCCGACCTGGTGCTGGGCCGGCGGCTGTGGGAGGGCGCGGAGTTCATCCTCAACCCGCAGGTGACGCGCGGCTTCGGCCTGTCCAACAGCACCGGCGTCGCCGCCTTCCCCAACAACGAGGCGTTCCGGCTCGGCACCACCGACCCCTACGTGGCGGTGCCGCGCATCATGCTGCGCCAGACGGTCGCCCTGGGCGGCGGCACGGTGCCGAACGAGGATGACCCGCTGCGCTTCAACAGCCCGCTGCCGGCACGCCGCCTGACCATCACCATCGGCAAGATGAGCGTATGGGACATCTTCGACGACAACCGCTACGCCCATGACGCGCGCACGCAGTTCATGAACTGGGCGCTGGTCGGCGCCGGCGCCTTCGACTACGCCGCCGACGCGCGCGGCTGGACCCCCGGCGCGGCGGTGGAATACGACGACGGCCGCTGGGGCCTGCGCGCCGGCGTCTTCCAGGTGCCGCGCCGCGTCAACGGCCTGTTCATGGACCCCTCCCTCACCCGGGCCTGGAGCGCGATGCTGCAAGGCGACCGCTTCTGGACGCTCCATGGCCGCCCCGGCGCCGTCCGCCTGCTGGGCGGCCTGTCCAGCGCGCGGATGAGCCAGTGGGGCGAGATCTCGCGCAACGGCTTCGACAGCTTCGAGCAGAACCCGTCCGGCTACCGGCGCAAGCTGATGGCCGCGCTGAACGCCGAGCAGGAGGTGGCGGAGGGCATCGGCGTCTTCGCCCGCCTGTCCTGGAATGACGGCCGAACCCAGAACTGGAGCTTCACCGAGATGGACCGCGCCATCTCCGGCGGCGTCAGCGTCAACGGCGCGCGCTGGAACCGCCCGCGCGACACGCTGGGCCTGGGCGGCAACATCGGCTGGGCCAGCGAGGGGCGGCGGCGCTACCTGGAGGCCGGCGGCATCGGCTTCATCACCGGCGACGGGCGGCTGAACGCCGGCCCGGAATACGCAGTCGAAACCTACTACCTGTGGCACGCCGCCGCCGGGCTGGACGTGACGGGCAACTACCAGCTGGTTGCCAACCCGGCCTACAACCGCGACCGTGGACCCGTGCACCTCTTCGCTCTGCGCCTGCGCGCCGCCTTCTGACTGGTTCGCCCCGGCCTGGGCGGCGCTGCGCGAAGCCGAGCCCGCCTTCGCGCGGGTGGCGGGGCCCTTGCCCTACGTGGCGCGTGCGCCCGGCTTCCCGGGGCTGTTGAAGACCATCTGCGGGCAGCACGTCTCGCACGCCGCGGCGCAGGCGGTGTGGGCGCGGCTCTCCGCCATTCCCGGCGCGCTGGAGCCCGCGCAGCTGGTGCTGCTTGATGACGACGCGCTCTGCGGCCTGGGCGGGCTGACGCGCGCCCGCGCTGCCACGGTGCGCGCCGCCGCCCGGGCCGTGATGGACGGCACGCTGGATTTCGCACGGCTGGCGCGGCTGGACGACGCCGCGGCGACCGCGATGCTGGTGGCGGTGAAGGGCATCGGCCCCTGGACGGCCGAGGTCCACCTCGTCCTGTCCGAAGGGCGGCCGGACGTCTTCCCGGCCGGCGACGTCGCGCTGGCCGCGGGTGCGGCACACCTGCTGGGGCTGCCGGCGCGCCCCGACCCCCGCGCGCTGCGCCGGATGGCCCAAGCCTGGTCGCCCTGGCGTTCCGTCGCCGCGCGCGCCCTGTGGCACCACTGGCTGCACGTGACCGGCCGCCCGCCCTGGACGCAGGACTGACGCGGCGCGACAGTCCCATCCCATGTTCGCCCGCACCATCCTCGCCACCGCCGAGCCGCCGATTCCCGCCGCCCGCGCCTGGGCCGCGCGCTATGACGGGCGGTGCGGCCCGGCGCTGGACCTCACCCAGGCGGTGCCCGGCTACCCGCCACACCCGGAGATGCTGGCCCGCCTCGGCGCCGCCGCCGCCGACCCCGCCTGCGCCGGCTACGGCCCCATCACCGGCGACATGGCGCTGCGCGAGGCGGTGGCCGAGGAAACCCGGCGCCTCTACGGCGGCACGGCGACGGCCGCCCATGTCGCCATCACCGCCGGCGCCAACCTGGCCTTCGCCATGGCCATGGCGGTGCTCGCCGCGCCGGGCGACGAGGTGGTGCTACCCACCCCCTGGTACTTCAACCACGAGATGGCGCTGCGCATGGCCGGCGTCACGCCCGTGCCGCTGCCCTGCGACCCCGCCGCCGGCTTCGTGCCGCGCGTGGAGGACGCGCCCATCACCCCGCGCACGCGGGCCATCGTGCTGGTCACGCCCAACAACCCCACCGGCGCCACCTACCCGCCCGCCACCATCGCCGCCTTCGCCGCGCTGTGCGACCGCCACGGCATCGCCCTGGTGCTGGACGAGACCTACCGCGACTTCCTCGACACCCGCCCGCACGCGCTGTTCAGCGAGGGGCGGCGCTTCGTGCAGCTCTATTCCTTCTCCAAGGCCTACTGCATCCCTGGCCACCGGCTGGGCGCCATCCTGGCCGACGCGGCGTTCCAGGCGCAGCTCGCCAAGGCGCTGGACACCTGGCAGATCTGCCCGGCCCGCCCCGGCCAGGCGGCGCTGGCCTGGGCCATCCCGGCCCTGCGCGACTGGCGCGCCGGCAACCGCGCCGTCATGGCCGGCCGCGCCGCCGCCGCGCGCGCCGCCCTGGCCGGCTTCCAGATGGAGGCGCTGGGCGCCTACTTCGCCTACCTGCGCCTGCCCGAGGGCGCGCCCGATGCCCTGGCCGCCGCCGAGTTCCTGGCGGCGGAGCACGGGCTGATGACGCTGCCCGGCCCCTTCTTCGGCCCCGGCCAGCAGCGCCACCTGCGCCTGGCCTTCGCCAACGCCGAGGCCGCGCGCCTGGCCGAGTTGCCGGCGCGGCTGGCCTTCACGCCAGCCACGGCTCCAGCCCGCCCCGCGGCCGGATGAGGTCGTAGGGTCCGCGCGGCAGCCATTCGCCGGAGCCCGGCGCGGCCGCCACCACGTCGCCTTCCATCACCACCTCGCCGCGGCGCAGCACCATGACCGGCCAGCCGGTGACGGCGCGCCCCTCATAGGGGGTGTAGTCGATGGCGTGCTGGGCGGCGGCGTTGGACAGCACGCGCTCCGCCTTCGGGTCCCACAGCACGCAATCGGCGTCGGCGCCGATGTGCAGGCTGCCCTTGCGCGGCCACAGACCCATCATGCGCGCCGGGTTGGCGGCGACCAGCCGCACGAAGTGCTCGGGCGTGATGCGCCCGGCCGCCACGCCCTCGCTGAACAGCAGCGGCAGGCGGGCCTGCAGGCCGGGAATGCCGTTGGGCACCTGGTCGAAGGGCGCGTCCCGCCCGCCCGGGCGCTTGCCACGCGTGCCGCCGAAGCTGAAGCCGCAATGGTCGCTGCTGACCACGTCCAGCACGCCGCGGCGGATCATCGCCCACAGGCGCTCTTGCTCCGCCGCCGCGCGCGGCGCCGGCGAGCACATGAACTTCGCGCCCTCCCCGCCCGGCCGCGCCATGTCATCGGCCGTCAGCACCAGGTATTGCGGGCAGGTCTCGCCCCACACCTGCACGCCGCGCGCCTGGGCGCGGGCGATCTCCTCCGCCGCCTCGGCGCAGGAGACGTGGAACACCTGCAGCGGCTGGTCCAGCATCTCGGCCAGGGCGATGGCGCGGTGGGTGGCCTCGCGCTCCACCACGGGCGGGCGCGCCAGGGCGTGCGCGAAGGGCGCCTCCAGCCCGGCCGCCTTCAGCGCGGCGATGCGGTGGGCGATGGCGTGGTGGTTCTCGCAATGCACCGTCACCAGGCAGCCCAGGCGGCGCGCCGCGGCCAGCACCTTCAGGAAGGCGCCGTCATCCAGCACCAGCGGGTCATAGGTCAGGAAGGCCTTGAGGCTGCGCACGCCCTGTTCCACCAGGGCGGGCAGCTCGCGCTCCAGCACCTCCGGCACCGGGTCGGTGACGATCTGGTGGAAGGCCACGTCCACCATGGCGCGGGCAGCGCGGCGCTTCTGCTCGCGGAAGCGCTCCAGCACGCCGCCGCCCTTCCACTGCGGCACGAAGCACACGACGCTGGTGGTGCCGCCGGCCAGGGCGGAGCGCGAGGCGCTCTCGAACCCCTCCTCCATCACGGTGCCGTCGGGCGCCGGCTCCTCGATGTGGCAATGCGGGTCCACCCCGCCGGGCATCAGCCACAGCCCGTCCGCCTCGACCACCCGGCGCGCCTCCGGCAGCCGCGCCGCGATGGCCGCCACCACCCCGCCCTGGATGCCGAGGTCGGCGCGCTGCATCCCCTCCGCCGTCACCAGCGTCGCGCCGCGGATCGCCACGTCCAGCATCGTCCATGCCCCCTTTGCCGCGGCGATGCTCCGGCTTGATCCACCGCAAGGCAAGCGGGCGCGGGAAGGCGCATGCAGCCCGGCATGGACCTCGCCGCCTACGCAACGGCCAACCTGCCGCGCTACACGTCATACCCGACGGCGCCGCACTTCGTGCCGCTCTCGCCCGACGCGCACGCGGCCGGTCTGGCGCGCATCCGCGCCGAGGACCCGGTCTCGCTCTACCTGCACGTGCCCTTCTGCCACGCGCTGTGCTGGTATTGCGGCTGCCACACCACCGTCACCCGCTCCGACGCGCGCATCGAGCGCTACGCCCTGGCCCTGCTGGCCGAGGCGCGGCTGCTGCACGCCGCGCTGCCGGCGCATGGCCCGGTGACGCACCTGGCGCTGGGCGGCGGCACGCCCTCGGCGCTGGGGGCGAAGCGCCTCGCCGGGGTGGTGCGCCACCTGCGGCGCCTGTTCCCCTTCGCCCCCGATGCCGAGCTGTCGGTGGAGCTGGACCCGCGCACCCTGACGCAGGATGTGGTGGACGCGCTGGCCGGCGCCGGCTTCACCCGCGCCTCGCTCGGCCTGCAGGACGCCAACCCGGAGGTCCAGGCCAAGATCGGCCGCATCCAGCCGGTGGAGCAGGTGGACGAGGCGATGCGCCGCCTGCGGGCCGCCGGCATCGCGCGCATCAACCTGGACATGATGTACGGCCTGCCCACGCAGACGGTCGCCCATGTGGAGGCCACCGCGCGCACGGCGGCCGCGCTGGGGGCGGACCGCGTGGCCGCCTTCGGCTACGCCCACGTGCCCTGGATGAAGCCGGCGCAGTCCGCCATCCGCGGCGAGGAGCTGCCGGGCGCGGCGGCGCGCATGGATCAGGCCGCCGCCGCCCATGGCACGCTCGCGGCGAACGGCTTCCTTGCCATCGGTCTGGACCACTTCGCCCGGCCGGACGACCCCATGGCGCTGGCTGCCGCCGCCGGCACGCTGCGCCGCAACTTCCAGGGCTACACCACCGACCGAGCGGAGGTGCTGCTCGGCCTGGGCTGCTCCGCCATCGGCGAGACGCCGCGCGGCTACGCCCAGAACATCGCCGACGAGCGCGGCTGGGTGGCCGCCGTGGAGGCCGGGCTGCTGCCGGTAGCGCGCGGCCTGGAGCTGACGGAGGAGGACCGCATCCGCCGCCGCGCCATCGAGCGCGTGATGTGCGACCTCCGCCTCGACCTGGCGCCCCTGCCGCTGTGCATCCGCGCCCAGGCCACGCCTGGCCTGCGCGCGCTGGCACGGGACGGGCTGGTGGCGCTGGAAGGCGACGTGGTGCGGGTGGGCGAGCCGGGACGCCGCTTCCTGCGCCACGTCGCCGCCTGCTTCGACGGCAAGCTGGGCACCGGCAGCGGGCGGCATTCCGCCGCGGTGTGAGGTGGGCCTCAGGCCCCCAGGCCCCCCCGCGCCGGCCGGTGGCCACGCAGGGGGCGTCGCGGAGGGATGGCGGCATCGGCCGCCCGACCAGGCCAGGTTCCCCTCGACCAAGCTGCCGGACGCGTCCACGTTCACGCAGGCATCGCCGGTGACCCGCGTGGCGGGTCGGTGAATCCGTCGGGCGGCGTCAGGCGCGCATGGCGAAGACCGTCGCGTGGGCGGTGCCCTCGCCGGTGGCGCCCAGGGCGCGGAGGGCCTCGCCGTGGCGGGCTGCGGCCTGGCGCAGCGCCGCCGCGTCGGTGCCCTCCAGCAGCAGCAGCGCCGTGAAGGGCGCGTCGCCGCCGCGCAGCGCCTTCTCGGTGGTCGGCAGGCCGGAGCCCGCCCGGTCCACCACCATCAGCCGCAGGGCGCAGACGCGGTCCTCCTCCAGCAAGGCGTCCGGCAGCGCGGCGGCGGGCGCCGCATCCAGGCGCCAGGCCAGCACGCAGCCGCCCTGCCCGGCCCCCAGCGCCGCGACCACCGGCCCGCCGCCGCGCGCGAAGCCGCGCAGCATCGGCATGATGCGGCGGGACCACGGCGTCGGCGCATCCAGCCGCGCCAGGTAGGCCGGGCTGGACAGCACCGCGGCGTCCGCCAGTTCGTAGAGGATGAGGGTGCGGCCGGGGGCGGAGCGCAGCACCCGCACCGCCAGGAAGCCGGGCACGCCCAGGCGTTCGGCCGTGTGCTCGCGCAGCAGCCAGTGCAGGTGCTCGGTCTCGGCCTCCGGCAGCACATCGCCCCAGATGGCCAGCAGGGCGCCGGCCATCGCCGCTATTCCATGCGGATGTTGCGGCGGCGGATCAGGTCGCCCCAGCGGCGCGCCTCCTCGGCGATGAAGGCGGGGAAGGCTTCGGCCGTGCCGGCATGGATGTCGATGGAGGCGGCGTCGAGCCGCGCCTTCACCTCCGGCATCGCCAGCACCGTGGGCGCGCCTTCCGAGAGGGTGCGCACGATGGCGGGCGGCGTGCCGGCCGGGGCGAAGAAGCCGAAGTCGTTGGTGGCGCGGTAGCCGGCCAGCCCGGATTCCGCCAGCGTCGGCACGTTGGGCATCTGCGGCGAGCGCGCCGCGCTGGTGACGGCCAGCGCCCGCAGGTCGCCCGACTGGATGTGCGGGATGGCGGTGACGGTGTCGATGAAGGCCATCTGCGTCTCGCGCCCCAGCAGCGCCTGGGTCTGCAGCCCGCCGGAACGGTAGGCGACGTGCAGCATCTCGATGCCGGCCATGTCGAGGAACAGCTCCGGCGCCAGCATGCTGATGGTGCCCGGCCCGGCCGAGGCGTAGGAGAGGCGCCCCGGCTGCGCCTTCGCGGCGGCGACGAGGTCGGCCACCGTCGCCATGCCGCTGTCGGCGCGCACGCAGACGAACATGGCATTGCCGGCCAGCAGGCTCAGCGGGGCGAAGCCGCGCTCGCTGTCATATGGCAGGCGTTCCATCAGGAAGGGCGCCAGGGCGAAGGTGCCGGTGGGCGAGACGCCGAGCGTGTAGCCATCCGGCCGGGCGCGGGCCACCGCGCCGTGCCCCACCGTTCCGCCGGCCCCGGCGCGGTTCTCCACCACGAAGTTGCCGCCCAGCAGCGGCGACAGGTGCTGCGCCAGCAGCCGCGCCATGAAGTCGGTCGAGCCGCCGGGGGCGAAGGGCACGATGACAGTGACCGCGCGCGACGGGTAGCGCTCCTGCGCCGTCGCCGCCGCGCCGGGCAGCGTGGCGAGGCCGGCCAGCAGGGCGCGGCGGCCGGTGGGGAAGGGGTGCATGGTGGCGTCTCCTCGTTGGGTCATGGCGCGGCCATCTCGCGCAGGGCCTGCACCGCCGTGGCGTAGCCGCGCGCCCCCAGCCCCGCGATCACCGCGGTGGCGACGGTGGAGACGAGCGAGCGGTGATAGATCGCCTCGCGCCGGTGGATGTTGGTGATGTGCAGCTCGATCACCGGGCGGCCGAACATCTTCAGCGCGTCCAGCACGGGGATGGAGGTGAAGGTGAGGCCGGCGGGGTTGATGACCAGGCCGAGCGCCTCGGCATCCGTCGCCTCGTGGATCCATTCGACCAGCTGGCCCTCCCAGTTGGTCTGGCGGAACACCAGCGGATGCGGCCCGGCGGCCTCGCGGCACATCGCCTCCACGTCGGCCAGGGTGGCGTGGCCGTAGATCTCGGGCTCCCGCTGGCCGAGGCGGTTCAGGTTCGGCCCGTTCAGCACTTGGATCGCCCGGTTCACCCTACCCTCCCGTCATCTTGCGCCGACGGTAAGCACAGGCGCCAAACAGATCAACCGTGTTTTCTTTAATCATCGGATGATTTCGGGTTTGTCTTTCTTTACCTGCGTCCCTCCCCGCGTCACCATCGGCGCGAAAGGAACCTGCCTTGCGCAAGGACGTCTTAGCCCTCCCGGAAGAACCCAGCCCCGGCGAGCTGGCCTATCGCCGCATCCGCGCCGACATCCTGTTTGGCCGCCTGCCCCCTGGCCGGAAGCTCGGCCTGGACCGCATGCGCGAGACCTACGGCGTCGGCATCGGCACGCTCCGGGAGCTGCTGAGCCGCCTGGCCTCGGAGAACCTGATCCTCGCGGAAGGCGCGCGCGGCTTCGAGGTCGCGCCCGTGTCGGAGGAGGAGTTCCGCGAGGTCACCGCCCTGCGCCTGCTGCTGGAGACGCACGCCATGGAGCGCGCCTTCGCCGCCGGCGGCCTGGACTGGGAGGCCGGCGTGGTCGCCGCCCACCACAAGCTCGCCAGCACCGAGCGCACCCTGCTGCAGGGCGGCACCGCCGACCCCGAAACCTGGAAGCGCTACGACTGGGAGTTCCATCGCGCGCTGATCGCCGCCTGCGGCTCCACCGTGCTGCTGCAGGCGCATGCGGCGATCTATGACCGCTACCTGCGCTACCAGATGGTCGCCGTGGTGTTCCGCGGCGAGGCCGCCGCCGCCGAGCACCGCCGCCTGCTGGACGCCGCCCTGGCCCGCGCCGCCGCCACCGCCAAGGCCGCGTTGCGCGAGCACCTGGAATCCTGCGTGGCCCATGTCGTCGCCTCCGGGGCGCTGCGCCCCTTCGCCCCGGCCCGCCGCGCCTCCTGAGGCCCCTTGCGGCGCGGCGCGGCGCCTGGACATCATGGCGCCAACGAACACCGAGGAAACCTTTCCATGCAGCGCCGCGCCCTGCTTGCCGCCCCGCTCCTCCTGCCCGGCCTGGCCCGCGCCCAGCCGGCCTGGCCGCAGCGCCCGGTGCGCATCATCGTGCCCTTCGGCCTGGGCGGCAGCGCCGACGTGGCCGCGCGCTTCCTGGGCGAGCCGCTTTCCGCCGCGCTGGGCCAGCCCTTCGTGATCGAGAACCGCCCCGGCGCCGGCGCCACCATCGGCACGGACCAGGTGGCGAAGGCCGCGCCGGACGGCCACACCCTGCTGCTGATGTCCAACACCCACACCGCGAACGAGACGCTGCTGCCCAGCCGCCCCTACGCGCTGCTGCGCGACCTCGTGCCCGTGGCCGCCATCAACATCGCCTACCACGCGCTGGTGGTGCACCCTTCGGTCGAGGCGCGCAGCGTGGCCGAGCTGGTGGCGCTGCTGAAGGCCAGTCCGGGACGCTTCGACTACGCCAGCTCCGGCCCCGGCACGCCCTACCACATCGCCGGCGAGGTGTTCCGCGCCATGGCCGGGGTGGAGGTGCAGCACGTGCCCTTCCGCGGCTCCAACGAGGCGCGCACCGCCGTCATCTCCGGCCAGGTGCCGATCATGTTCGACGCCATCCCGACCATGCGCGAGCAGATCGCCGCCGGCCGCGTGCGCGGCCTGGCCACCACGGGCCCGCAGCGCAACCCGCTGCTGCCCGAGCTGCCTTCGGTGGCCGAGACGCTGCCGGGCTACGAGGCCTCCATCTGGCTCGGCCTGATGGCGCCCACCGGCACGCCGCGCCCGATCGTGGAGCGGCTGAACGCGGAGGTGAACCGCATCCTCAACCTGCCGCAAACGCGCGAGCGCCAGGCGGCGGCGGGCGCGCAGCCCATGCCGATGGGCATCGAGGAGTTCGGCGCCTTCCTGGCCCGCGACGTGGAGCGCCAGCGCGAATGGATCCGCATGGCGCGCATCACCGCCGGATGATCGCCTTCACGTTGAACGGCGCGCCGGCGCAGGCGGAAGGCGGCACCACGCTGCTGCACGCGCTGCGCGGCGAATGCGGGTTGAGCGGCCCGCGCTTCGGCTGCGGCGCCGAGGCCTGCGGCGCCTGCCACGTGCTGCTGGACGGAGAATCGCGTCCGAGTTGCGCGCTGCCGGTGGAGGCCGCGGCCGGGCGCAGCGTGGTGACGGTGGAAGGGCTGGACGGCCGCCTCGCCGCCGCCTTCGCGCGCGAGCAGGCGGGGCAATGCGGCTTCTGCCTCTCCGGCATCCTGGTCAGCGCCGCCGCCCTGCTGGCGCGCGTGCCGCAGCCGGACGAGGACGCTGTGCGCGCGGCCCTGCAGCCGCACCTGTGCCGCTGCGGCGCGCAGAACCGCATGCTGCGCGCGGTGCTGGCCGCATGAACCTGGCCTTCCGCGGCACCGATGACGGGCGGCCCAGGCTGCCCGGCTCGCTGCACGTCAACCGCCGCCTGTCGCAATGGCTGGAGTTCCACGCCGATGGCACGGTGACGATCAAGCCCGGCAAGGTGGAGCTGGGCCAGGGCATCCTCACCGCCTTCCGCCAGATCGCTGCCGACGAACTCGGCGTGGCGCCGGACGCTGTTCGCCTGGCCCCCACCGTCACCGGCGAGAGCCCGGACGAGGCGGTGACATCGGGCTCGCTCTCGGTGCAGGAGGGCGGCATGGCGATCCGCCACGCCTGCGCCGATGCGCGGGCCCTGTTCCTGAGCGTGGCGGAGCAGGCGCATGGCGGGCCGCTGCGGGTGGAGGACGGGCGCTTCGTGGATGCCGCCGGGCGGGCCGTCTCCTCCTACGCCGCGCTGGCGGATCGCGGCCTGCTGGACGCCGAGGCCAGCCCGGATGCCACCCCCCTGCCCGCCGCCGCCCGCCGCCACGCCGGCACCGGCGCGCCCCGGCTGGACCTGCCGGACAAGCTGCGCGGCGCCCCGCGCTTCCTGCACGACATGCGCCTGCGGGGCATGCGCCACGCCCGCATGATCCGCCCGCCGCGGCCCGGAGCGCGGCTGCTGGAGGCGCCGGCCTGGACGCATCAAGAAGGCAGCTTCCTGGCGGTGGTCGCGGACACGGAGCACGAGGCCGAGCGCCTCGCCGCCCGCGCCGTTACCGCCGCGCGCTGGGAGGGCGGCACCGAGTTGCCCGCCGACTGGCCGGCCTGGCTGGAATCCGCCCCCGCCGAGCGCAGCGAGGTCACCCACCACGGCGAGCCGCGCGCGGGCGCGCGGTTGCTGCGGCGCCGCTTCCTGAAGCCCTTCATCGCCCATGGCAGCGTCGGCACCTGCTGCGCCGTCGCGCTGTGGGATGGCGGCACAATGCGCGTGTGGTCGCACACGCAAGGCCCCTACAACCTCCGCACCGACCTGGCGAAGACGCTGCGCCTGCCGCCCGAGGCGGTGGTGGTGCAACACGTGCAGGGCGCCGGCTGCTACGGCCACAACGGCGCCGACGACGTGGCGCTGGACGCGGCCCTGCTCGCCCGCGCCCATCCCGGCACGCCCATCCGCGCCCTGTGGAGCCGCGCCGAGGAACTGGCCTGGTCCCCCCTCTCGCCCGCCATGCGCGTGGAGGTGGAGGCGCAGACGGACGCGGATGGCACCCTGCTCTCCTGGCGGGTCGAGGCGCGCGGCAACGGCCATTCCGGCCGCCCCGGCCGTGCCGAGCACCCTGCCCTGCTGGCCGCGCCCCTGCTGCCGGGCGGCGCGCCGATGCCCGTCGCCATCAACCCTCCCTTGGCCGGCGGCGGCGGCCTCCAGCGCAACCTCGTCCCCGCCTACCGCATCCCGCACCTCGACGCCGCGATGGCGCGCATCACCGAGATGCCCATCCGCGCCTCCGCCCTGCGCGGCCTGGGCGCGCTGGCCAATGTCTGGGCCATCGAAGCCGTGATGGACGAACTCGCGGGCGAGGACCCGCTGGGCTTCCGCCTGCGCCACCTGGACGACCCGCGCGCCGCCGCCGTGCTGCGCCAGGCCGCCGCCATGGCGGGCTTCGAAGGGCGCGCGGCACTGCCGGAGGGCGAAGGCATGGGCCTGGCCTTCGCGCGCTACAAGAACACCGGCGCCTGGTGCGCCGTGGTGGCGCATGTGCGCGCGCAGGAGCGCGTGCGCTGCCTGGCTCTGCACGTCGCCGCCGATCTCGGCGAGGTCATCAACCCCGATGGCGCGCGCAACCAGTTGGAAGGCGGCGCCATCCACGGCACCTCCATCGCCCTGCACGAGGAGGCGCGCTTCGACGCCGAGCGCATCCTGGGCGATACCTGGGACAGCTACCCCGTGCTGCGCTTCGCCGACGTGCCGCGGGTGCACCTGCACCTGGCGCATCGCCCGCAGGACCCGCCGCTGGGCGCCGGCGAACCCTCGGTCGCGCCCACCATCGCCGCCATCGCCAACGCCATCCACGCCGCGCTGGGAATCCGCCCGGACCGGCTGCCCTTCACGCCCGAGAACCTGTCCCGATGCTCCGACTGACCCTCGCCTCCACGCTGACCGACCGCACGCGCCCGCTGCTGGACGGCCGCGTCCGCATCCCCGGCGTGGAGATCCAGCACATCCCCGGCGAGCCGGAGGACATCTTCCGCCGCGCCCTGCGCGACCGCGCCTTCGAGGCGACGGAGCTGTCCATGGGCAGCCACATCACCACCACCGCGCGCGGCGATGCGGCCTATGTCGGCATCCCAGCCTTCCCCTCACGCTCCTTCCGCCATGGTGCGGCGTGGATCCGCACCGACCGCGGCATCACGACGCCGAAGGACCTCGAGGGGCGCACCATCGCCCTGCCGGAATACCAGCAGACCGCGGCGCTGTGGGTGCGCGGCATGCTGCGCGAGCAGCACGGGGTTGACACGCGCAGCATCAAGTGGCGCATCGGCAGCGAGCGCATCGCCATCCAGCTTCCCCCCGGCCATGACGTCGCGCCGCTCGGCATGGCACCCGAGCAGGCGCTGCGCGAGGGCGTGGTGGACGCGCTCATCACCCCGCGCCCGGTGGCGCCGCATCCGCAGGTGGGGCGCCTCTTCCCCGACTGGGTGCGGGCCGAGCAGGACTACCACCGCGCCACCGGCTTCTTCCCCATCATGCACTGCGTGGCGCTGCGCAAGGACGTGGCCGAGGCCCAGCCCTGGCTGCCGGTGGAGCTGTTCCGCGCCTTCGCCGCCGCCCGCCGCCTGGCGCTGGAGGAGCTGCTTTTGACCAACGTGCTGCGCGCCTCCCTGCCCTGGATCGCCGCCGCCTGCGAGGAGCAGACGGCCATCATGGGCGGCGACCCCTGGCCCATTGGCTTCGCCCGCAACCGCGACGAAATCGCCGCCATGACGCGCTACGCGCTGGCGGATGGCCTGGCGGCGCGCGAGGTGCCACCGGAGGAGCTGTTCCACCCCTCCACCCTGGGAGAAGCCGCATGAAGATCACCCTGGACGGGCGCTGCGCCCTGATCACCGGCGGCTCCAAGGGGCTGGGGCTAGCCATGGCGCTGGCCTTCGCGCGCGCCGGCGGCCACGTGGCGCTGGTGGCGCGCGGCGAGGCCGAGCTGGAGGCGGCGCGGGCGCAGGTGCAATCGGCTGCACCTTCCGCCAAGGTCGTCACCATCGCCGCCGACATCCGCACCGCCGAGGGCTGCGCCAGCGCCTTCGAAGGCGCGCAGGCGGCGCTGGGCACGGTGGACATCCTGGTGAACAACGCCGGCACCTCGCAGCGCGGCCCGTTCCTGGATGGCGGCGACGCGCTGTGGCAGGACGACCTGGACCTGAAGCTGATGGCCGCGGTGCGCCTGTGCCGCGCCGCCATCCCCGGCATGCGCGCGCGGAAGTGGGGGCGCATCGTCAACGTGCTGAACATCGGCGCGAAGGCACCGCCGGCGGCCAGCACCCCCACCTCGGTCTCGCGCGCCGCCGGCATGGCGCTGACCAAGGCGCTGAGCCAGGAATTCGCCCCGGACAACATCCTGGTGAACGCCCTGCTGGTCGGCATCATCGAGAGCGACCAGTGGGTGCGCCGCCACGCCGCCGACAAGCGCAACATTTCCTGGGAGCAGTGGAAGGAGGAGCAGGGGCGCGGCGTGCCGCTGGGCCGCATCGGCAAGGCAGAGGAATTCGCCTCCGTGGCGCTGCTGTTGGCCAGCGATGCCGGTGGCTACGTGACCGGCGCGGCGATCAACGTGGACGGTGGACGCAGCCCCGTCGTCTGATTTTTCGGCAACCCGCCTGTCGTTTCGGCACCGTCGGTGCTGGCCGGGGCGGATTGCCCGCCGGATTGCCATTGGCGAGGGGGCCTCTACAGCGCATCTCGGAAGGCGGAACCCTTCCGGGAGAATCGCCCATGGCCCGCCTCTTCGGTCCCGCCGCCTGCGGCTGCCCCGCCCCGCATGAGGGCCTGGCCTGCGCCGCCCCCACCGACGGCACCGCCGCCTTCGGCCAGGCGGTGGACGAGGCCGCGCTGCGCGCCACCTTCCCGCACGCCCCCACCCGCCGGGCAATGATCCGCACCTTCGGCGCCGCCACGCTGCTCGCCGCCATCGCCGACCAGCTGCCGCTGCACATCGCGCGCGAGGCCCTGGCCCAGGGCGCGCCCGCCGCGGCGCCGGAGAAGCGCGACCTGAAGATCGGCTTCATCCCCATCACCTGCGCGACGCCGATCATCATGGCGGACCCGATGGGCTTCTACCGCCGCCACGGGCTGAACGTGGAGGTGATCCGCACCGCCGGCTGGGCCGTCATCCGCGACCGCGCCATCGCCCGCGAATACGACGCCGCGCACATGCTGGCCCCCATGCCCGTCGCCATGTCGCTGGGCGTCGGCGTCGCGCAGCCCATCCCCTGGGCGGTGGCGGCGGTGGAGAACGTGAACGGACAGGCCATCACGCTGGCCAACAAGCACCGCGAGAAGCGCGACCCGAAGGACTGGCGCGGTTTCCGCTTCGCCGTGCCCTTCGACTTCTCCATGCACAACTACCTGCTGCGCGCCTACGTGGCCGAGGCCGGGCTGGACCCCGACCGCGACATCCAGATCCGCTCGGTGCCGCCGCCGGAGATGGTCGCCAACCTGCGCGCCGACAACATCGACGGCTTCCTGGGCCCGGACCCGTTCAACCAGCGCGCGGTGTTCGACGGCATCGGCTTCCTGCACGTGCTGACCAAGGAGATGTGGGACGGCCATCCCTGCTGCGCCTTCGCCGTGCCGCGCTCCATGGTGACGGAGACGCCCAATACCTACGCCGCCCTGCTGCGCGCCATCGTCGAGGCCACCGCCCACAGCAACAACCAAGCCAACCGGCGCGAGGTGGCGGCCGCCATCAGCGGCCCCAACTACCTCAACCAGCCGCAGACGGTGGTGGAGCAGGTGCTGACCGGCACCTTCGCCGATGGGCTCGGCCGGGTGCAGCGCGTGCCCGACCGCATCGGCTTTGACCCCTACCCCTGGCATTCCATGGCGGTGTGGATCCTCTCGCAGATGCGCCGCTGGGGCCAGCTGCAGCGCGAGGTGGACTACCGCGCGGTGGCCGAGCAGACCTTCCTCGCCCTCGATGCCGGCCGCGCCATGCGCGACCTCGGCCTGCCGGTGCCGGCCAGCCCGATGCGCAGCGAACGCATCCTCGGCCGGACCTTCGACCCCGCGAACCCGGACGCCTGGCTGCCCGCCGGCGGCATCCGCCGCTGATGGGGCGCGCGGTCAGCCCCTGGCGCGCGGCGCTGCTGTCGCTGCTGATCCTCGGCCTGTTCCTCGCGGCGTGGGAACTGGCGGTGAAGGGCGGCGGCGCACGCGGCGGCGGCGCGACGCTGGACCCGGAATACGCCGCCCTGCTTGGGCAGGCGGCGGCGCAAGGCGGGCAGACCACCCTGCCCGCCCCTTCCGACATCGGCGCGCGGCTGCTGGAGCTGCTGCGCGACCCCTTCCACCAGCGCGGCACCAACGACCAGGGCATCGGCATCCAGATCGCCTATTCGCTGGCGCGCGTCGGCGCCGGCTTCGGCCTGGCGATGATCGTCGCCATCCCGCTGGGCTTCCTGATCGGCATGTCGCCGCTGCTCAACGCCGCGCTCAACCCGTTCATCCAGGTGCTGCGGCCGGTGTCGCCGCTCGCCTGGATGCCGCTGGCGCTCTACACCATCAAGGACAGCTCGATCAGCGCGGTCTTCGTCATCTTCATCTGCTCGCTCTGGCCCATGTTGCTGAACACGGCCTTCGGCGTCGCGTCGGTGCGGCGCGAATGGCTGAACGTGGCGGCGACGCTGGAGGCGGGGCGGTGGAAGACCGCCATCCGCGTCATCCTGCCCGCCGCCGCGCCCACCATCCTGACGGGAATGCGAATCTCCATCGGCATCGCCTGGCTGGTGATCGTGGCGGCCGAGATGCTCGTGGGCGGCACCGGCATCGGCTACTGGGTGTGGAACCAGTGGAACAACCTGTCCATCGCCGACATCGTCATCGCCATCCTGCTGATCGGCGTGGTGGGGCTGCTGCTGGACCGGCTGCTGGGCTGGGTCGCCGCCCAGGTGGCGTGGGCCGAATGATGGCGCGGGGTTGGCCACTCCCATGGCCGCAAGCGGCCATGGGGCCCGATTTTGGCGGCCGCGCCCCGGCCGGGAGGCCGGCATGATCAGCGTCGAGGGGATCGCCCGCCGCTACCCCGGGCTGACGGTGTTCGAGGACGTGTGGCTCTCCATCGCGCGCGGGGAGTTCGTCTGCCTGGTGGGCCATTCGGGCTGCGGCAAGACCACCATCCTCAACATCCTCGCCGGGCTGGACGCGCCGAGCGAAGGCGTGGTGCTGATGGAGGGCAAGGAGCTGTCCGGCCCCTCGCTGGACCGCGCCGTCATCTTCCAGGGCCACGCGCTGATGCCCTGGCTCTCGGCGCTGGACAACGTCGCCTTCGCCGTGGGCTGCCGCGAGCCCAGGCTGTCGCGCGCCGCGGCGCGGGACCGCGCGCGCGCCGCGCTGGAGAAGGTTGGGCTGGCCCAGGCCGCCGACCGCAAGCCGGCCCAGCTCTCGGGCGGGATGAAGCAGCGCGTCGGCATCGCCCGCGCGCTGGCGGTGGCGCCCAAGCTGCTGCTGATGGACGAGCCGTTCAGCGCGCTCGACGCCCTGACGCGCGGCGCCTTGCAGGAGGAGGTGTCGCGCCTGGTGACGGAGGCCGGGCAGACCGCCTTCATGATCACCCATGACGTGGACGAGGCCATCCTGCTGGCCGACCGCATCCTGCTGATGACCAACGGCCCGCAGGCGCGTATCGCCGAGGTGATCGAGAACACCCTGCCCCGGCCGCGCACCCGCGCCAGCCTGCACCACATGCCGGGCTACCACCCGCTGCGCGACCACATCATGGACTTCCTGGTCACGCGCTCCCGCACCCTCGCCGGGCCGCCGCCGCCCGGCCACGACCCCCGCCGCCCGCCCGTGGTGCGGCCCGCCCTGGAGGAAACCCCCGCATGACCCGTGCCCAGCTCACCGAGAAGATCCTCGACATCAAGCGCGAGAAGGCCTGGAGCTGGCGCTTCATCTGCGACGAGATCGGCGGCCTGTCCGACACCATGATCGTCGGCGCGCTGCTGGGGCAGATGAAGCTGGTGAAGCCGCTGGCCGCCAAGGCCGCCGCGCTGTTCGGCCTTTCCGCCAGCGAGCAGGCGATGCTGAACGAGGTGCCCTATCGCGGCACCGCCATGCCGCCGACCGACCCGCTGATCTACCGCTTCTACGAGATGGTGATGGTCAACGGCCCCGCCTGGAAGGCGCTGATCGAGGAGGAGTTCGGCGACGGCATCATGTCCGCCATCGACTTCGACTTCCATTTCGAGCGCATGGCGCACGAGAAGGGCGACCGCGTGAAGATCGAGATGACCGGCAAGTTCCTGCCCTACAAGTACTACGGCAACGAGCAGGGAATCCCGGCCTACGGCTTCAAGGAGGAGTGACGCCGTGATATCCGGCGGTGCATGAGCGAGACCTTCACCGTCGGAATCGTCGGCCTCGGGGCCATCGGGTTGCAGCTGGCGCGCGCGCTGGATTCGGGCGTGCCGGGCCTCAAGCTGGCCGCGGTGGCGGTGCGCGACCGCGACAAGGCGGTGGCCGCCATGAAGGGCTTCCGCGACCGGCCGCTGGTGCTCGACATCGCCAAGCTGCCGCGCGAATGCGACATCATCGTCGAGGCCGCGCCCGCCGCCGCCTTCAAGGACATCGCCACCACGGCGGTGGAGGCCGGCTGCATCTTCGTGCCGTCCTCCTGCGGCCAACTGCTGTCCCACATGGACCTCGTCGAGCGCGCGAAGGAGACGGGCGCGCGCATCATCGTCCCCACCGGCGCGCTGCTGGGGCTGGACGCGGTGCGGGCCGCCGCCGAGGGCGAGGTGTTCTCCGCCACCATCCGCTCCGCCAAGCCGCCGCGCGGGCTGGAGGGCGCGCCCTTCCTGGCGGAAAACAACCTCGACATGTCGAAGGTGACGGAGCGCACGCGCATCTTCGCCGGCAACGTGCACGAGGCGATCAAGGGCTTCCCGGCCAACGTCAACGTCGCCGCCGCCCTGGCGCTGGCGGGCATCGGGCCGGAGCGCACGCAGGTCGAGGTCTGGGCCGACCCGGTGCTGGACCGCAACACCCACACCATCGTGGTGGACGCCGCCGCCGCGCGCCTGACCATGACCATCGAGAACGTGCCGAGCGAGGCCAACCCCCGCACCGGCAAGATCACCGCCCTGTCCATCCTGGCCTGCCTGCGCGGGCTGACCAGCACCTTGAAGGTCGGCAGCTAGCTCCGCTCGCGCAGCTTCAGGCGGTCGCTCTCCGGCACCGCTTGCCCGGCATCGGTGAAGGCCTGGCGCAGCGCCGCGATGTTGGGTGCGAAGATGCCCTCGCGGTTGGCCACGCACCATTCGCGGCTCTCGCCGGGCATGCGCAGGCTGCCCTGGAAGCGCGGCATCACCCAGCGCGCGAACAGCTCGTAGCTGTTCAGCGTCTGCCGCCGGTCCGCCCATTCGTGGGAGCGGAACAGCACGCCGCCCGCCCCGCCCTCGGTGTAGCCCAGCAGCTTCTCGATGCCCGCGGCCACGGTGGCCGGGCTGCCCACCAGGGTGGTGCCGGCGCGCAGCCCGTCGCCCAGCGGGTCCTCCGTGCGGGTGGGCGGGCGGCCCAGCACCTCGCCGAAGTAGTTCTCCGTCTCCAGCCGCTCGCCCACGCGCACCTGGGCCATGGCGGTGGCGTCGTCCTCCGCCACGTGCAGGTTCACCACCAGCCGCCAGTTCGCGCGGTCCATCGCCTGCCCGTGCTTCGCCGCCTCGGCCTCCGCCAGCCGCCACTGCTCGGCCAGCTTCTGCGGGCCGCCCGGCAGGCCGGCGCCCAGCGAGATCAGCCCAAGCCCGTGCCGCGCCGCCGCCAGCGCGCCGGTCGGCGTGGTGGAGGAGGCGACCGAAACCGGGAAGCGCGGGTGGCTGTAGGGCGCCAGGTGCAGCCGCGCCTCGCGCAGCTCGAACCAGTCGGTCTTCATGGTCACCGGGCCGTCGCAGCGCAGCAGGGCCATGATGGCGGCCAGGGATTCCTCCATCCGCCGCCGCTGGTCCTTCGCCTCGATGCCCATCATCCAGGCGTCGCTCACCAGCGCGCCGGGGCCGCAGCCCAGCATCACCCGGCCGCGCGACATGTGGTCCAGCTGCACGAAGCGCTGCGCCACCAGCAACGGGTGGTGGTAGGGCAGCGACGTCACGCCGCTGCCCAGCCGGATGTGGCGCGTGCGGCCGATGGCGGCGGCGATCATCACCTCCGGGCTGGCGATGGTCTCCCAGCCCGCGGAATGGTGCTCGCCGATCCAGGCCTCGTCGAAGCCCAGCTCGTCCAGGCGCTCCAGCAGCTCCAGGTCGCGGTGCAGCGCGAGCGTCGGGTTGTCCCCCAGGCGGTGGAAGGGGGCGAGGAAGATGCCGAACTTCAGGCCGGCATGGGGCATGGCGGGGTGTTCCCTCGGACGTCCTGCCCGCAGGCTAGCGCCGCAGCACGACCAGCGCGACCCCCAGCGCCGCGACGCCGGTGCCCAGCACCGCCAGGGGCGCCATGGTGGCCCCCAGCACCACCCAGGCGATGCCCGCCGCCACCGGCGGCACCAGGAAGAACACGGTGCTGGCCTTCGCAGCCTCGCCGTGGCGCAGCATCAGGAACAGCAGCGACAGCGACACCAGCGAGTTCACCAGCACCAGGTAGGCCAGGCCGGCGACGAAGCCGCCGGTCCATTCCACCCGCATCTCCTCGGTCAGCGCCGCCAGGGGCAGCGTCGCCGCCAGGCCCACCGCGCACATCACCAGGTTGGCGGGCACTAGGTGGGCGGACACCCCGGCGCGGCGCTCCAGCAGCGCCCCGGCCGCCATCAGCGCGAGCGCGAGCACGGCGAAGCCCACCCCCAGCCAGCCCCCGGCCGCGACGCCGGAGCCCGACGCGATGACCATGCCGGCCCCCAGCACCCCCAGCGCCAGCCCGGCCCAGCCGCGCGGGCCCACCGGAGGGTCGCCGCACACCGCCGGCGCCAGCAGCGCCACCAGCACCGGCTGCAGGCCGATGACCAGCGCCACCGCGCCCGGCCCCATGCCGTGATGCTGCGCCAGGTTCATGGCGGCGAAGTAGCCGAACTGCACCACCAGCCCCATGCGGGCCAGGTGCCCCAGTGCCCGCCGCCCCGGCCAGGGCGGCCGCAGCAGCAGCGCCAGTGGCAGCAGGATGAGGACGACGCAGGCGTAGCGCACCACCTGGATGGTCAGCGCCCCCGCATGCGGCAGGCACAGCGACACCGCCGTGAACCCTCCCGACCACAGCAGCACGAACAGGAACGGCGCGACGGGCAGCCAGGCGGGCTTGGGGGCCATCCGGGCATGCTTCCACCCGTTCCGCTTGAAAGGAAGCCGCCGCCCCCGCCATAAGGGCGGCAATCACGACGTTTCAGGGAGTCGAACATCCAATGACCCACCGCCGGACCCTGCTGCTGGGCGCCTTCGCGGCGCCGGCGCTGATCCGTCCCGCCTCGGCGCAGGAGGTGACGCTGCGGCTGCACCACTTCCTGCCCGCCGTGTCCAACGTGCACCGCCACTTCCTCATGCCCTGGGCGCAGAAGGTGGCCGCGGAATCGCAGAACCGCCTGCGCATCCAGATCTTCCCCTCGCTGCAGCTCGGCGGGGCGCCGCCGCAGCTCTACGACCAGGCGCGCGACGGCGTGGTGGACATCATCTGGACGCTGCCGGGCAACACCCCGGGCCGCTTCCCCTCCATCGAGGTGATCGAGCTGCCCTTCGTGGCGCACAAGCGCGGCAGCGTGAACGCCCGCGTGACGCAGGAGCTGCACGACCAGGCCTTCCGCAACGAGTTCGCCGAGACCCACATCATCACCGCCTGGGCGCATGACGCCGGCGTGATCCATGCCCGGCGCGAGGTCCGCCGCATGGAGGACCTGAACGGCCTCAAGCTGCGCTTCCCCACCCGCCAGGCCGGCGAGGCGCTGCGCGCGCTGGGCGCCGCCCCCGTTGGCCTGCCGGTGCCGCAGGTGCCCGAGGCGATGAGCAGCGGCGTCATCGACGGCGCCGTGGTGCCGTGGGAGGTGGTGCCCTCGATCAGGTTGCAGGAGATGGTGCGCCACCACACCGAGTTCCCCGGCACCCCGACCTTCTACTGCGCCTCCTTCGTGCTGGCGATGAACAAGGCGCGCTACGAGGGGCTGCCGGCCGAGCTGAAGCGCGTGCTGGACGCCAATTCCGGCCAGGTCGCCGCCGCCATGGCCGCCAAGGCCTGGGACGACCAGGGCCCGGTGGTGGAGGAGATGGTGCGCAGGCGGGGCAACCAGATCATCGAACTGCCGGCGGAGGAGGTGCAGCGCTGGCAGCGCACCACCCAGCCGGTGATCGACAACTGGGTGCGCATGATGCGCGAGCGCAACCTCGATGGCGGCGCCCTGCTGGAGCGCGCGCGCGCCCTGGTGGCGCAATACGGCCAGGGCGTTTCCTGAGCCGATGGGCCGCATCGCCAGCCTCGTCGCCCTGGCGGGCGGCGCGGCCCTGCTCGCCGCCGCCAGCCTGACCACCGTCTCCGTCGTGCTGCGCTGGCTGACCAGCCAGCCGGTGAAGGGCGATTTCGAGCTGGTTTCCATCGGCTCCGGCCTCGCCGTGCTGGGCTTCCTGGCCTGGGGCACCCACAAGGGATCCAACATCCTGGTGGACAGCTTCACCACCTGGCTGCCCGCGCGCGTCAACGCCGCGCTGGACGCCTTCTGGTCGCTGGTCTGGGCCGCCGCCGCGCTGCTGATCGCCGAGCGCATGGCGCGCGGGGCGTTGGACACGCTGGCCTCCGGCACGCGCACCATCGGGCTGCTGGCCCTGCCCTACTGGTGGGCGGTGGGCATCGGCGCGCTGTGCTTCGCGCTCACCGGCCTCGCGGCGATCCTCGTCGTGCCCCGACTGCTGAAGGCAAACTGATGGCCCCGGAATTCGTGCTCGCGGCGGCGGGCTTCGCCGCGTTGCTGGGCCTGATCGCGCTGCGCGCGCCCATCGCGCTGGCCATGCTGCTGGTGGGCGCCGCCGGCTACGTCCACATCCTGGATGCCAACGCGCTGTTCAACTACCTCAAGACCACGCCCTACCACCTGTTCGCCAACTACACGCTGTCCGTCATCCCGCTGTTCATCCTGATGGGCGCGCTGGCCGAGCGCGGCGGGCTGGCGCGGGACCTGTTCACGGCGGCGAACGCGCTGATCGGGCGGCGGCCCGGCGGCATGGCGATGGGCGTGATCGGCGCCTGCGCCGCCTTCGGCGCGGTCTGCGGCTCCTCCGTCGCCACCACCGCCACCTTCGGCCGCGCCGCCCTGCCGGAGCTGAAGCGCTACGGCTACGACCCCGGCTTCGCCACCGGCACCATCGCGGTGGGCGGCACGCTGGGCATCCTCATCCCGCCCTCGGTCATCCTGGTGGTCTATGCCATCTCCACCGAGCAGAACATCGCCAAGCTGTTCATGGCCGCCTTCATCCCCGGCCTGCTGGCGGTGGCCTTCTACCTCGCCGTCGTCGCCGTCTGGATGAAGCTGAACCCGGCGCTGGGCCCCGCCACCCCGCCGATGGACCGCGGCGAGAAGCTGCGCGCGCTGCGCAACGTGCTGCCGGTGCTGGGCATCGCCGTGGTGGTGATCGGCGGCATCTACGGCGGCGTGTTCACGCCGACGGAATCCGCCGCCATCGGCTGCATCCTGGTGCTGCTGGTCAGCCTGCTGCGCCGGATGCTGAACGGGGCGGAGGTGCGTGCCGCCCTGCTGGCCACCGCCGAGACCACGGCGATGATCTTCGCCATCCTGCTGGGCGCCGAGGTGTTCAACGCCTTCCTCGCGCTGTCCCAGGCGCCGGACCTGCTGGCGATGTGGGTGACGGAGCAGGGCTTCCCGGCCTACGGCGTGCTGGTGGCGCTGCTGGTGTGCTACATCATCCTCGGCGCGGTGATGGACGAACTCGCGATGATCCTGCTGACGCTGCCGGTGTTCTTTCCCGTCGTCACCGCGCTGGATTTCGGGATGACGACGGAGGAGACGGCGATCTGGTTCGGCATCCTGGTGCTGGTGGTGGTCGGCATCGGCCTCACCGCGCCGCCCATCGGGCTCAACGTCTTCGTCATCTCCTCCATCGCGCGCGAGGTGCCGATCGCGCGCACCTACCGCGGCGTGCTGCCCTACCTGGCGACGGACCTGCTGCGCCTCGCCCTCCTCGTGCTGTTTCCCGCCATCAGCCTGTGGCTGGTGCGCCTCCTGACCTGAGGCCCTCGATGACCGTGAATCCCTCCGACAGCCCCGTCCTGGGCGTCCTCTACGGCACCGACGCCATGCGCGCCGCGATGGGCGAGGCCGCCTTCCTCCAGCGCATGCTGGACGTGGAGGCGGCGCTGGCCCGCGCGCAGTCCCGCCTGGGCATCGTCCCGCCCGAGGCCGCTTCCGCCATCACCGCCGCCGCCGATGCCTCGCGCCTCGACCTGCCGGCGCTGGCGGCGGCCACCCGCAACACCGGCTACCCGGTGGTGGGGCTGGTCAAGCAGCTCACCGCCCTGGCCGGCCCGGAGGCCGGCAAATGGACCCACTGGGGCGCCACCACGCAGGACATCATGGACACCGCGCTGGTGCTGCAGATGCGCCAGGGCCTGGCGCTGGTGCGCGCCGAGCTGATCGCGGTCAACTCCGCGCTCGCCGCCATGGCGCGCACCCACCGCGACACGCTGATGGCCGGCCGCACCCACCTGCAGCACGCCCTTCCCACCACCTTCGGCTGCAAGGTCGCCGTCTGGCTCTCGCCGCTGCTGACCATGGTGGAGCGGCTGGACCAGCTGCGCCCGCGCGTGGAGCGCCTGCAGTTCGGCGGCGCCGCCGGCACCCTGGCTTCCCTGGGCGACCGCGGCCTGCTGGTGGCGGAGGAGCTGGGGCGCGAGCTGGGCCTCGCGGTGCCGGACGCGCCCTGGCACGTCTCGCGCGACGGCATCGCCGAGGCGGTGAACCTGCTGGGCCTGGTCTGCGGCTCGCTGTCCAAGATGGCCACCGACATCATCCTGCTGATGCAGACCGAGGTGGCGGAGGTGAACGAGCCGCACGTGGCCGGGCGCGGCGGCAGCAGCACCATGCCGCAGAAGCGCAACCCGATCTCCTGCGAATACGTCATCGCCCAGGCGCGCGGCGTGCACGCGCTGGTGCCGCAGGTGCTGGCCGCCATGGCCCAGGACCAGGAGCGCGGCACCGGCCCCTGGCAGGCCGAGCCGCTGGCGGTCGGCCAGGCCTTCAACCTGGCGCATGGCGCGCTGGCCCAGGCGCGCTTCCTGGCCGAGGGGCTGCAGGTGGACGCCGCGCGGATGCGCCGCAACCTGGACGGCACCGGCGGCCTGATCGCCGCCGAGCAGGTGATGATGGGCCTGGCCCCGGTGCTGGGCCGCGGCGAGGCGCACCACGTGGTCAACCACGCCTGCGACCGCGCCCTGGCCGAGGGCATCCCCCTGTCCGAGGCGCTGCTGCGCGAGCCGGAGGTGACGGCCCGCGTCACCCGCGCCGAGGTGCTGGCGCTGTGCGACCCGGCCAGCTACCTGGGCAGCGCCGGCGCCTTCGTGGACCGCGTGCTCGCGCGCCTCAGCTGAAGCCCCGGCCTGCCTTGCGATAGGCCTCGCGCGGGGGCGCGAAGATGTCCAGCACGGTGCAGCCCTCGGGGCCGGCGCGCATGGTGTGCGGCACGCCGCCCGGGGTGCGCCAGAAATCGCCTTTGCCCACGGCGATCTCCTCGCCGCCCTGGATGCGCACGGCGCTGCCTTCCAGCAGCACGCCCCATTGCTCCTCCGGGTGGTCGTGCAGCCTGCCCTCGCCGCCGGGCGCGATGGTCACGACGGAAAGCATGGCGTGCTCGCCGGGAAAGATGCGCGTGGTCACGCCCGGCGCCAACTCGCGGAACAGGCCCTGCGAGGCGTCGAACAGGTGGTGGAACTCGTCCTTCTGGCTCATGGCGTCTCCCCTTGCCGGGCGCAGGGTTGCGCGGGGCGTGGGGGCGCGCAAGGCTCCGCCGGGTGATGACGCCCCTCCGCATCGGCCATGTCGGCCCGCCGCCGCACCCCAGCTTCGCCGCCACCGTCGCGCAGGACCCGCTGCTGGAGCGGGTGGAGATCCCCCTCGACGCGCCGCTGGAGGCGCAGCTGGAGGCGCTGGCGTCCTGCGACGCCTATTACTGCATGGCCGCGCGCGACGAGCTGCCGCCGCCGCTGCACGTGCACGACGCGCTGCTGGCGCGCCTGCCGCGGCTGCTGATGGCGGCCTCCTACGGCGCCGGCTACGACGCGCTGGACCCTGCCGCCTGCACGCGCGCGGCGGTGGTGCTGGTGAACCAGGCCGGCGGCAATGCCCGCGGCGTGGCGGAGCACGCGGTGGCCATGATGCTGGCCTGCCTGAAGCGCATCCCCGAATCGCACGCGCGGATGCGGGCCGGCACGGCGCGCGACCGCACCGACCAGATGGGCCGCGAGCTGTCGGGGCGCACCGTGGGGCTGGTGGGCTGCGGGCACATCGGCACGCTGGTGTCCGCCATGCTGCGCGCCGCCTTCGGCTGCCGCATCCTGGCCTGCGACCCGGCGCTGGACGCCGCCGCCCTGGCCGCGCGCGGCGCCGGGAAGGTGGTGCTGGAGGAGCTGCTGGAGCGCAGCGACGTGGTCAGCCTGCATTGCCCGCTGGCGCCCGACACCCGCGGCATGCTGGGCGCGGCGGAATTCGCGCGGATGCGTCCGGGCGCGGTGTTCGTCACCACCGCGCGCGGCTCCATCCACGACGAGGCGGCGCTGTTGGCGGCGCTGGACTCCGGGCACCTGGCCGGGGCCGGGCTGGACGTGTGGCAACTGGAGCCGCCGCCGCCGGACCACCCGCTGCTGCACCACCCCAAGGTGGTGGCCAGCCAGCACATCGCCGGCGTGACGCAGGAAAGCCGCTCCAACATCACCCGCATCGCCGCGCTGGCCTTCTCCGACCTCGCGGCCGGCCGGCTGCCGCCGCGCATCGTCAACCCGGACGCCCTGCCCGCCTTCGAGGCGCGGTGGCGGGCGCGCCTGTCGCGCTAGGCGTGGCCTAGCTGGGCTGCATGCCGGTGCGCTGCACCACCGGGGCCCAGCGTTCGTAGTCGGCGCGCATCCGGGCGCCCAGCGCCTCCGGCGGGGCGTCCACCGGCTCGATGCCCAGGGCGCGCAGGCGCTCGGCCACCTCCGGGTTGCGCAGCACCTCGCCCACCGCGGCGTTGACGCGCGCGATCACCGCCGGGTCGGTGCCCTTCGGCGCCACCAGCCCGTGCCAGCCGGCGGCGGCGATGCCCGACAGCCCGGCCTCGGCCAGGGTCGGCACGTCCGGCAGGGCCTGGGTGCGGGCGGGGGTGGACACGGCCAGCCCCTTCAGGCGGCCGCCGCGCACGTGCTCGGTCACCGCGCCGATGTTGATCATCACGCCTTGCAGGGTGCCGCCCAGCAGGTCGTTCACCGCCAGCGCGCCGCCACGGTAGGGGGCGTGGGTCCAGCTGGTTTCCGTGGCCTGCTGGATGACCTCGATGAGCAGGTGGGACAGCTGGCCATTGCCCGGCGTGCCGACCGCCACGGGGCGGCGGCGAGACAATTCCACGAATTCGGCGAGGGTATTGGCGGCGAAATCCGCCCGCACGACCAGGATCTGCGGCACCGACGTCACCTGCGCCACCGGCACCAGGTCGGCCAGGGGATCGAAGGTGAGGCGGGGGAACAGCGCCTTGTTGATGGACAGGCTGTCGGCGCCGGCCACCAGGGTCAGCCCCTCCGTCCGGGCGCGGGCGCCGGCCTCGTAGCCGATGTTGGAGGCGCCGCCGGGCAGGTTCTCCACCAGGATGGAGGTGCCCAGCGCCGGACCCAGGTGCCGCGCCACCAGACGCGCCACCACGTCCTGCGAGCCGCCGGGGGCGACCGGCACGATGAGCCGGATCGGGCGGTCATACTGCGCCAGCGCCGGCAGCGGCAGCAGGGCGGCGGAAGCGGCGAGCAAGGAACGGCGGTTCATCGGAACACCCCATGAAGCACGATGTTGTCGCGTGTTATATGGCGGATTGCGCGCTTCAGCAACGTAGAAACACCTGCGTGCGCCGCACCCCCCTCTGCGATTTCCGCGGGACGGGGATTTCACGGCGGCGCGCGGGTCCATAGATTGCGCGGCATGACCATCGCTCCCGGCCTGCTCGGCGCCATCGGCAACACCCCCCTCATCCGGCTGGAGCGCGCCTCGGCCGCCACCGGCTGCGAGATTCTCGGCAAGGCGGAGTTCATGAACCCCGGCGGCAGCGTGAAGGACCGCGCGGCGCTGGCCATCATCCAGGCCGCGGAAGCGCGGGGCGAGCTGCGGCCCGGCGGCACCATCGTCGAGGGCACCGCCGGCAACACCGGCATCGGCCTGACGCTGGTGGGCAATGCGCGCGGCTACCGCTGCGTCATCGTGATGCCGGAGACCCAGAGCCAGGAGAAGATCGACTTCCTGCGCATGATCGGCGCCGAGCTGCGCCTGGTGCCGGCCAAGCCGTTCCGCGACCCGGGCAACTACGTCCACGTGTCGCGCCGGCTGGCCGAGGAGCAGGGCTGGTTCTGGGCCAACCAGTTCGACAACCTGGACAACCGCGAGGGCCACCGCGCCACCACGGGGCCGGAGATCATCGCCCAGGCCGGCGGGCGGCTCGACGCCTTCACCTGTGCCTGCGGCACGGGCGGCACGCTGGCCGGCGTCGCCATGGCGCTGAAGGCGCACGACCCCGCCACCCGCGTGGTGCTGGCCGACCCGCTGGGCAGCGCCCTGTACGCCTGGCGCAAGACCGGCGAGCCGGTGATGAGCGAGGGCACCTCCGTCGCCGAGGGCATCGGCCAGTCCCGCGTGCCGGCGAACCTGGAGGGCGCGCCGATCGACGACGCCATCCAGGTGACGGATGCCGAGGCGCTGGAACAGGTGTTCGACCTGACCCAGCACGAGGGGCTGTGCGTGGGCGGCAGCGCCGGCATCAACGTGGCGGCGGCGGTGAAGCTGGCCCGCGCCATGGGCCCGGGCCACCGCATCGCCACCGTGCTGTGCGACGGCGGGGCGCGCTACCAGTCCAAGCTGTTCAACCCGGAATTCCTGCGCGGCAAGGGCCTGCCCGTGCCACCCTGGCTGGCATGAGCGCACCCGAGTTCATCGAGCTGGCCCGCGCCATCCGCGCGCGCGACCCGGCCCGGCCGGGCTGGGGGGAGGTCATCCTCTCCTACCCCGGCTACCACGCCGTGCTGTGGCACCGGTTGGCGCACCGGCTGTGGCGCTGGCGGCTGCGCACGCTGGGGCGCTTCGTTTCCCACCTGGGCCGCATGCTGACCGGCATCGAGATCCATCCCGGCGCCACCATCGGCCGCCGACTGTTCATCGATCACGGCATGGGCGTGGTGATCGGCGAGACGGCGGAAATCGGCGACGACGTGCTGATCTACCACGGCGTCACCCTGGGCGGGCTGTCGCTGAAGCCCGGCAAGCGCCACCCCACGGTGCGCGACGGCGCAGTGATCGGCGCCGGGGCGGCGGTGCTGGGGCCCATCACCGTGGGCCGCGGCGCCCGGGTGGGCGCGCATTCCGTGGCGGTGGACCCGGTGCCGGACGGGGTGACGGTGGTGGGCATCCCCGCCCGCTGCCCGCCCGGCCAGTGCGAGGACGAGCGCACCGTCGGCTACGGCATCGCCGAGAGCAAGCCCGACCCGGTGGGCGAGCGGCTGGAGGCGATGGAAGCCGAGATCCGCGCCCTGCGGCAGGAGCTGGCGCGCGTCAGACCTTGACCACCAGCTTGCCGAAATTCTCCCCGCGCAGCAGGCCGATGAAGGCGCGCGGGGCCTTCTCCAGCCCCTCCACCACGTCCTCCCGCCACTTCAACTTGCCGGCGCGGATCATGCCGTCCATCTCGGCCAGGAACTGCCCGTAGCGCGGCCAGCCGGTGTCGAACACGATGAAGCCCTGGATGCGCAGCCGCTTGCGCACCACCGCGCCCAGGTTGGGCCCCGCCGCGGCGCCCGAGGTGTCGGCCCCCGGGGCAGTGTTGTACTGCGCGATCATCCCGCACATCACCATGCGGCCGAAGTCGCGGAAGCGCGGGAAGACGGCGGCCTGCACCGCGCCGCCCACATTCTCCCAGTACACGTCCACCCCGTCCGGGCAGGCGGCGTCCAGCTGGGCGCCGAGGTCGCCGCGGTGGTCCAGGCAGGCGTCGAAGCCCAGCTCCTCCACCGCGAAGCGGCACTTGGCCGGCCCGCCGGCGATGCCCACCACCCGGGCGCCGCGCGCCTTGGCGATTTGCCCCACCACCTGGCCCACCGCGCCGGTGGCGGCGCTGACCACCACGGTCTCGCCCGGCTTGGGCTGGCCGATGTCCTCCAGCCCCACCCAGGCGGTCAGCCCCGGCATGCCCAGCACGCCGGTATAGGCCGAAAGCGGGGCGATGCCGGTGTCCAGCTTGCGCAGCGCCTCGCCGGGCACCACGCAGTACTGCTGCCAGCCCTTGCCGCCCGCCACCAGGTCGCCCACCGCGAAGCGCGGGTCGTTGGAGGCGGCGACCTCGCCCACCGTGGCGCCCTCCATCACCTCGCCCAGCTCGACCGACTTGGCGTAGCTCTTGGCGTCGCTCATCCGCCCGCGCATGTAGGGGTCCAGCGAGAGGAAGTGCGCGCGCACCAGCACCTCGCCCGGGCCGGGCGCGGGGATGGGCGTGCGCACCACCTCGAAGTCGGCCTCCACGGGCTCGCCCACCGGGCGGCGGCGCAGCAGGACCTGGGTGTTCTCGCTCATGGGGTGGCTCCCTCCTCCTCCAGCAGCCGGCGCACCGCGTCCTCGGGCACGTCATCGGCGGTGAAGCATTGGCCCGGGCCGCGCAGCAGCACGAAGCGCATCCGGCCGTCCCGCGCCTTCTTGTCGGCCTTCATGCGGCCGAGCAGCGCCTCGGCGGCGAAGGGGCGCGGCAGGTCGGCCAGGCGCACGCGCATGCCCAGCTCGCGGAAGTGCTCGCGCACGCGGCCGGGCATCTCCTGGCTGCACAGGCCCAGCCGCGCCGAAAGCTCCGTCGCCAGCCCGAGGCCGATCGCCACCGCCTCGCCATGCAGCAGGGTGGCGCCGTAGCCGCACTCGGCCTCCAGCGCGTGGCCGAAGGTGTGGCCCAGGTTCAGCAGGGCGCGGCCGCCCTCCGCCTTGGTCTCGAACTCGTCCTCGGCCACCACGGCGGCCTTGAGGCGGCAGGATTCGCGCACCGCCACCGCCAGCGCCGCGCCGTCGCCGGCCATGGCGGCGGGGCCGTGCTCCTCGCACCACTCCCACATCTCGCCTTGCAGCAGGCCGTGCTTGGCCACCTCGCCCCAGCCGGCCTGCAGCTCGCGCGGCGGCAGGGTGCGCAGGGCGCCCGTGTCGGCCAGCACCAGCCTCGGCTGGTGGAAGGCGCCGACCAGGTTCTTGCCGTGGCGGGTGTTGAGCCCGGTCTTGCCCCCCACCGAGCTGTCCACCTGCGCCAGCAGGGTGGTCGGGCACTGCACCAGCGGCAGGCCGCGCAGCACGGAGGCCGCGGCGAAGCCCGCGAGGTCCCCCACCACGCCGCCGCCCAGGGCGATGACGACCGTGCGCCGGTCGGGGCGGGCGTCCAGGATGGCCTCCACCGTGCGGGCGTATTCGGCCATGCACTTGGCGCCCTCGCCGGACGGCAGCACCACCTCGGCGGCCAGGGCGATGCCGGTCTCGGCCAGGCTGGCGCGCAGGGTGGGCAGGTGGTGCGCCGCCACGTGGCGGTCGGTCACCACCACGGCGCGGCGGCCGTCCAGGCGCTGGGCGATCTCCGCCCCCGCCCGGGCCAGCAGCCCCTCGCCGATCAGGATGTCGTAGGCGCCGCGCGCCAGCTCCACCCGCACGCCGTCCGGGGCGCGGTGGGCCAGGATGGCCTCGGCCACCTTGCGGGTGGTGGCTTCCGCGCTCTCGTCCGGGCAGGCGATGGTCAGGTCCGCCTCGGCGTAGAGGGGGTGGCGGGCAGTCATCAGCCGCTCCAGCACCTCGCGCGGGTCGGCGTTGCGGAACAGCGGGCGGTTGTCGCGGTTGGCGACGCGGCGCAGCAGCACCCGGGCCGGGCACTTCAGCCACACGGTCAGCGCGCCGGCCTGGCGCAGCGCCGCGCGGGTGCGGGCATCGGCGTAGGCGCCGCCGCCGGTGGCCAGGATGATGGGCTCCCGGCCCGTGACCAGGCGGGCGATGACGCGGCGCTCACCCTCGCGGAAATGCGCCTCGCCGTAGCGGGAGAAGATCTCGTGGATGGGGATGCCGGCGGCCTGCTCGATCTCGGTGTCGGCGTCCAGGAAGCGCATGTTCCAGCGCGCGGCCAGCCGGCGGCCGATGGAGGACTTGCCGGCGCCCGGCATGCCGACCAGCACGACGGAGCGGCCCGGCCCCGCCGGCGTGGCGGCGGCGGCGGGCATGGCGGGGTCCTGGGGGGCGAGGTTGCGCGACACGATGCCCTTCGCTAGCACAGGCCGCGCCGCCTGTGAGGGGATGCCCCGTCTTCCGATGTTCCGCCGCCCCTTCCTGCTGATCCTCCTCGTGCTGCTGGGCGCCCTGCTGGCCGGCCTGCTGGCGCTGGGCGCCTTCCCGCCCGCCGTGAACCAGGCGCCCGTGGAGCGCGTGCTGCCCAACGACCGCTTCCAGGTCCGGTAGCGCCACCCTGGCCGCCCACCTCCTCGACGCCTTCCTGGAGATGATGGCGGCCGAGCGGGGCGCGGCGCGCAACACCCTGCTGGCCTACCGCAAGGACCTGGAGGACTACCTGGCGGCGCACGACCCGCTGCGCGCCGACGCCGCCGCGCTGCGCCGCCACGTGGCCGGCCTGGCCGCCCAGGGGCTGGCGCCGCGCACCCAGGCCCGGCGCCTGTCCTCCCTGCGGCAGTTCCACCAGTTCCTCGCGCGCGAGCGCCTGCGCGCCGACGACCCGACCGCCCTGCTGGACAGCCCGCGCCTGCCCGCACCCCTGCCCAAGCCGCTGACCGAGGCGGAGATGGACGCGCTGACCATGGGCGCGGCCTCCCTGCCCGACCGCCAGGCCGCCACCGCCCTTGCCGCCATCGAGCTGCTCTACTCCGCCGGGCTGCGGGTGACCGAGCTGGTGACGCTGCCCGCCGGCGCCCTGCGCGGCGAGCAGCCCCTGGTGGCGGTGCGCGGCAAGGGCGGCAAGGAGCGCCTGGTTCCGGTGTCCCGCCGGGCGCGCGAGGCGGCGGCGATGGCCCGCACCGACCTGCTGGGCCGCGGCAAGGGGCGGCCGCAGGCGCAGAAGTGGCTGCTGCCCTCGCGCGGGGCGGCCGGGCACCTGACGCGCCAGGGCGTCGGCCTGCTGCTGAAGGAGGCGGCGAAGGCCGGCGGGCTGGACCCGGCGCGGGTTTCGCCGCACGTGCTGCGCCATTCCTTCGCCACCCACCTGCTGAGCCGCGGCGCCGACCTGCGCGCCTTGCAGACCCTGCTGGGCCACGCCGACATCGCCACCACCCAGGTCTACACCAAGGTGATGGAGGAGCGGCTGCGCGCGGTGGTGGAGGAGCACCACCCGCTGGCGCTACAGCCGCGCCGCCAGCCCGCCGAGGATTGAGCGAGCCTCCTCGCCCATCCGCCGCACCACCGCGCCGGCCGGCGGCAGGTCGGAAATCAGCCCGACGCATTGCCCGGCCCAGACATAGGCCTCGTCCAGCGCGCCCGCCTCGACGCCGCGCGCATTCGCCTCGCCGGCGATGAGCGGCAGCAGCTCCCCGCCCGCCGCCTCGGCCGCGATGTTTTGGCGCGCCTCCGCCGCGACGATGGCTTCCGCGTGCGGCGAGCGCAGCACGCGGCCCGGCTGGCCGATGCTGCGCTTGATCAGCATCGTGTCCTCCGGCGCCGCTTCCAGCAGCGCCCGCTTGTAGGCGTCATGCGCCTGCGCCTCCTGCGTGGCGACGAAGCGCGTGCCCATCTCCACCCCCTCGGCGCCCAGGGCCAGGGCGGCGGCCAGCCCGTGCCCATCGGCGATGCCGCCCGAGGCCAGCACCGGGATGGACACGGCGCGCACCACGCGCGGCACCATCACCAGCGTGGTTTCCTCGCCGCGGCCGATATGGCCGCCGCCCTCGAAGCCCACGGTGGCGACGAGGTCGGCGCCCGCGCCCTCCGCCTTGCGCGCCAGCTCCGGCCCGGCGATCAGCACCAGGGTCCTGGCCGCGCCGTTGATGCGGCGGATCCAGGGCGCCGGGTTGCCGGCGGTGAGCGCGATCACCGCCACGCCCTCCTCCAGCGCCACCTCCAGCAACGGCGTCACGTCGGTGCGGCCCAGCGGGAAGTTGACGCCAAAGGGGCGCGGCGTGGCGGCCCTCACCTGCCGGATGGCCGCGCGCAAGGCCGCGGCGTCCAGCCCCACCGTCGAGAGCTGGCCCAAGGCGCCCGCCGCGCTGACGGCGGCGCAGAGCGCCGGCCCGGCCACCCGTGCCAGCCCGCCCTGCACGATGGGCCAGTCCAGCCCCAGCATCTCCGTCACCCGCGTGCGGATCATTCGGCGGTCGCTCCCGTCGCGCGCACCAGGGCGGACCAGCGCTCCACCTCCGCGCGGACGAAGGCGCCGAACTCCGCCAGCGCCAGGCCGGAGGGGATGGCGCCCATGGCGCGGATGCGCGCGGCGTTCGCCTCCTCGCGCAGCGCCGCCTGCACGATGCCGGCGGCGCGCTGGAGGATGGCCGGCGGCGTGCCGGCCGGCGCCATCAGCGACTGCCACGCCGTCGGCTCGAAATCCGCCCAGCCGAGCTGCGCGCCCAGCGGCGCGATCTCCGGGAAGTCCGGATGCGCGGCGCGCGAGGAGATGCCGAGCGCCCGCAGCCGGCCTTCGCGGATGAAGGGGGATTGCGGCGGCAGGTTCTCCAGCGTCGCGTCCACGCGCCCGGCCAGCAGCTCCGTCACCGCCGGCACCGAGCCGCGGAAGGGGATGTGCGTGCCGCGCACCCCGGCCCGGCGCAGCATGTCCTCCATCGAGAGGTGCGGGTGCGTGCCCACCCCGGCCGAGCCATAGGTGATGCCCTCGGGCCGGCGGCGCGCCCAGTCCAGGAACTCCGCCGCGCTGCGGGCGGGGTTGGTGGGGTGCACCGTCAGCACGTTGGGCACCATGGCGATCGCCACCACCGGCGCGAAGTCCCGCAGCAGATCGAAGGAGAGGCTGCGGTAGAGCGTCTGGTTGATCGCCGCCGCCGCCGCCACCACGGCGAAATGCTGCCCATCGGCAGGCGAGCGCGCGACGGCCTCCATGCCGATGTTGCCGCCCGCACCCGTGCGGTTCTCCACCACGAAGGTGCCGCCGGTGGCCGCGGCCAGCGCCTGCGTGGCGAAGCGCCCCAGCGTGTCCGAGGCCCCGCCCGGCGCGAAGGGCGAGACGATGCGCACCGGCCCGGCGGGCCAGGATTGCGCGCGGGCCGGCAGCGCCAGCAGCGGCGCGGCGAGGACAACACGCCGGTTCATCGCAGCATCTCCTTGGCGATCAGCAGGCGCTGCACGTCGGAAGCGCCTTCGAAGATGCGCAGCAGGCGCACGTCGCGGAAGAATTGCTCCACCACGCTCCCGCGCATGTAGCCCATGCCGCCATGCACCTGCACCGCGCGGTCGGCCACGCGGCCCACCATCTCGCTGGCGAAGAGCTTGCAGCAGGCGATGTCGCCGATCAGCGGGCCCACCGCCTCGCCGGCCGCGTCGAAGGCGCGCGCTGTTTCCAGCACCATGGAGCGCGCGGCCAGCAGCTCGGCGCGGCTGTCGGCCAGCTGGGCCTGGACCAGCTGGAACTCCGCCAGCGCCTGGCCGAATTGCCGCCGCTGCTTCGCGTAGCCCAGCGCCTCGTCCAGCAGGCGCTGCGCCTGGCCGACGCAGGTGGTGGCGACGTGCAGCCGCGCGTGGTTGATGCCGCGCATGGCGGTCTTGAAGCCGCCGCCCTCGCGCCCGCCGACCAGCGCCGTCTCCGGCACGCGCACGGCGTCGAAATACACCTCGCTGGTGGCGCTGCCGTCCTGGCCCATCTTGCGGTCGGCGGCGCCCATGGTGATGCCGGGCGTGTGGCGCGGCACGATGAAGGAACTGATGCCCGCCGCATCGCGCGAGCCCGGTGCCGTGCGCGCCATGACGATCAGCACATCCGCTTGCCGGGCATTGGTGATGTAGCGCTTGGTGCCGGTGATGACGAACTCGGCGCCATCGCGCACCGCCGCCGTGCGCACGCCGCCGGCGTCGCTGCCGGCCTCGGGCTCCGTCAGGCAGAAGGCGGCGGTGCACTCGCCGCTGGCCATGCGCGGCAGCCATTCGGCGCGCTGCGCCTCGGTGCCGTTGTACAGAATGGGCTGCGAGCCCAGCCCGATGGTGGTGGAGAAGCGGGCGCGGAACACGGCGGAGGCGTAGGTGACCTCCATCATCACCCGCACCTGCTGCTCCATGCTCAGGCCCAGCCCGCCGTATCGCGTGGGGATGGAGATGCCGAACAGCCCGGCTTCGCGCAGTCGCTGCGTGATGTCCTCGGGCAGGGTCTCCGTGCCCTCCAGCCGGGGCTCGGCGGGGATCAGCCGCTCGCGCACCAGGCGGCGGATCGTGCCCAGGTATTCCTCGAAGGCGTCGGCCTGCACCATGCCGTCCATCGGCGCTTTCTCCCCGCTTGCTTTGGGGGAAGCTTGGTGCATCGCGGCACCATCCCGCAACCTCGCCCCCCGACTCCCCGGCTTGCGGCGCGGCGCCGGGCTTGCCAGCCTGGGCGCCGCATGACCGCCTTCGCCCTTCAGCTGCCCGCGACGCTGGCCAGCGTGACCGCCCTGCAGGATGCGCTGGAGGCCTGGGCCGAGGACGCCGACATCCCCAACGCCGCCGCCATGCGCCTCGCCCTGGTCGCGGAGGAACTGGCCGCCAACGTGGCGAGCCACGCCGCGGGCGCCAGCTTCTTCCGCCTGGAGGCGACGCCGCGCCCCGGCGGGCTGGACGTCGCCTTCACCGATGACGGCCCGGCCTACGACCCCCTGGCCAGCGCCGCGCCCGACACCGCGGCGCCGCTGGAGGAGCGCGACCCCGGCGGGCTGGGCGTGCACCTGGTGAAGCAGATGACGGTGGGGGCCCGCCATTCGCGCGAGGCGGGCCTCAACCGGCTGACTTGCACCTTGCCCTTGCCCGGTTGAAAGTCGCGCCGAATCAGCGAGAGGCCGCCCGATGGAGATCACCGAAGCCCAGGAATCCGGCCGCGCCGTCGCGGTGCTGGACGGCCGGCTGGACACCGCCACCGCCCCGATGACCGAGGCGAAGCTGACCGAGATGCTGAAGCAGGGCGGCGTCATCGCCGACCTCGCGGCGGTGCGCTACGTCTCCTCCGCCGGGCTGCGCGTGCTGCTGAAGGCGGCCAAGCTGGCGAAGGAGGCCAAGGTGCCCTTCGCCGTGGTCGGCCTGCAGGCCCCGGTGCGCGAGGTGTTCGAGATCAGCGGCTTCGACAAGATCATCCCCGCCTTCGCCACCCGCGCCGAGGCCGCCGCCGCCTGAGGGCGGCGTTGCCCGCCGCCACGCCGCGCTGCACCCCGGGCGGCCGGGCGTGAGCGGCGGCGTTTCCGCCGGCCTCGCGCTGCTGGCCGGCCTCGCGCCGTCGCCGGTGCTGGACGGGCGGCTGGACCGCGTGCCGGCGCTGGCGGCGCGCTGCGCCGCGGCGCCCCCCGCCCTGGACCACCCCGACTGGGCCGCCTTGCTGGACGCGGTGACGGTGCAGGAGACCCGCCTGTTCCGCCACCCCGCGCAGTTCGCCGCGCTCGACGCCGCCCTGGCCGCGCGCCCGCCCGGCCCGCTGCGCCTGCTGTCCGCCGGCTGCGCCACGGGCGAGGAGGCCTGGAGCCTCGCCGCCCTCGCCCACGCCCACGGGCCGTCGGAGGTGCTGGGCCTCGACCTCTGCCGCCCCGCCCTGGCCACCGCGCGTTCCGGCCAACTGGGCCTGGTGCTGGGGGACCCGCTGGAATGCGTGCCGCCGGCCGCGCGCCGGCTGTTCGCCGATGGCGCCGTCGTGCCGGCCTTGCGGCCGCTGGCGCGCTTCGCCCGCGCCACCCTGCTGGCGCCGCCCCCCGGCGCTTTCGATGTGATCTTCTGCCGGAATGTGCTGATCTACCTGCATGACGCGGCGCGGGAGGCGGTGATGCGGAACCTGGTCGCGGCCCTGCGCCCCGGCGGGCTGCTCGGCCTGGGCCCGACCGACCGCGCCCCCGCCGCCCTGCGCCCCCTGGGCTGCTCGCTGTGGCGCCGCGATGGCTGAGCCCATTCCCCTGCCCGGCGGCGGCGCCGTGCTGCTCGAAGGCGGCCGGGCGACCATCCTGCCGCAGGCCCCGCCGCCCCGCCGGACGGAGCGCCCACGCGCCGAGCCGCTGCCCCTGCCGCCCGCCCCGCGCCGCCGCGCCGGCTTCGCCGCGCTGCACCTGATGCTGGGCCGGGCCAGGCTGGCGGTGCCCGCCGCCCTGGCCTGGCGCATCCATCCCTTCACCGCGCCCACCCCGCTGCCGGCGGCCCCGCCCGGGCTGCTGGGGCTGGCGGTGCTGGGCGGCGCGCCCCTGCCCGTGCTGGCCTGGCCCGGCGCGCCCGGCGCGCCCGAGGCCGCCCACCTAGTGGAACTGCGCAACGCCGGGCGCCGCTTCGCCCTGCCGGCCGCCCGCGTCTCAGCCGGGCCGGAGGGCGGCGGCCCTTTCCTGGCCTGGCTGGAGCGCGAGGCCGCCCCCCTGCTGGCCCTGGCGCCCGCCGCGCAGCCCGCCGCCCCCGCCCCTGCCATCCCCACCCGGGCCCTGGTCGCCTTCATCGCCGGCGGGGTGGAGGCCGCGCTGCCGGCCGAGGCCGTGCTCGCCGCCCTGCCGCCGCAATCCCCGGCCCCGGTGCCCGGCGGCGCCGTGGCCGCGCATCGCGGCGAGGTGCTGCCGGTGCGCGACGCCGGGCCGCTGCTGGGCGGCCCGCCCACCCCGCTGCCCGCGCCGCTGCTGCGGCTGGCCGGGCCGCCCGGGCTGCTGGTGCTGGTTTCCGCCGTGGCCGGCGTGCGCCACCTGCCGGCCGCCGACCTGCACGCCCTCGCCCCCGGCGGGCTGCTGGCCGCGCTGGCCCTGCAGGGCGCGGCGGCGCTGCCGGTGCTCTCGGCCGCCGCGCTGGCGCAGGGGGGCCGGGCATGAGCATCGCCGTGCTGGTGGTGGACGACAGCGCCTTCATGCGCCTGGCCCTGCGCCGCATCATCGAGGCCGATGGCGACCTGCGCGTGGTGGGCGAGGCGGCGGACGGCGCCGCCGCCATCGAGGCCGCGGCGCGGCTGCGCCCGGCGGTGGTGGCGATGGACGTCGAGATGCCCGTGCTCTCGGGCATCGAGGCGACGCGGCGCATCATGGCGCTGCCCGACCCGCCGGCCGTCGTGATGGTGAGCAACCACACGCAGGAGGACAGCCCAGCCGCCCTGGCCGCCCTCGCCGCCGGCGCCAGCGACTACGTCAGCAAGGAAACCGCGCTGGGCACGCCGGACCTGGGCCACCTGGACAAGGAGCTGCGCGACCGCCTGCGCCACTGGGGCCGGCGCCACCGCCGCGCCGCGCCGCCGGTGGCCGCGCAGCCGGGCGCCGCCCCCGCCGCCGCGCCGCGCCTGATCCTGCTGGTGGCCTCCACCGGCGGGCCGGACGCGCTGGAGGCGGTGCTGCGCGCCTGCGGCCCGCCGCCGCTGCCCACCGTCATCGCCCAGCACATGCCCGAAAGGTTGGCGCCGGAGCTGGCGGCGCACCTGGCGCGCCGCGCCGGCGTGCCGGTGCGCGTGGCCGAGGACGGCGCGCCGCTGCGCGCGGGGGAAGCCGCGCTGCTGCCCACCGACGCGGTGCTGCTGCGCCAGGGCGATGGCTTCGCCCTGCGCCTGGCGCCGCGCCGCGACGGGGTGGTGCACCCGTCCGCCGACCTGCTGCTGGGCTCGGCCGCCCTGCTGGGCCTGCCCTGCTGCGCCGCGGTGCTGACCGGCATGGGCGAGGACGGTGCGGAAGGCGCCGCGCGCATCGCCGCGGCCGGCGGCACCGTGCTGGTGCAGGACGCCCGCACCGCCGTGGTGGCCGGCATGCCCGAGGCCGCGCGCGCGCGGGTGCCGCAGGCCCCGGCGCTGACCCCGGAAACGCTGGGCGCGCACCTTGCCCGGCTGGCGCCGTGACCGCGCTGGACGAGGAATTGCGGGCGGCGCTGCGCCCCGAATGGGCCGCCGATTGCGGCGCCCTGGCCGCCGCCCCCGATGCCGCGGCGGCGCAGCGCGCCCTGGCCCGGCTGCGCGCCATGGCCGGCGGGGTGGGCCTGGACGCGCCCTTTCCCGCCGCGGACGCGCCACTGGAAGCGCTGCGCGCCGCCGCCCCCGCCCTGGCCGGCGTGCTGGAGCCGCCGGCCGCCGCCGCGCCGCTGCGGGTCCTGGTGGTGGATGACAGCCGCACCATCCGCCGCCTACTGCGCGAGGTGCTGGACGCCGACCCCGCCCTGGCCTGGGCCGGCGAGGCCAGCGACGGCGCCGAAGGGCTGCGCAAGCTCGCCGCCCTGGCGCCGGACCTGACCCTGCTGGACCTGGAGATGCCGGTGCTGGACGGCATGGGCTTCCTGGCCGAATGGGCGCTCGTCGGCGGCGGGGAGGTCATCATCGTCTCCTCCGCCGCGCCGCCGGGCAGCGCCACGGCGCTGGAGGCGCTGCGGCGCGGCGCGCTGGCCTGCGTGGCCAAGCCCTCCGGCGCCCTGTCGCCCGACCTGGCGGCACGGGCCGGCGACGCCATCCGCGCCGCCTGCCGCCTGGCGCGCGCGCCGTGACGCCCGACGACCCCCTGTTCGCCGAGTTCCTCGCGGAATCGGCCGAGCACCTGGACGCGCTGGAACAGGGCCTGGCCGGCGCCGCCCCGCTGGACGGGCTGTTCCGCGCCATGCACAGCTTGAAGGGCATGGCGAACGCCCTGGGGGCGCGCGGCATGGGCACCCTGGCCCACGCGGCGGAGGAACTGCTGGGCCAGGCCCGCGCCGGCGCCCGCGCGCTGGACAGGGCGGCGCGCGAGGCGCTGCTGCGCGCGGTGGACGCCCTGCGCCTGCAACGCGCCGCCCTCGCCGAGGGCCGCGACCTGCCGGCCGACCCGGCGGCCCTGGCCGCCCTGTCCGGCGCGCCGCCCCCCGGCGCGGCGCCCCCGGTGGCCCCCGGCGCCGACCCGCTCCGGCTCTCCCTCGCCTCGCGCCTGGGGGCAGAGATGCCGCGGCCCTCGCCCACCCTGGCCGGGGCGGCGCGGGAAGCGGGGCTGCCGGCGCTGGGCCGGGCGCTGGACGCCGCCGGCACGCCCGGCGGCTTCGGCCGGCTGCGCATCCTGCTGGCGCTGCTGGAGGCGCAGACCGGGCTGGATTGCGGCAGCCGCCACACCCTGCCGGGCACGCCCGACCCCGGCGCGCTGCTGGCCGCGCTGGACGGGCCGGACGCCAGCGCCGCCGCCCGCGCCTTCGCCGACGCCGCGCACGCCCATGGCGACGCCGCCGCCGAGGCGCTGGGCCGGCAGGTGCAGGACGCCGCCGCCCGCGGCGAGGCGCTGTCCCGCTTCCGCGCCGCCTTGCAGTCCCCCGTGCTGCGGCCGCTGGAGGCCGCGCCGGCCCCGCCGCCGCCGCCGCTGACGCCTTCCCTGGCCGCCGCCCTGCCCCCGGCCGCCCATGCCCGCGCCGCGGCGGCGCTGGCGCAGGGCCGCCGCATCTGGCGGCTGCGCCTCGCCGCCCTGGCCATCGCCGAGGCGGTGGCCGAGAGCTTCCTGCTCCGCGCCGGCGAGGCCCTGGCGAGCGCCGGCCCGCCGGCGGCGCTGGACCTGTTCTTCCTGAGCGACCTCGCCCCCGGCGAGCTGGCCGCCCTGCGCGCCGAGCTAGATCCCGAGGGCGCGGCGCTGCTCGACCTCGCCGCCGCCGACGCGCCGCCGCCCGCGCCGATGCTGCGCGTCCGCCAGGACCGCATCGACGCCGTCATCGCGCTGGAGGCGGAGCTGCGCGCCGCCACCCTGGCCCTGACCGAGAGCCTGTCCGACCCCGCCGCCACCGAGGCGCTGGAAGCGCTGGCCCTGATGCAGCGCGGCCTGCCGCCGGCCGCCGCCGCCCGCGTCGCGCCCATCCTGGAGCGGCTGCGCGCCACGCGCCTGGCCGCCGAGCGCCACGCCGCCCGCCTGCGGCTGACGCTGGGCCAGCTGGACGAGGCGGTGCTGGAGCTGCGGGTGGTGCCCTTCGCGCAGCTGGCCCAGCGCCTGCAGCGCCCGCTGCAGCAGGTGGCCGGGCCGCAGGGCAAGCCGGTGGAGCTGGTGGTGGAAGGCGGCGAGGCGACGCTGGACCGCTCGCTGGCCGACCTGCTGGCCGACCCGCTGCTGCACCTGGTGCGCAACGCGGTGGACCACGGCATCGAGCCCCCGGCGGAGCGCGCCGCCGCCGGCAAGCCGCCGGCCGCCACCCTGCTGCTGCGCGCCGAGCGCCGCGGCGGCCGCCTGCGGGTGACGCTGCGCGACGACGGCCGCGGCGTGGACGAGGCCGCGGTGCTGGCCCGCGCCGCCGCGCGCGGCCTGGTGCCGCCCGGCGCCCGGCTGGAGGGCGAGGCGGTGCGCGCCCTGCTGTTCCTGCCCGGCTTCTCGACCCGCGAGGCGGTGAGCGAGGTGTCGGGCCGCGGGGTGGGGCTGGACGTGGTGCAGGAAGCGGCGCGGCGGGCCGGCGGCACGGTGCGGGTGGACAGCGCGCCCGGCCAGGGCACCACCTTCATCCTCGACCTGCCCTTGAACGCCGCCATCCAGCCCGTGCTGCTGGTGGAGGCCGGCGGCCACCCCTACGCCCTGCCGGCCAGCCGTGTGGAAAGCGTGCTGGAGCCCGGCCACCTCGCGCCCGGCACCCCCGCGCGCTCGCTGGAGGCGCTGCTGGGGCTTACTGAGACAGAGCCCGGCGCGGTGGTGCTGCTGCGCCGGCCCACCGGGCCGCTGTGGCTGGCGGTGCCGCGGGTGGGCCGGCGCACCGACCTGCTGCTGAAGCCCCTGCATCCCGAGCTCGCCGGCCGCCCGGGCGTCGGCGGGGTCGGCGTGCTGGGCCATGGCGAGGCGGTGCTGCTGCTGGAGCCGGACGAGCTGTAGCGCCCCGGCCCCGCGCCGTCAGACGTTGAAGCGGAACAGCATCACGTCGCCATCCTTGACGACGTAGTTCTTGCCCTCGACGCGCATCCGGCCCGCTTCCTTGGCGCCGGCCTCGCCACCCAGCGCCACGTAGTCGTCGTAGGCGATGGTCTCGGCGGCGATGAAGCCGCGCTCGAAGTCGCCGTGGATGACGCCGGCGGCCTGCGGCGCCGTCATGCCGCGGGTGATGGTCCAGGCCCGCGTCTCCTTGGGGCCGACGGTGAAGTAGGTGATGAGGCCCAGCAGGTCGTGCCCGGCGCGGATGACGCGGTCCAGGCCGGAATCCGCCAGCCCCAGCCCTTCCAGGAATTCCGGCCGGTCGGCCTCGTCCATCTGGGCGATCTCGGCCTCGATGGCGGCGCTGACCACCACGGCGCTGGCGCCGCTGGCCTTGGCGAAGGCCAGCACGGCCTCGCTGTGGCGGTTGCCGGTGGCGGCGGCGCCCTCCTCGACGTTGCAGACGTAGAGGACGGGCTTGGTGGTCATCAGCCCCAGCTTGGCGGCCGCCATCTCCTCGCCCTTCGGCACGGCGGTGCGGGCGGCGCGGCCTTCGCTGAGCGCGGGGATCAGCGCCTCGACCAGCGAGAGCTGGGCGGCGGCCTCCTTGTCGTTGCCGCGCGCCTTCTTCTGCAGGGCGGGCACGCGCTTCTCCAGGCTGTCCAGGTCGGCCAGCATCAGCTCGGTCTCGATGATCTCGCGGTCGCGCAGCGGGTCCACGCTGCCTTCCACGTGCGTCACGTCGCCGTCCTCGAAGCAGCGCAGCACGTGGACGATGGCGTCCACCTCGCGGATGTTGGCCAGGAACTGGTTGCCCAGCCCCTCCCCCTTCGAGGCGCCGCGCACCAGCCCGGCGATGTCCACGAACTCCAGGCTGGTGGGGCTGATCCTGGCGCTCTTGCCGATGGCGGCCAGCCGGCCCAGCCGCGGGTCGGGCACCGCGACGCGGCCGACATTGGGCTCGATGGTGCAGAACGGGTAGTTGGCCGCCTGGGCCGCCACCGTCTGCGTCAGCGCGTTGAACAGGGTGGACTTGCCCACGTTGGGCAGGCCGACGATGCCGCAGTTGAAACCCATGGAAGGTGGTCCTCAGTCCAGCGCGGCCACCAGGTTCTGCACCCGGATGGCGGCGGCGATGCGCGCGGAGGCATCGTCGGTGGGAAGCGAGAGCGCGGCGGCGCGCAGCGGCTGCGCCAGGGTGGCGGCGGGCAGGCCCAGCGCCTTGGCGGCCGCGGCCAGGGCGGCGGCGTCGGCGCCGCCGGCCAGCAGGGCGGCGGCCTCCAGCAGCAGCACGGCGCGCATCGCCGCCTCGCCCGCCGCGTGGGCGGCGGCGCGGGCGCGGCGCACGTCGGACAGCACGCCGGCCTCCGCCGGGCCGGGCAGGCAGGCGCGCAGGGCGGCGGCGGCCTGCGCCTCGGTGGCGGCGAAGCCGCGCAGCGCCTGGGCCAGCGCGGCGTCGGCGTTCACCAGGTCGGCCGCCGAGGGGCCGCCGAACATCTCGTCCTCGAAGTTCATCGGGTCGCCTCCGCCACGCGGGTCATGAAGTCCTCGGCGCGGCCCTCGGCCAGCAGGGGCGCGTGGTCGGCCAGCGCGTCGAGCAGCGGCGCCACCCAGGCCTCGTCCTTGGCGAAGTTGCCCAGCACGTGGCCGGTGACGCGCGCCTTGTCGCCCGGGTGGCCGATGCCCAGCCGCACCCGGCCGAAATCGGCGCTGCCGAAGGCGCGCTGCATGTCGCGCAGGCCGTTGTGCCCGGCGGTGCCGCCGCCCTGCTTCACCCGCACCTTGCCGGGCGCCAGGTCCAGCTCGTCATGCCAGGCGGTGACGTCGCGGGGCGGGATCTTGTGGAAAGCGCAGGCGGCCTGCACGGCATCGCCCGAGGCGTTCATGTAGGTCTGCGGCTTCAGCAGCAGCAGCTTGCCGCCGCCCAGCGCGACCTCAGCGGCCTCGCCCTTGAACCTGGCCCGCCAGGGGGTGGCCCCATGGCGCCGGGCGATCGCGTCCAGCGCCATGAAGCCGATGTTGTGCCGCTGCCGCGCGTGCTCCGTGCCCGGGTTGCCCAGGCCGACCCACAGGCGCACGGCAGCGGCCTTCCGTTACTTCTTCTTGGCGGGCGCGGCGGCCGGCTTGGCGGCGCCCTTGCCGCCCTTGCCCTTGGCGTCGGCGGCCGGAGCGGCGACGACCACCGGGGCCTCCTCCTCCACCGTCGGCGCGGCGATGGTGGCCACCACGAAGTCGCGGCCCTGGATCACCGGCTTGGCGCCGGCCTGGTCCTTCACGGCGGACCAGCGCAGGCTGTCGCCGATCTTGGCCTCGGCCAGGTCGATGACGAAGGCCTCGGGCACGGCGTCCACCGCCACCGTCACCTCCAGCTCGCGCCGGACGACGTTGAGCACGCCGCCGGCCTTCAGCCCGGCGGAGGTCTCCTCGTTCACGAAGGTGACGGGCACCTTCACGCGGATGCGCGCGCCGGGCGCCAGGCGCTGGAAGTCCACGTGGATGGGGGCGTCCGACACCGGGTCGAACTGCACGTCGCGCATCAGCGTGGTGACGGTGTCGCCCTCGGCGACGGCCACCTCGAAGACGTGCGACTGCCAGCCGCCGCGGTGCATCTCCTTCATCACGACGCGCGGGTCGAGGGCGATCAGCGTCGCCTCCTGCTTCGCGCCGTAGATGACTCCGGGGACGAGCCCCTCACGCCGGGTCGCGCGCGCCGCCCCCTTACCGGCACGCCCGCGCGCCACGGCCTCGATCCTGATGGTCTGGACCATGCCAAAATTCCTTCTCGCGGTGTGTTCGCCCCCGGATGGGCTGCGCCCAAACGGAAACAGGCGGCCTCCAGGGGTGCCGCCTTGCGGCGGGTTCTAGGCCGCGGCGCCCGCCCTGGCAAGCCGCGGCCGCCCCCTCCCCTGGCGCCCGACTACGCTCCCTGGGCGGCGCGCAGGAACTTCGCCGCGGTGAAGGGCACCGAGCGCATCCGCACCCCCGTCGCGTCGAAGATGGCGTTGCCCACGGCGCTGGGCACCACCGCCGCCGCGGGCTCGCCGGCGCCCCAGGGGCGCTCGGTCGGGCGGTCCACCAGGTCCACCACGATCTCCGGCACCTCGGGGAAGGTGATGACCTGGTAGCTCGCCCAGTCCAGCGAGGTGACGTGGCGGCGGTCGAAGGTCATCTCCTCCTTGAAGGTGCGCGAGAGGGTGTGGATGATGTTGCCCTCCACCTGCGACTTCACGCCATCCGGGTTGATGATCTGCCCGCAATCATGGCTGCACAGGAAGCGGGTCACGCGGATGGCGCCGGTGCGGCGGTTCACCTCCACCTCGGCCACGGCGGCGACGTAGGTGCGCACCAGCTCGTACTTCACGAAGGTGACGCCGCGGCCGCGCAGCACCTCGCCCTCGCGCCCGCCCTGGGGGCTCGGGCGCTGCTGCCAGTTGGCCAGCCGGGCCACGCGCTCCAGCACCTCGCGCCCCCGCGCCTCCTCGCGCGGCAGCAGCGACAGGCGCAGCGCCAACGGGTCCTTGCCCGCCGCCGCCGCCATCTCGTCCAGGAAGCATTCGGAGGCGTAGGTGTTCTGCATCCGCCCGGGCGTGCGGATCCAGGAGGGGCGGAAGGGCGTGGTGTCCAGCCGGTGGCAGGTGGTCTTCACCGCCGGGAAGGCATAGGGCTGGGCCAGGTTGTGCACGATGTTGCCGGGGTGGATGGCGTTCTCCCGCGGCAGGCCGCCGAGTTCCGCCGCCGTCAGGTCCACGTTGCCGCCGGCGCCCTTGGGGATCCAGGCCTCCGCCTCCCAGCCGGTGATGTTGCCCTGGGCGTCCAGGCCGCCGCGCAGCTCCACCAGGTGCGGCGGGCCCTTGGGGTCCCAGCCATGCTCGTCGGCGCGCATCCATTGCACGCGCACCGGCCGGCCCACCGCCTTGGCCAGCAGCGCGGCGTCGGCGGCGGCGTCCTCATGCCCGTTGCGGCCGTAGCAGCCCGAGCCCTCCAGGTAGATGCAGCGCACCTTGTCCACCGGCTCGCCCAGCATCAGCGCCAGCTGCTTGCGGAGGTTGTGCGTGGCCTGGGAGGCGCTCCAGCAAGTCAGCCGGCCATCCACCCATTCCGCCACGGCGCAGGAGGGACCCATGGAGGCGTGGGAGTTGATGCCGAAATCATAGGCGGCGGAAAGCTGGCGGGCGGCGCCGCGCACCGCCGCCGGGGCGTCGCCGCGCTCGCTGGTCACCTGCACCTGCGCCACCGGGGTGGCCTTCACGTGCTCCCACAGCCGCGACTGGTCGGGCAGGCCGGCCCAGTCGGTCCAGTCCACCCGCAGGTCGCGCGCCGCGCGGATGGCGGCCCATTCAGTTTCCGCCACCACGCCGACGAAGGCGCCCTGATGCACCACCCGCACCACGCCGGGGATGTCGCGGATGCTCGCCTCGTCCACCGCACGCGCGGTGGCGCCCAGGGCGGGCGGGCGCACCGGGCGGCCATGCAGCATCCCCGGGCGCTTCAGGTCGTAGATGTATTCGAAGCGGCCGAAGACCTTGGCCGGGATGTCCACGCGCGGGGCGCTGCGGCCCACCACGCGCCGCGCCTCGGGCGGCTTGATCGGGGCATTGGCGTCCAGCGCCAGCTCCACCCGCCCGGCACCGACCAGCTCCGCCAGCGTGGCGCGGCCCTGCGGGGCGATGACCACCCCCTCTTCGATGCGCAGCGTGGCGGGGGCGACGTTGAAGCGCTCGCCGGCGCGGCGCAGCACCTCGCGGCGCAGGGTGGCGGCGGCGGTGCGCAGCGCCACCCCGGCATTCTGGATGGACAGCGAGCCATAGGTCGGCCCCTGGTCGGGCGTCAGGGCGGTGTCGCCCTCCACCACCCGCACCCGGCCCAGCGGGATGTCCAGCTCCTCGGCGGCGATCTGCATGAAGCCGGTGCGCACGCCGGTGCCCAGGTCCACCTTGCCGATGTAGACGGTGCAGCCGCCATCGGATTCCAGCGCCAGGAAGGACTCGACGCGGTCGGCGGCGACGGGCTTCTCCGTCCAGGCCAGGGCGCCGCCCGGGGCGCCGGCGGCGAAGCCGACCAGCAGCGCCCCGCCGGCGCGCAGGAGGGAACGGCGGTCGAGCGTGGGGTGGTCCATGGCTCAGCCCCCCGCCGCGGCGCGCATCACCGCCGCCACCACCCGCGGGTGGGTGCCGCAGCGGCAGATGTTGTTGGCCAGCGCCTCCTTCACCTCCGCCTCGGTCGGGCGCGGGGTCTTCGCCAGGAAGGCGGCGGATTCCATGATCATGCCGTTGGTGCAGTAGCCGCACTGCACCGCGGCCTCGGCGATGAAGGCCTGCTGCAGCCGGTGCGGCGCCTCGGGCGAGCCCAGCCCCTCCAGCGTCACCACCTGCTTGCCGACGGCGGCGGAGGCCGGGACGGAGCAGGAGCGCACGGCCACGCCATCCAGGTGCACGGTGCAGGCGCCGCATTGCGCCAGGCCGCAGCCGTAGTGCGGGCCGGTGACGCCCACCTGGTTGCGCAGCACGTAGAGCAGCGGCTCGGTCGGGTCGTCCACGGTGGCGGTCACGGCGCGGCCGTTGACCGTCAGCGCCAGGCTCTGGCTCATCTCGGTGTCTCCATTCCCAGGTGGCGCGCGCTGCGTGGCGGCGCCTTGCCTCCCAGCAAAGCGCGAAGCGCCGCCCGCGGCAACCGGAGATTCGCCGCGGGCCGCCGCCGCCGGAACGCCGTTCAGCCGGAGAGCCGCATCACGTGGAAGCGCGGCAAGGTCAGGGGCGCCGTCCGCGGATGGACGTAGGTGATGGCGGCCGGCATCACGAAGGGCGGGCGCAGCCCGGCGACCGCCTCCCATTCCGTCAGCAGATCCACCTCGATCACGTTGGTGCGCGAGCGCGGGTCGCGCTTCAGCCGCGCATCCTCCGCCGCATCGAAGCGGTTCGCCCAGCCGGAGGGCTCGGCCCACGAGGTGCTGATGGTGACGCACCACTGGGCGTCGTCATGCGGCCCCTCGCTCAGCACCACGGGCGCGAACACGCGCAGCGCCCATTCCTGGCCGCCCACGGCGTCCACCTCCCGGGCCAGCCCGTAGGCGCGCACGGCGAAGGCCTTCGTCAGCTCCCCGCGCGGGCGGCCGAGGCGGCGCGGCCAGATGATGGCGGAGCCGGCCATGTCCCGCACCAGCCGCAGCCACCTGGGCTGCAGGGCCTCCTGGGGAATCGGCTCGTCGAACGGGACGAGCGGGATGCGGACCTTGCCCTTGAGGAAGGACGGCGTGTCCTTCGCCTCGGTTTCGACTGGAACCTTCATCGTGGCCTCCTCCTGCCTGCCCGGGCAGGATGCGCCGGGGCGGAAGCCAGGGGGGACGAAGCTTTTCCGAAGTCTTCCGTCAGGCCGGACGCGCCGCCGGCAGGTTACGCCCCGCGTGCCGCCGGCACGCTACGCCCCGCGTGCCGCCGGCACGCCGCGCACCCGCCCCCCGGGCAGCGCCCCGGGAATGGCGGCGGCGAGGTCGGCGGCCGCCACCAGCCTGGGCCAGTCCACCCCCGTCTCCAGCCCCATGCGGCGGAAGGTCCAGACGAGGTCCTCCATCGCCGTGTTGCCCGTGGCCCCCGGCGCATAGGGGCAGCCGCCGATGCCGCCCGAGCCGGCGTCGAACACCCGGCACCCGGCGGCGTAGGCCGCCAGGTTGTTGGCCACGCCCAGCCCGTAGGTGTCGTGCCCGTGGAAGGCGAAGCGCGTGCCCCAGCTCTCGATGGCATGGGCGAAGACGCGCTTCACCTGGTCGGGCGCGGCATTTCCGGTGGTGTCGCAGATGCTCACCTCCATCTCGGGGTCCAGCGCCTGCACGCGCTCCACCATGTCCAGCGCGTCGGCCTCGGGCACCACGCCCTCGAAGGGGCAGTGGAAGGCGCAGGACAGGTTCCAGCGCACCTTGGTGCCCTTCGGCACCTCGCGCAGCAGGGCGGCGAGTTCGGCGTAGCTGTCCATCCGGCCGCGATTGAGGTTGGCGCGGTTGTGCGATTCCGTGACGGACATGAAGAAGCCGATGCGGTGCGCGCCGGCCTGCACCGCGGCGTCGAAGCCGCGCCGGTTGGGCACCAGCACGGTGCATTCCAGCCCGGGCAATTCCAGCGCCGCGCGCAGCACATCCGCCGTGTCGGCCATCTGCGGAATCGCCTTGGGGCTGACGAAGCTGCCCACCTCCATCCGCCGCAGCCCGGCCGCGTGCAGGGCCCGCACCAGGGCGATCTTGGTTTCCGTCGGCACCCATTGGGCGATGGGCTGCAGGCCGTCGCGCGGCGACACCTCGGACAGTTCGATCATGCGCGGGGCTCCCGGAGGATCTCGTGGAAGACGTGGTCGTTGTCGGCGCCGGCCTCGCGCCCGGTCCAGCGGATCATCTCCGCCGGGCCGGCGCCGTCCAGCCGGAAGGGCGGCGCCGGGTGCAGCACCGGCCCCAGCAGCGGGTCCTCGACGCGGCTCACGATGCCGCGCGCGATGAAATGCGGGTCCTCCGCCGCGTCCTTGATGTCGTAGAGGCGCGAGCACGGCACCTCCGCGCCTTCCAGCACCTCCTGCGCCTCGGCGGCGCTGCGGGTGCGGGTCCAGGCGGCGATGGCGGCGTCCAGCTCCCCGGCATGGGCGCAGCGGCCGGCATTGCTGGCCATGCGGGGGTCGTCGCGCAGGTCCTCGCGGCCGATCACCGCCATCAGCCGGGCGAAGATCAGGTCGCTGTTGCCGGCGATGCACAGCCACTTGCCGTCGGCGCAGGGATAGGTGTTGGTGGGGGCGGCGGTGGCGATGGCCGCGCCCTGCGGCTGGCGAACCCAGCCGAACAGCCCGTGCTCGGTCAGCATGCCCTCCATCAGCGAGAAGACGGAGGACACGAGGTCGAGGTCCAGCACGCGCCCCTTTCCGCCATTGGCCGCCCGCCCCCAGCAGGCCGACACCACGGCCAGCGCCGCATACATCCCCGCCAGGTCGTCGCTGATGGACACGCCGCAGCGCGGCGGCGGCAGCTCCGTCTGGCCCGGGTTGGCGGTCAGGTGGCGCAGGCCCCCCATCGCCTCGCCGATGGCGCCGAAGGCCGGCTTGTCGCGATAGGGCCCATCCTGGCCATAGCCGCTGATGCGCGCCACCGTCAGGCCCGGATTGGCGGCCTGCAGCGCCTCCGGCCCCAGCCCGATGCGCTCCAGGTAGCCGGGGCGGAAATTCTCCACCACCGCGTCGGCGCGCGCGCACAGCGCCTTCACCCGGCGCTGCCCCTCGGGGGATTTCAGGTCCAGCGTCACGCTCAGCTTGTTGCGGCCATGCACGCTGAACCAGACGGAATGCCCGTCCTTCTGCGCGCCCCAGCCGCGGAACGGGTCGCCGCCCGGGGGCTCCACCTTGATGACCTCGGCGCCCAGGTCGGCCAGCAGCCGGGTGCAGAAGGGGGCGGCGATGTAGTGCCCCAGCTCGACGATCTTCATTCCGGCCAGCGGCAGCATGCGGTCCCTCGGCGTCCTCGGCCGGCATTATCCTCCCCCGCCGCGCGCCGGCCAAGCGGCGGGAGGTTTTTCACCGCCGCGGCCGCAACCCGATGCCCGGCCTCGGCTTTGTAGCCATGCACGGGAGCGGTCCCCCCCGACTCTCCCTTGTCTCTCCCGGATGTGCGCCCGTGGGCCGACTATCCCCGTGGGTGACACCAAACTTGCCGGGGGGTGGGCGCCCCCCGTGCCCACCCCCCGTTTTTTCGTCCATACGCCCCCGGCGATGGCCCCCCTCCCCCCTGGCACCCTCATCTTCTGCGGCCTGCTGGCCGAGGCGCGGCTGTGGCCCGCCGGGACGCCGGTGCTGGCCGTCGGCGGCCGCCCGCGGGCGCCGGACGGGCCGCGCCCTTCCGCCATCCTGTCCTTCGGGCTGTGCGGCGGGCTGGACCCCGCCCTGCCGCCCGGCACGCTGCTGTCCGCTGCCGCCATTCCCGGGCATGGCGGGGTGGATGCCGCCTGGGCCGCCGCCCTGGCCGCGCGGACCGGCGCCCGCCCGGCGGTGCTGGCGCACAGCCCCGCCGCGGTGGCCACGCCCGTTGCCAAGGCCGCGCTGCGTGCCGCCACCGGCGCCGCCGCGGTGGACATGGAATCCGGCTTCGCCGCCGACCTCGCGGCGGCCTGGGGGATTCCCTTCGCGGCGCTGCGCGCGGTGGGCGACGCGGCGGCGGATGCCGTTCCGGCGTCGGCGATGCAGGGCCTGAACGCGGACGGCTCCGCCGCACCCGGCCGCGTGGCCCTGGCGCTGCTGCGCCGTCCGGGCGACCTGCCGGGGTTGCTGCGCGTCGCCTGGAGTTCCCGCGCCGGGATGCGGGCGCTGAAGCTTGCGGCATCGGCCCTGCACGCGTAATCCAGCCGCCAAACGCCAGGGGACCCACGCCATGAACCGTCGCCAGCTCCTCGCCGCGCCCGCCCTGCTCGGGGCCGCCGCCGCCCTGCCGCTGCCCGCGCTGGCGCAGGAATTCCCCTCCGGCCCGGTGCGCGGCATCGTTCCCTTCGCCGCCGGCAGCGCCACCGACACCGTCGCCCGCCTGTTCGGCGAGAAGATGCGCGAGGTGCTGGGCCAGCCCGTGGTGGTGGAGAACCGCGCCGGCGCCAATGGCCTGATCGGCGCCGAGGCGGTGGCCCGCGCCCCGGCCGATGGCCAGACCGTGCTGTTCGGCACCAACAGCACCAACGCCGCCGCCAACGCCCTGTTCCGCCGCGTGCCCTTCGACATGGAGCGCGACTTCGCCCCCGTCTCGCTGCTCTGCTCGGTGCCGCTGCTGGTGGCGGTGGCCGCCAACTCGCCGCACCGCACCCTGGCGGACCTGCTGGCCGCCGCCCGCGCCCGGCCCGAGGGGCTGACCTTCGCCTCCGCCTCCGCCTCCCAGCGCGTCTCGACCGAGATGCTGGCCGCCATGGCCGGGGTGAAGCTGCTGCACGTGCCCTACCGCGCCTCGCCCGCCGCCGTGCAGGACCTGATCGCCGGCCGGGTGGACCTCTTCGTGGCCGACCAGGCGGTGATCCTGCCCGGGGTGCAGGGCGGCCAGCTCCGCGCGCTGGGCGTCACCACCAAGGAGCGCTCGGCCCAGCTGCCCGACGTGCCGAGCGTGGCCGAGCAGGGCCTGCCGGACTACGAGATCTTCGCCTGGTTCGTGCTCTGCGCCCCGGCCAACACCCCGGCGCGCGCCATCGAGCGCCTGAACGCCGCCGCCCGCCACGCCGGCGCCGACGCCACCCTGCGCGAGCGCCTGGGCACCGGCATGGGCATGACGGTGCGCACCGGCAGCCCCGACGAGGCCCGCGCCTTCATGCGCGCCGAGACGGTGAAGTGGACCAACGCCATCCGCGCCGCCGGGATCGAGCCGGAATGACCTTGCGGGAGGGCTGCGGCCACCCCCATGTGAGGCGGCGATGATCGACCCCTTCGGCCGCAGCGTCACCTACCTCCGCGTATCCGTGACGGACCGCTGCGACCTCCGCTGCGTGTATTGCATGGCGGAGGACATGACCTTCCTGCCCAAGAGCGAGGTGCTCTCGCTGGAGGAGCTGGACCGGCTGTGCGGCGCCTTCATCGCCCTGGGCGTGCGCAAGTTGCGGCTCACGGGCGGCGAGCCGCTGGTGCGGCGCGGCGTGATGTCCCTGGTGGAGTCGCTGGGCGCGCGCATCGGCCACGGGCTGGACGAGCTGACGCTGACCACCAACGGCACCCAGCTGGCGAAGCACGCCGAGGGGCTGGCCAAGGCCGGGGTGCGCCGCATTAACGTCTCGCTCGACACGCTGGACGCCGCGCGCTTCACCGCCGCTACCCGCTGGGGCGACATCGCCAAGGTGCTGGACGGCATCTACGCCGCCAAGGCCGCCGGGCTGCACGTCAAGATCAACGCCGTGGCGCTGAAGGGCGTGAACGAGGACGAGTTCGACCGCATGCTGGAATGGGCGGGCGGCCACGGCTTCGACCTTTGCCTGATCGAGACCATGCCGCTGGGCGAGGTCAGCGAGGACCGCACCGACCAGTTCCTGTCGCTGGGCGAGGTGAAGCGCCGGCTGGACCGCCGCTGGACCCTGGCGCCGACCTCCTTCACCACCGGCGGCCCCGCGCGCTACTTCGACGTGGCGGAAACCGGGGCGCGGCTGGGCCTCATCACCCCGCTGACCCACAATTTCTGCGAATCCTGTAACCGCGTGCGCCTCACCTGCACCGGCACCCTCTACATGTGCCTGGGCCAGGACGACGCCGCCGACCTGCGCGCCCCGCTGCGCGACCCCACCCTGGGCGAGGCCGGGTTGCAGGACGCCATCCGCGCCGCCATCGCCCGCAAGCCCAAGGGCCACGACTTCGTGATCGAGCGCGCGCGCGACCCCGCGGTGCGCCGCCACATGAGCGTGACGGGCGGCTGATGCTGGAAGGCCTCGCCGCGCGGCTGACGCCCGCCGGCCTGCCCGAATGGGTGGGTCTGGCCGTGCTGGCGCTGCTGCTGCTGCTGGCGCTGTGCGTCGCGCTGATGCCGTTCAGCGTGTTCGGCGTGAAGGCGCGGCTGGACGCCATCGAGGCCCAGCTGGACGAGCTGCGCGCCGAGATCCGCGGCCTGTCCGTACGCCTGTCCGAGCGCGGCACCCCGCGCGACTGGTCGGGCGGGGCGGATGTGGACCTTCCCGCCCCGGCGGCGCGGCCGGACACGCCGCTTCCCGCCACCCAGCCGCCGCTGCCGCGCGGCGGCCGCAACGAGCCGCGCATCACCTGGCCGCGCGGCTGAACGCCTCGGCGGGGTCGGTGCCCGCCGCCAGGGCCAGCGCCAGCAGCAGCCGCGCCTTGGCGGCCGGCAGCAGCCCGGCGGGCAGCACGCCGCGCGCCAGCAGGTCCATCTCGGCGCCCGGATAGCCGTAGGTGGCGGTGAAGACCGGCCCGGCCCAGCAGCGGCTGGCCAGCACCACCGGCATCGCCCGCGCCAGCGCCGCCACCGCTTCCACCGCCGCCGCCGGCACGTGGCCCGCGCCCATGGCCTCCAGCACCGCGCCGCGGAAGCCCAGCCCCGGCAGGGCGGCCAGCAGCCGGCCGTCCTCGCCCATGCCCCAGCCCAGCAGCGCCACCGGCGGCAGGGGGCCGTCGGGGATGGGCAGCACCGGGCCGCGCGCCACCCGGGCCAGCAGCCGCAGCCGTCCTTCCGCCACCACCCCCAGCGGCCCACCATTGGGCGAGGCGAAGGCCGACGGCAGCGCGGTGTGCCCCTTGCGGACGCGGCGCGCGGCGTGGACCTCGTCGTTCAGCACCGCCAGGGCGCCCAGGCCGCGCGCCGCCGGGTCGGCCGCCACGGTGATGGCGGCCAGCAGGTTGGCCGGCCCGTCCGCGCCGGCCGCGGCGGCGCCGCGCATCGCGCCCGTCACCACCACCGGGCGGTCATCGGCGTGCAGCAGGTCCAGCAGGAAGGCGCTTTCCTCGATGGTGTCGGTGCCCTGCACCACCACCGCGCCCGCGCCGTCGAAGGCGGCGATGCGCCGGGCGCAGCCGGCCAGCACCTCCGGCTCCAGCGAGGGGCTGGCGACGCGGGCCGGGCTCTCGGCCACCACCTCCGCCACCGCCTCCAGCCCCGGCACGGCGGCGACCAGCTCGGCCGCGCCCAGGGTGGGGTTCAGCCCCGGCCCGGCGCCGGGCGTCATGGTGATGGTCCCGCCGAGGGACAGGACGAGGATGCGCGGGCGTGCGGACATGGGGTGCAGCATCCCCCGCGCGGGACGCCCGGCCAAGGGCCGGAACGCCAGGGCGATGCGCGGGGCGCAACCCGCCGGCCATCATGGCGGCAAGCAAGCCTTCCGGGGAGAACGCGCCATGCGCCACGCCGCCATCCTGGGCCTCGGCACCGCCGCGGCCCTGCTGCTCGCCCCCGCTGCGCGGGCGCAGGGCAGCGACGCCGCCACCATCGCCGAGCTGCGGCGCCAGCTGACGGAGATGCAGCGCCGGCTGGAGCAGCTGGAACGCCGCAGCAGCGCCGCCGCGCCCCGCCCGGCCCGCGCCGCCCCGGCCGCGCCGCCTCCCGAGGCGCTGGAAGCCCGCGCCGCCGCCGCCGAGGCACGCGCCGCCGCCGCCGAGGCCGCCGCCGCCCGCCGCGGCGCCGAGCAGGCGCAGCTGGCGCTCTCGCCCGCCGCCATCCCAGGGCTGGAGCCGCCGGAGCCGATGGGCCGCCCCTTCGCCAACGAGGACGCCCTGCGCTCCGACCTGCCGGGCATCGCCTTCCGCGTGCCGGGCACCGACACCCAGGTGCGCCTCTACGGCTTCGCCAAGCTGACCGCCTGGACCGACGCCAATGGCCGCAACCAGACCGACGCGCCGCCGCCCTCGCAGATTCCGCTGCGCGGCAGCCAGGCGGACCGCCAGGGCGGCGACTTCGGCATGACGGCCCGCTTCTCCCGCTTCGGGGTGGACACGCGCACCGCCACCCGCTGGGGCCAGCTGGAAACCCGGCTGGAGGGCGATTTCGGCGGCGGCGCCGCCACCTCCTCCAACGCCGTGTTCCGGCTGCGCCAAGCCTGGGCCGAGTTGGGCACGGAGCGCTTCAGCGTGCTGGCCGGCCAGGCGAACTCCCTGTGGAACGAGGGCATCTTCGAGACGCTGATCGACGCCACCAACCTCAACCAGTCCTTCATCCGCCAGGCGCAGCTGCGCGTCACCGGCCGCCTCGCGCCCGGGCTGACCGGGCAGGTCTCCATCGAGGCGCCGGAGACCGCGGTGGTCACCGGGGTGGGCACCTTCAACCCCGGCAACAACCTGGGCAACGGCGCCAGCCCGGCCTTCAACGCCGCGCCCGACCTGCATGGGCGCCTGACCTACCGCGACAGCGGCTGGGAGCTCGGCTTGCGTGGCATGGTGCGCCAGCTGACGCTGCGGACGGAAGACGTGGGCCTCCCCGGCGAGAACCAGCGCAAGACCGCCGCCGGCTGGGGCTTCGCCGCCCATGCCCGCATGCCGATGCGCGTGCTGTCCGACAGCTTCGGCGGCGACGAGCTGGCGGTGATGGCCCATTACGGCGAGGGCATCGGCCGCTACTTCTTCGGCAACACCGGCGGGCAGGACGCGGTGTCCAACCTCGGCCTGCCGGGCGCCGCGCAGGGGGTCCGGCTGGACGCGCTGCCCACCACCGCCGCCACCATCGCCTATCGCCGCTTCTGGACCGATACGCTGCGCTCCAACTTCTCCTACTCCTGGGCGAGGAACGACTACCCCTCCTACGTGGCCGGCTTCTCCGCCGCCACGCGCGCCACGCTGAACCGGGAGCTGCACCAGGGCTTCGCCAACCTGATCTGGTCGCCCTTCGCCGAATGGCGCAACGGCGTGCTGGCCACCGGCTGGCTCGATGTGGGGCTGGAATACCTCTACACCCGGCGCGACCTGGCGGGGCCGGGCCATGGCGAAGCCAACCGGTTCCTGTTCGGCGCCATCGCCCGCTTCTGAATCCCTGCGTGTGCAGCGCAGCATGTTGGGTTAAGCCGAGGGCCATGCGCCGCTTCCTGCTCCTGCTCGTCCTCCTGCTGCCGGGCTGCGCCGGGCTGGTGCGGCTGCCCGCGCCCCCGGCGGAGGTGGTGCCCGCCCTGCCCGTCACCGGCATCGCCAATGGCCGCTTCTGGCCGGATGGCGACGTCGCGCCCCTGCAGGCCGAGGCGCGTCTCGCCGCCTCCCGCCGCGCGGCGGGGCGGGAGGGGCACTTCCTCGCGCTGTCGGGCGGCGGCGACAACGGGGCCTTCGGCGCCGGGCTGATGCAGGGCTGGACCGAGCGCGGCGACCGGCCGGAGTTCGACGTGGTCACCGGCATCTCCGCCGGCGCGCTGATCGCGCCCTTCGCCTTCCTCGGCCCCGGATATGACGGCCGCCTGCGCGAGGTCTTCACCGAGCAGCGCCCGATCGACCTGATCGCGCTGCGCCGCCTGCCCATCGCCATCCTGTTCGGCGAGGCGCTGGCCGACACCTCGCCCCTCTACCAGCTCATCGCCCGGCAGGCGGACGAGGAGATGCTGGCGGCCATCGCGCGGGAATACCGCCGCGGCCGGCTGCTGCTGATAGGCACCACCAACCTCGACCTGCAACGGCCGGTGGTGTGGAACATCGGCGCCATCGCCGCCTCCGGGCACCCGCTGGCGCTGGCGCTGTTCCGGCGCATCCTTCTGGCCTCCGCCTCCATCCCGGGCGCCTTCCCGCCGGTGATGATCCCGGTCGAGTGGGACGGGCGCGTGTGGCAGGAGATGCACGTGGATGGCGGCGCCACCACCCAGGTCTTCCTCTACCCGCCTGACTTCGACGGCCGGGCCAACCGGCCGCGCACCGTGCACGTGGTGCGCAACGGCCGGCTGGAGGTGGAGGCGGACAGCACCCGGCTGGGCATCTTCAGCATCGCCCGCCGCTCGGCCGCCACGCTGCTGCACTTCGCCGGGCTGGGCGACATCAACCGCATCGCCCTGCTGGCCCACCGCGACGGCATGGGTTTCCGCCTGGCGCGCATCGACCCCGGCTTCGCCCACCCCCGCGCCGAGCCCTTCGACCCCGCCTACATGCGCGCCCTGTTCGAGCACGGGCGCCAGCAGGGACAGAGGGCGGATTCGTGGCTCACCCGGCCGGGACGTCCGGCACAGCCCTGACACCGGCATCCCAGGCGGCCGGGCGCCGGCGGGTGTAGCCTGCTTGCCAAATCCTTGATCAGGGAGGGAGAGGCAAGATGGGAACCACGATGACACGATCCCGCGTGGATGCGGTGCTGGCGCGCGCCGACGCCAACATGGATGCGGCGCTGGAACGCCTGCTGGCGACGCTGCGGCTGAAGTCCATCTCGACCGACCCGGCCTATGCCGGCGAGGTGCGCGCCTGCGCCGAATGGCACGCCGCCGACCTGCGCAGCATCGGCTTCGCGGCGCAGGTGTGCGACACGCCGGGCCACCCCATCGTGCTGGCCAAGCTGCCCGCCCCCGGCAAGCCCACCGCCCTGTTCTACGGCCATTACGACGTGCAGCCGGTGGACCCGCTGGAGCTGTGGACGCGCGACCCCTTCGACCCCGCCGTGCAGGAGCTGGACGGCCGGCAGGTCATCACCGGCCGCGGCAGCGCCGACGACAAGGGCCAGCTGATGACCTTCATCGAGGCGTGCCGCGCCTGGAAGGAAGTGGCGGGCGAGCTGCCGATGGGCATCACCGTGCTACTGGAGGGCGAGGAGGAATCCGGCGGCGTGAACCTGCCCGGCTTCCTGAAGGCCCACGCGGCGGAGCTGAAGGCCGACATCGGCCTGATCTGCGACACCAACATGTGGGATGCCCAGACGCCCGCCATCCAGACCATGCTGCGCGGGCTGTGCGGCGAGGAGATCACCATCCACGCCGCCGACCGCGACCTGCATTCCGGCTTCTACGGCTCGGCCGCCGCCAACCCCAACCGGGTGCTGGCGCGCATCCTCAGCGACCTGCACGACGCCGATGGCCGCGTCACCATCCCGCACTTCTACGACGGCGTGCCGGAACTGGACCCCGCGCTGAAGGCGCAGTGGGAGGCCCTGCCCTTCAGCGAGGAGAAGTTCCTCGGCGCCGTCGGCCTGTCCGTGCCGGCCGGAGAGAAGGGGCGTTCCGTGCTGGAGCAGACATGGTCGCGCCCCACCGCCGAGATCAACGGCATGGGCGGCGGCTACCAGGGCGAGGGCTTCAAGACCGTCATCCCCGCCATGGCCTCGGCCAAGATCTCCTTCCGCCTGGTGTTCGACCAGGACCCGCACGCCATCCGCCGCAACTTCCGGGAATTCGTACAGGCGCGGCTGCCGGCCGATTGCCGGGTGGAGTTCAAGGAGCACGGCTCAGGCCAGGCCATCGGCTTCCCGGTCAACGACCCGGCCTTCGCCCGGGCGCGCGAGGCGCTGTCCGCCGAATGGGGGCGCGACGCCTTCTTCATCGGCGGCGGCGGCTCCATCCCGGTCACCGGGGACATCAAGCGCCACCTGGGCATGGACGTCATCCTGGCCGGCTTCGGGCTGGAGGATGACCGCATCCATTCGCCGAACGAGAAGTACGACCTGCGCTCCTTCCAGAAGGGCATCCGCTCCTGGGTGCGCATCCTCGCGGCGCTGGGCGCATGAGCGCGGCGGCCGAGCCCGGCAAGGGCGGGGGGATGCAGCGCGTCCTCGACGCGGTGGAGCGCGTGGGCAACCGCGTGCCCCACCCGGTGATGATCTTCGTCTACCTCATCCTGCTGGTGATGGCGCTCTCCGCCGTGCTGGGGGCCATCGGCGCCAGCGTCTCGTTCCAGGCCTACAACCCGGCCTCCGGCGACATCGAGCCCGCCTTCGTCGCCGCGCGCTCGCTGCTGACGGTGGAGGGCATCCGCTTCATGTACACCTCCGTGGTGGCCAACTTCATGGGCTTCAACGCGGTGGGCGTCATCATCATCGCCATGGTGGGCGTCGGCGTGGCGGAGGAAGCGGGGCTGGTGAAGGCGCTGATCCGCAAGCTGGTGCTGGTGGCCCCGCCCCGGGCGCTCACCTACATCCTGTGCTTCGTCGGCATCGTGTCCTCCATCGCCGCCGATGCGGGCTACCTGGTGCTGATCCCGCTCGCGGCCGCCGCCTACCTCTCGGTCGGGCGGCACCCGCTGGCGGGGCTGGCGGTGGGCTTCGCCTCGGTGGCGGCGGCCTTCCTGGTCAACGTGCTGATCGTGCCGACCGACGGCATCCTGACCGAGATCACCAACGACGCCATCCGGCTGGTGAACCCCAGCGCGACCATCGACCTCGCGGCGAACCTGTGGTTCTCCATCGGCTCGGTGGTGATGCTCACCATCGTCATCTCCCTCATCACCGAGCGCGTCATCGAGCCCCGCCTGGGCGCCTACACCGGCGGCTACGAGGTGCCGGGCGAGAACGCGATGACGGAGGCCGAGCAGCGCGGGCTGCGCCTGGCGCTGTGGGGCTTCCTGGGCTCGCTGGCCTTCGTGCTCGCCCTCGCCCTGCCCCCTGGGGCGCCGCTGCGCCACCCGGAGACGGGGGCGCTGGTCGGCGCCACGCCCTTCATGAACAGCCTGATCGTCACCATCGCGCTGATCTTCATGGTCTGCGGCATCTGCTACGGCCGCGGCGCCGGCACGCTGAAGACGACGAACGAGGCGATCGGCGCCATGCAGAAGAGCATCGCCGGGCTGTCGGGCCTGATCCTGCTGCTGCTGGTGATCAGCCAGTTCATCGCCTACTTCAACTACACCAACATGGCGACGCTCGCCGCCGTCTCGATGGCCGACGTGCTGAAGACGATGAACCTGCCCCCCGTCGCGCTGCTGGTGGGCTTCGTGGTTGCGGTGTTCGGGCTCGACCTCATCATCACCGCGGCCATCGCCAAGTGGGCCATCTTCGCGCCGGTCTTCGTGCCGCTGCTGATGCAGCTGGGCATGGAGCCCGAGGCGGTGCTGGCGGCCTACCGCGTCGGCGACAGCCCGATGAACGCCATCACGCCGCTGAACGCCTATTTCGCCATGATCGTCACCTTCGCCATCAAGTACCAGAAGGACGCGGGCGTGGGCACCGTGATCGCGCTGATGCTGCCCTACGTGGCGGTGCTCTGCGTGGTCTGGACCCTGTTCCTCGTCGGCTGGTACCTGCTCGGCCTGCCCTGGGGCATCTGATGAACACAGACCTCCTCATCGTCCTTGGCCTGCTCGTCGCGGCGGTGGGGATGTTCATCGTCAACAAGCCGCGCATGGACGCGGTGGCGGTGCTGATGATGGTGCTGCTGCCCTTCACCGGCGTCATCACCGTGAACGAGGCGCTGGCCGGCTTCGCCGACCCCTCGGTGGTCCTGATCGCCGCGCTGTTCGTGGTGGGCGACGGGCTGGTGCGCACCGGCATCGCCCGCATGGCCGGCGACTGGCTGTTCCAGCGCGGCGGCGACAACGAGTCCAAGATGCTCGTGCTGCTGATGCTGGTGGTGGGCGCGCTGGGCGCGGTGCTCTCCTCCACGGCGGTGGTGGCCATCTTCATCCCGGTGGTGCTGCGGATCTGCCAGAACACCGGCACCTCGCCGCGCCAGCTGATGATGCCGCTCTCCATGGCCGCACTCTCCTCGGGCATGGTGACGCTGGTGGCCACCGCGCCGAACCTCGTGGTGCACAGCGCCTTGCAGCAGGCGGGCAACGCCGGCTTCGGCTTCTTCACCATCACGCCCTTCGGCCTCTCCTTCCTGTTGCTCGGCGTGGGCTACATGGTCTTCGCCCGCCGCCTGCTGGGCGGCGCCAAGTCCGCCCCCGGCGCCGGCGCCGGCGGCAAGTCCATGCGCGACTGGATCGCCGCCTACGACCTGCCCGACCGCGAGCACCGCGCGAAGGTGCTGGCCAATTCCTCCCTGCTCGGCCGCCCGCTGGCGGAACTGGACCTGCGCGCGCAGGGCATCAACGTCCTCGCCATCGAGCGCCCGCGTCGCTTCGGCACCGACATCGCCCGGCCCTCCGGCTCCACCGTGCTGGAGGCCGGGGACGTGCTGCTGCTCGACCTGCAGGGCGAACAGCAGACCATCGGCCCCGTCGCCAACACCTACGGGCTGGAGGCACTGCCGCTGGGTGCCGGCGGGCGCTACTTCACCAGCCGCACCCAGGTCGTCGGCATGGTGGAGGCGGTCATCCCCTCCGAGTCCGACCTGGTGGGCCACACCGTCCTGCAGGCCCGCCTGCGCTCCGAGCACGGGCTCACCGCCATCGGGATGCGCCGGGGCAACCGCATCCTGTCCGACGCGCTGCTCTCCACGCCGATGAAGGTGGGCGACACCCTGCTGCTGTTCGGCTTCTGGAGCGACATCCAGAAGATGCGCGCCCACCAGGACGAGCTGGTGCTGCTGAACCTGCCGCAGGAATCCGCCGACGCCCTGCCGGTGCCCGACCGCGCGCCGCACGCGCTGCTGGCGCTGGCGGTCACCATCGGCCTGATGGTCTCGGGCATCGTGCCGAACGCCCAGGCCGCGCTGATCGGCTGCCTGCTGATGGGGCTGTTCGGCGTGGTGGACATGACCAGCGCCTACCGCGCCGTCTCGTGGAAGACGGTGCTGCTGATCGTGGGCATGCTGCCCTTCTCCATCGCCTTGCAGCGCACCGGCGGCGTGGACCTGGCCGCCGACTTCGTGGTGGGCGTGGCCGGCAACGCCTCGCCGCGCATGATCCTGCTGACGCTGTTCGTCCTCACCGCCGGGCTGGGGCTGTTCATCTCCAACACCGCCACGGCGGTGCTGATGGCGCCCGTGGCCATCGCGGTGGCGAGCGACCTCGGCTTCTCGCCCTACCCCTTCGCCATGACGGTGGCGCTGGCGGCTTCCTGCGCCTTCATGACGCCGGTGTCCTCGCCGGTGAACACGCTGGTGGTCGGGCCGGCCGGCTACTCCTTCGGCGACTTCGTGAAGGTGGGCGTGCCGTTCACCGTCCTGTGCATGATCGTCACGCTGGTGCTGGTGCCGATCCTGCTGCCGCTCTGAGGTCAGGTGCTCTTGGTTTCCGGGCCGGGGCCGCGCCCGCGGCCCGCCGGGTCCGTCGGGTCCTGGTCGGTCGGGCCGGCCGGGGTGCGCCCGGGGCCGCCCCGGCCCCGTCCCGGCGGGTCGCTGGGGTCGGCGTCGCTGGCGCCGCGCGGTGCGCTGCCGCCCCGGCCCTGGCCGGGCGGGTCACTCGGGTCGGCGTCGCTGGCGCCGCGCTGGGCGTTGCCGCCGCGCCCCTGGCCCGGGGGGTCGTTCGGGTCGGCATCGCTGGTGCCCGGCGGGCGCTGCGGCGCCGCCCCGCCGCGGCCGCGCCCCGGCGGGTCGCTGGGGTCGCGGTCGGTCGCGCCGCTGCGCGGCTCCTCCGGCGCGCCGCGCTTCGGCGGCAGGCGAGGCGCTGTCTCCCCCTCGCTGCCGCGCTTGGGCTCCTGCGCCAGGGCGGCCGGCGCGGCGGCCAGGTTGAGGATCAGCAGGCGGCGCAGCAGGCGCGGATGGGTCATGTCTCGTCCTTCTCGGTCACCAGCCTAACGCGCCAGGGCCTCCCTGCGGAACACCTCCGCGCCCGCCACGCGGTCCTCCCCCTGCAAGCGCAGACAGGCGGCGCAGATCAACCCGCGGCCGATCAGCGCCTCCGCCACGGCCAGGCCGCGCGCCAGGGCCGCCTCCGCGACGGCGGGCGGCAGGCGGGGCACGTCCACCGTCACCGTCCGCTCCCGCAGGTCGCTGTCCCGGTCCAGGGCGCTGGCCGGCCGCCGCCGGATGCCGGGGTGCTCGGCGTCCACCGCGTTGGCGATGACGGTCGCCGCCGCATCCGCCGCCGCCGCATCCGCCGCCAGCACCGTCACCGCATCGGCGATGCCCAGCGAGAAGGATCGTCCCCGCCAGCCCGAGGTCGCCACGCCCCCCACCCCATCCCCATGCCGCAGCAACGCCACGCCGTCGGCGCGCGGCGCCGCCGGGTCCGCGACCAGCCCGACGCGCAGGCTTTCGCCCGGCGCCAGCATCACCGCGATGTCGCCGCCATTGTTCACGTGGGCCACCCGCAGCCCCGGCACCTGCCTCACCGCCTCGGCCACGTGGTCGGCCACCGCGCCCGCCACCGCCGCCATCGGCGTGATGAAGCCCGCGCGGTGCGGCCAGCAGGCGGCCACCATGCGCCGCGCCACCGGATGCACGGCCTCCGGCCGCTCCCCATCCAGCGGCGCGCGCAGCAGCGGCAATTCGGCGCAGAGCCCGGCCAGCACGCCCTCCAGCGCCGCATGGGCGGCCTCGCGCGCCGCCAGCACCGCCGGGCGCGGCCCCTCCAGGCCGATGACCAGGTTGATCGGCCCGTCGCACAGGTGCAGCCGCCCATCGGGCAGCAGCGCGCGCGCGATCACCCCGGCGCATCCGGCCATGGGTTGGGCGCGATCCAGGGGGCGCGCTCGCTCTCGGCGCCGTGGCGCTCCAGCAGCGTCGCCAGGGGGATGGCGTGCTCCAGGTGGCCGCCCAGCGCGGCGTAAAGCTCGGCGCGCAGGGTGAACTCGATGGGCGCCACCAGCGCGGGCGTCGGCACCGAGCCGAAGGCGTTGTCCGGCATCCGCGCTACATCGGCCATGATGGTGATGCCGCCGCCCGGCCACAGGTAGCAGGGCGCGCCGCCCATGGTCACGCGCACCTCGCCCGCCTGCACGGCGCGGGTCAGCAGGATGGGGTTCTCCGTCACGCCGGCGCGCAGCGAGCCGCCGGCGCCAGCCATGAACACCACCGTGCACAGCGCCGGCTCGCAATTCTCGCCGATGCGCGCCACGGTGCGGGCCACGGCGTCCGGCAGCGGCAGCGGCACCGGGCGAAGCGCGTCGTCGAGGGTGAAGAACAGCGCGTCCTCGCCGGTGGTGCTGGTCATCAGCACGCGCATGCCGGGCCAGGCCAGCCTGGGGTCGAAGGACTCGATGACGCTCAGCGGGTCGGTCACGTCGGTGCCGCCCCAGCCGGTGCCGGGATGCGCCACCTGGAAGTACCGCCCGGGCGTCGAGCGCCGCCCCCGCACCCGCAGGCCGGATGGGCGCATGGACAGGCACTTGCCCGCCTGGTGCTCGGTCAGCACGCCGGTGATGTGGTCGTCCAGCACCACCACCTCGTCCACCTGCCCCTGGAACTGCTGGGCGAAGATGCCGATGGCCGCGCTGCCGCAGCCCACGCGCATGCGCTGCTCCGGCACGCCGTTGACGATGGGTGCGGCGCCGGATCGCAGCACCAGCCGCGCGCCGCCCTGCACCTGCACCTCGATCGCCTCCTTGCGGCACAGCGCCAGCATGGCCGCGCAGGTGACGTTGCCCTCGCGCTTCGAGCCGCCGGTCAGGTGCCGCACCCCGCCGAGCGACAGCATCTGCGAGCCGTATTCCGCCGTGGTGACGTGGCCGATCTGCTCGCCCTCATGCAGCACCGGCGCGCATTCGGCGCCCAGGTGGCGGTCGGTGTCGAGCTTCACCTTCAGCCCGCAGTAGGAGAATATGCCCTCCGTCACCACCGTCACCGTGTCCACCCCCGCCTGCGGGGTCGAGACGATGAAGGGCGCGGGCTTGTAGTCCGGATAGGTGGTGCCGGCGCCGATGGCGGTGACGAAGACCTCCCCTGACCATTCCTCCGCCGCATCCAGGAAGGGCACGGTCGGCGCGCCGGCCTCCACCGTGCGCTCCAGCAGCACCAGCGGGTCGGTGCGGACCAGCCGGCCATCGGCATTGGCGTAGCGGGAGCACGCGCCGGCGCGGCCAGGGCGGATGCGGCACAGCACCGGGCAGGCGTCGCAGCGCACGATGCCGTCGGCCTCGGCGGCGCCGAAGATGCCGGTCCTATCCACCGCGCAGCGCCTCCAGCACCCGGTGCGGCAGCGCCGGCACGCGGCGGATGGAGGCACCCGTGGCGTCGCGGATGGCCGAGAGGATGGCGGGCGCCGTGGCCACCAGCGCCGGCTCGCCCACGCCCTTGGCGCCGTAGGGGCCGAGCGGCTCCGGGTCCTCGACCAGGATCACCTCGATCGGCGGCACGTCGCCGAAGGAAGGGATGAGGTAGTCGTGCAGGTTCTCGGTGCGGCCCGGGATGTACTCCTCCATCAGCGCCAGCCCGATGCCCTGGGCGATGCCGCCATGCACCTGGCCTTCCACCAGCGTCGGGTTCAGCGCGCGGCCCACATCATGCGCCGCCACGAAGCGCTCCAGCGCCACGGTGCCCAGTTCGGTGTCCACGCTGAGCGCGCAGAGCTGCGCGGCGAAGCCATAGGTGGCGTAGGGCACGCCCTGGCCTTCGGCGTCCAGCGGCACGGTGGGCGGGTCGAAGCGGCCGGTGCCGGTGATGGCGCCACCGCGCCACGCCTCGCCATTGACGGTGACGCGCGCGCCATCCCAGCCCAGCACGCCGTTGACCTGCCGCTTGAGGTCCAGCGCCGCCTCCAGCGCCGCTCGGCCGGACACGAAGCTCTGGCGCGAGGCGCTGGTCTTGCCGGCATCCGGCGTCAGCGCGGTGTCGCCATTCACCTCGCGCAGCGCGGCAACCGGCAGGCCCAGCGCCTCCGCCACCACCTGCGCCAGAACGGTGCTGCTGCCCTGCCCGATATCCACCGCGCCGTTCAGGAAGGTCAGCGTGCCACCCTCCAGCACCAGCCGCATTTCGGAGGGGTTGGACATGGCGGTGTTGCCGATGCCGTACCACATTCCGGCCACGCCCACGCCATGCCGCCGGGTGCCGCCCGCTGCGTTGCGCGCCGCGGCCTCGGCACGCAGCGCGGCCCAGGCGGGGCGCAGCGCCTCAAGGCAGGCGGCCTGGCCGGCGGAATGGCGCAGCACCTGGCCGGTGGCCGTGGCGTCGCCGGGCCGCAGGGCGTTGAGGATGCGGAACTCCAGCCGGTCCAGCCCCGCCTGGTCGGCCAGCATGTCCCACAGCGCCTCCTGCGCCAGCGCGGCCTGCGGCACGCCGAAGCCGCGGAAGGCGCCGGAGGGCGGGTTGTGCGTGAACACCGCCCGCGCCCGCGCCGCCACATTGGGCACGCGATAGGGGCCGGAGGCGTGCACCGGCACCCGCCCCGCCACCGTCGGCCCCCAGGAGGCATAGGCGCCGGTGTCGTAGGTGCCGTCGAATTCCAGCGCCAGCAGCCGCCCCTCGGCGTCGCAGCCCGCGCGCGCGGTGATGCGCGCGGGGTGGCGCTTGGTGGAGGCCGCCATGCTTTCGCCCCGCGTCCAGGCGCCGCGCACCGGCTGCCCGGTCACCCAGGCGGCGACGGCTAGCAGCGGCTGCATCCCGGCATCCAGCTTGCCGCCGAAGCCGCCGCCGCAGGCGCTGGGGATGATGCGCACCGCCTCCAGAGGGATGCCCAGCACACCGGCCACCTCCTCGCGGTCCATCGCCGGGGCCTGGGTGGAGCACCAGACCTCCACGCCATCGCCGACGCGGCGCGCCCAGCCGGCCTCGGGCTCGAGATAGGCGTGCTCGACGAAGCCGGTCTCCCACTCGCCCTCGGCCAGATGCGCGGCGCCGACCAGGGCGGCGGCAGCATCACCCCGGCGCACCACGCCCTCCGCCAGCACGTTGCCGGGGAATTGCGCGTGCATGGCGGGCGCTTCCAGCGCGGCGGCGGGTGCCGACAGCGCCGGCAGCGGCTCCAGCACCACCGGCACGGCGGCGCGCGGCACCGCCAGCACCGAAGCGCGCGGGCCGACAAGCGCCGCCACGCAGTCGCCGCGATGCAGCGCCACCTCGGCCAGCACCGGCTGGTCCTTGATGTGCGGGTAGATGCCGAAGCCGTTGCGCCCCGGCACGTCCCGCGCCACCAGCAGCCGGATGCCGGGATGCGCGGCGTGGAAGGCGTCCACCTCGCCCACCACCACCCGCGCATGCGCGTACGGCGAGCGGATGGGCCGCACCCACAGCGCCTCCGCCGGCGCGGCGTCGTCGCCGTAGCGCGCGGTGCCGTCCAGCTTGGCGGCGCCGTCCACCCGCGGCAGCCGCGCGCCGACGCCGCCGATCTCCGCCGCCGGTCCGGTGCCGCAGACGGCCTCGATGATGCGGCGATAGCCGGTGCAGCGGCACAGCACGCCGCCCAGCGCCGCTTCCGCCGCCGCCTCGCGCGGCGCGGGGTCGCGGCGCAGCAATTCCACCGCCGCCACCAGCATCCCCGGCGTGCAGATGCCGCATTGCGCCGCGCCCGCCGTGTGGAAGCGCGCGGCCAGCGCCCGCCCTTCCGGCGATGCGGCGATGCCCTCGACCGTCTCCACGCGCGCATCGGCGCATTGGCCCAGCGGCACCAGGCAGGCGCAGGCCTGGGCGCCGTCCAGCAGCACGGTGCAGGCGCCGCAATCCCCGGCGTCGCAGCCCACCTTGGTGCCGCGCAGCCCCAGCCCCTCGCGCAGCGCCTCGCTCAGCCGGGTGTGCGGCGGCAGGTCCAGCGTGACGGCCTCTCCGTTGACGATCATGCCGCCCTCGCCATCGCGCGGGTGCGCTCCACCAGCACCGCGGCGGCGTGGCGGCGATAGGCGGCATCGGCCCGCACGTCGCCAATCGGGTCCACGCCTTCCTCCCACATCCGCGCCACCTCCGAGCACGCGCCGACCGCCGCGCGCCCCTCGGCATCGGCGGCGACCATGGCGATGGAGATGACCAGGTGCGCCCGCGCCCCCAGCTTGGCGAAGGCGCTGGGCACCGCAGCGCGGGTGGCCGGCACCAGCACCGCCGCCAGCACCTCATCCGCCGCCAGCGCGGTGCGCCGGTTGCCCAGGATGAAGCCGCGCAGCGGCAGCACCCGCACCCCGCGCGGCGAGGCCAATTCCACCGACGCCTCCAGCAGCAGCAGCGGCGGCACCCCATCGGCGGCGGGCGAGGCATTGCACAGGTTGCCGCCCAGCGTGCCGCGCGCCTGCACCTGCCGCCCGCCCACCTGCGCCGCCGCCTGCCGCAGCGCCCGCAGGCCCGGCGGCAGCGCGTCGTCGTCGCGCAGCGCGGCCCAGCTGGTCAGCGCGCCGATGCGCCAGGTATCGCCGTCGCGCGCCACGCCGCGCAGGCCGGCGATGCCGGAAAGGTCCAGCCAGTCCTCCTCGGGCGGCGCGTCCCAGGTGGCGGCGTTGGCGCGGGCGGGCAGGATGTCGGTGGCGCCGGCCAGGGGGCGCGCGCCGGTCTCCGCGCGGATGCGCAGGGCCTCATCCAGCGTCGCCGGCCGCCAGTATCGCGCCATGAAGCCCCCGCCTTGCCTGGGTGCCAGCATGGCGGCGCGGGGCGGGCTTTGACAAGGCGCGCGCGCCGGGGCCAGCCTTGCCGCCATGGCGCGCATCCTCATCCGCAACATCGGCACCCTGTTCAGCGGCGACATCGCCCGGCCGGTGCTGGAGGCCGGCACGCTGCTGCTGGAGGATGGCCGCATCGCCGCCATCGGCGGCCAGCACGAGGCGGAAAAGGTGCTGGACGCCCGTGGCTGCGCCGTGATGCCCGGCCTGCTGGACAACCACGTCCACCCCGCCTTCGGCGACTGGACGCCGCGGCAGAACCAGCTCGGCTGGATCGAGGCGATGGTGCATGGCGGCACCACCACCCTCGTCAGCGCCGGCGAGGTCCACCTGCCCGGCCGCCCGAAGGACCGCGTCGGCGTGAAGGCCCTGGCCATCGCCGCCCAGCGCGCCTTTGCCAATTTCCGCCCGCTCGGCGCCCGCGTACTGGCCGGCGCCCCGGTGCCCGAGCGCGAGCTGACCGAGGCCGATTACCGCGAGATGGCCGAGGCCGGCGTGCGCTGGCTGGGCGAGATCGGCCTGGGCACGGTCAAGGACGAGGCCGAGGTGGTGCAGCACGCGCAATGGGCGCGCGAGGCCGGGCTGAACAGCATGATCCATTGCGGCGGCCCCTCCATCGCCGGCTCCAACCTCATGCAGGCGCCCGTGGTCATCGCGGCGGACGCCGACATCGTGGCGCACATCAATGGCGGCCCCACCTCCCTGCCGCAGCGCGCGCTGGAGCAGGTGGTGGCCGGCACCAGGCGCGCCATCGAGGTGGTGCACAATGGCAACCCGCGCAACGCGCTGTTCGTGATGAACCTGCTGCGCGAGATGGGCCGGCTGGACCGCCTGGTGATCGGCACCGACAGCCCGGCCGGCTCCGGCGTGCAGCCGCTGGGCGTGCTGCGCACGATCTCCCTGCTGTGCGCGGTGGGCGAGCTGGACCCCGGGCTGGCCATCGCCGCCGCCGCCGGCAACGTGGCGCGCTGGCGCGGGCTGGAGGCGGGCATGATCGCGCCCGGCCGCGCCGCCGACCTGGTCTTCCTCGACGCCCCCATCGGCGGCGCCGGCGAGGACGCCGCCGAGGCGCTGCTGATGGGCGAGCTGCCCGGCATCGGCATGGTAATGGTGGATGGCGCCGCCGTGGTGCCCGGCCGCTCCCGCAACACGCCCCCCGCCGCCCGCGTGCCGGAGTGGGCGGCATGATCCGCAAATGGGGCCTGCTGGTGGAGGAGACCGCGATGGAGGCCGGGCGCGCCGTCTCCCCGCCCATCCGCCGCGTCGTCGCCATGGCCGTGCTGGCCAACCCCCATGCCGGCCGCTACGCCGAGGACCTGTCGGACCTCATGGAGCTCGGCGCCACGCTGGGCGCGGAACTCGCCACGCGGGCTTTGGCGGCGCTGGGCGGGCCGGCGCAATCCTTCGGCAAGGCCGCCATCGTCGGCGAGGATGGCGAGCTGGAGCACGCCGCCGCGCTGCTGCACCCGAAGATGGGCGCGCCGGTCCGCGCCGCCTTGGGCAAGGGGCCGGCGCTGATTCCTTCTGCGAAGAAGCGCGGGCCGATGGGCTGCGCGATCGACGTGCCGCTGGGCCACAAGGACGCCGCCTTCGTGCGCTCCCACTTCGACGCCATCGAGGCGCGGATGACCGACGCCCCGCGCCGCGACGAGATCCTGCTCTGCCTGGCGCTGGCGTATGGCGGCCGCCCCCTGCCCCGCATCGGCGGGCTGGCGGTGGCGGACATCATCGGCGAGGACGGTCTCAGATGACAGGGCGTTCATCCCTCGCCATGATGACGGGATGCCGGGACTACGCTTCACCCTGAACGGCGCCGCCGTCACCGCCGGCGACGCGCCGCCGACCACCACCCTGCTGGACTGGCTGCGCGCCCGCGGCCTCTCCGGCACCAAGGAGGGCTGCGCCGAGGGCGATTGCGGCGCCTGCACCGTGGTGCTGGAGGATGGCGACAGCCGCCGGCCCATCAACGCCTGCCTCTGCGTGCTGGGCCAGCTGCACGGCCGTGCCGTGCGCACCGTCGAAGGGCTGGGCCGCGCGCATCCGGTGGTGCAGGCCATGGCGCAGGGCGGGGCCACGCAATGCGGCTTCTGCACGCCGGGCATCGTCATGGCCGCCTGGGCCTGGACGCGCGAGGGCGGCGACCCGCACGCGGCGCTCGCCGGCAATCTGTGCCGCTGCACCGGCTACCGGCCCATCCTCGACGCGCTGGCCACCATGGCCGATGACGGCGCCGCCGCGCCCGCTGCCGTGCCGGACAGCGCACGCTTCGGCGGCTTCCACCTGCCCGCCACGCTGAAGGAGGCGCTGGCGCTGCGCGCGCAGCACCCGCAAGCCATGCTGCTCATGGGCGGCACCGACCTCGGCCTGCGCTTCTCCGAGCACCGCGAGCGCCCGGACACCGTCATCTGCCTGCTGAACGTGGCCGAGATGCAGGGCGTGGCCGCCACGCGCGATGGCCAGCGCATCGGCGCCGCCGCGCCCTATGCCGAATGGCTGGCCGCCTGCCGCGCCGACGCACGCTTCGCCGCGCTGGTGCCCTATCTGGAACGCCTCGGCTCGCGCCAAATCCGCGCGCTGGGCACGGTGGCGGGGAACCTCGGCACCGCCTCGCCCATCGGCGATGCGCTGCCCGTGCTGCTGGCGCTGGATGCCGAGGTGGAAACCAGCGCCCGCCGCCTGCCGGTGGCGGCATTCCTCACCGGCTACCGCCGCAATGCGCTGACACCCGGCGAGCTGATCGTCGCCATCCACCTCCCTGCCCCGCCCGCCGGCGCGCTGCTGGCCGCCGAGAAGCTGTCGCGCCGGCATGACCAGGACATCAGCGCCGTCTCGCTGGCTGCCTGCGTGGAGTTCATGGGTGGCGTGGTCTCTCGCGCCCGCCTGGCCTTCGGCGGCATGGCCGCCACCGCCCTGCGTGCGCCCGAGGCCGAGGCCGCGCTGCTGGGCCGCGCGCTGGACGACGCCGCGGCACAGGCAGCCGGCGCCGCGCTGCGCTTCACGCCGATGGACGACCACCGGGCATCGGCCGCCTATCGCTTGGAAGCAGCCCGCGGCCTGCTGCGCCGCCTGGCGCTGCGCCACACCCACCCGGAACTGCCTGCGGAGGTCCACGCGTGAGCGCCGCCCTTCCCTTGGTCGCGCACGGCGCGGCCCGCCGCCCTAATGCCTGCGTGGCTTTGCGCAACCGTGGTGCGGCGCAAGCCGAGGCCGCGGATGCGGCCGCCCGGCGTTTAAGGGCACAGAAGATACCCATGCGGAGGGCCGCGAGGCCGTCCGCATGAGCGTCGGCCTGCCGCTGCCGCATGACAGCGCCCTGCGCCACGCCGCCGGCGAGGCGCGCTTCCTGGACGACATGCCCGAGCCCGCCGGGTGCTGGCACGCGGCGCTCGCGCTCTCCCCGGTCGCGCATGGCCGGCTGCTCGGCCTGGACCTGCCGCCCGGCGTGCGCGCCATCCTGCCCGCCGATATCCCTGGCGAGAACGACATCGCCCCCATCGCCTGCAACGAGGCGCTGCTGGCCGATGGCCTGGTGGAGCATCACGGCCAGCCCCTCGCCATCCTGGTGGCGCCGACGCGCGACGAAGCCCTGCGCGCCGCCGCCGCCATGCAGGCGCGCATCGAACCGTTGGAGCCGGTGCTGAGCATCGAGGAAGGGCTGGCGCGCGGGCACTATGTGGTGCCGCCCATGGTGCTGTCGGAGGGCGACGCCGCCGCCGCCCTCGCCGCCGCACCCCTCACCACCTCCGGCGAGTTCCGCGCCGGCGGGCAGGAACACTTCTACCTCGAAGGCCAGGTGGCGCTCGCCATCCCGGGGGAGGAGGGCGAGATGCTCGTCCATTCCTCCACCCAGCACCCCACCGAGGTGCAGCACATCGTCGCGCGCGTGCTGGGCGAGCCCTACAGCCGCGTCACCGTGCAATGCCGCCGCATGGGCGGCGCCTTCGGCGGCAAGGAAAGCAACGCCTCCTGGGTGGCCGCCGCCGCCGCCCTCGCCGCGCGGCTCACCGGCCGCCCGGTGAAGCTGCGCCTGCCGCGCCGGGCCGACATGGCCGCCACCGGCAAGCGCCACCCCTTCCTGTATCGCTGGCGGGCCGGCTTCGACGCCGATGGCCGGCTGCTGGCGCTGGATGCGCTGCTGGCCGCCGATGGCGGGCATTCCGCCGACATGTCCGGCGGCGTGGTGTTCCGCGCGCTGACCCACGCGCTGAACTGCTACGGCGCCCCCGCCCTGCGGCTGGAATGCTGCGCGGTGAAGACCAACCACGTCTCCAACACCGCCTTCCGCGGCTTCGGCGGCCCGCAGGGCGCGCTGCTGATGGAGGACGTCCTGCCCGCCATCGCCCGCGCCACGGGCCTGGAGCTGGACGTGGTGCGCGAGCGCAACCTGGCCGCCCGCACCCCCTATGGCCAGGCGCTGGAACCCGCGCTGCCCCTGCGCTGCCTCGCCGAGGCCAAGGCCGATGCCGGGTGGGACGCGCGGCTGGCCGACATCGCCGCCTTCAACGCCGCGCATCCGACGCTGCGCCGCGGCCTGGGCTCCTTCACCTGCGCCTTCGGCATCTCCTTCGGCATCCGCGTGCTCAACCAGGCCGGCGCGCTGGTCAGCGTCTACACCGACGGCTCGGTGCGCTTGGCGCATGGCGGCACCGAGATGGGCCAGGGCCTGTTCATCAAGGTGGCGCAGGTGGTGGCCGAGGTCTTCGGCATCCCGGTGCAGTGCATCAGCCTCGCGCCCACCAGCACCGGCGAGGTTCCCAACACCTCCGCCACCGCCGCCAGCACCGGCAGCGACCTGAATGGCTGGGCGGCGCACGAGGCCGCCGGTGCGGTGAAGGCGCGCATGGCCGTCGTGGCGGCGCAGCGCCTGGGCTGCGCGCCCGAGGCGCTGCGCTGGGAGGACGGCCTGATCCGCCACGGCAACGAAGCCCTGCGCTTCGGCGAGCTGGCGAAGCTGTGCTGGCAGGAGCGCGTGAGCCTGTCCGCCACCGGCTTCTACGCCACGCCCGGCATCCACTGGGATCCCGTCGCACTCCGCGGGGCACCGTTCTTCTACTTCTCCTACGGCGCGGCGGTGGCGGAGGTGCTGCTGGACACGCTCACCGGCGAGCACCGCTGCACTCATGCCTGGCTGGTGCAGGATTGCGGGCGCTCGCTGAACCCGGCGATCGACCTCGGCCAGATCGAGGGCGCCTTCGTGCAGGGCCTGGGCTGGCTGACCAGCGAGGAACTGTGGTGGGACAAGGAGGGCCGCCAGCGCACCCTGGGCCCCTCCACCTACAAGATCCCCGGCTCGCGCGACGTGCCGGCGCTGCACGCCCGGCTGCTGTCCGATTCGCCAGGGCGGGAGGGCACGCTCTACCGCTCCAAGGCGGTGGGAGAGCCGCCGCTGCTGCTGGCCACCGCCGTGGTCAACGCGCTGAAGCACGCTTCGGGCCTGCCCAGCCTGGACCTTCCCGCAACCCCCGAGCGCCTGCTGATGACGATGCCGCGACAGTGACGTGCCTGTTTCTGCGGCACCTGCCGTGACGCTTGCACATGGCTCGTTGCATTGCCATACACGAGGATAACGCAGCGCCCGCAGGGCCGCGACAGGCAGGGAGAACCAACCGGGTGAGCGACACGATCCTTGAGGCGCAAGGGCTGACCAAGGAGTTCCGCGGCTTCGTCGCCGTGAAGGACGTCAACCTGAAGATCCGCCGCGGCACCATCCACGGGCTGATCGGCCCCAATGGCGCGGGCAAGACCACCTGCTTCAACCTGCTCACCAAGTTCCTGATCCCGACGCGCGGCACCATCACCTATGATGGGCGCGACATCACCAGCATGAAGCCCGCCGAGGTGGCGCGGCTGGGCCTCGTGCGCTCCTTCCAGATCAGCGCCGTCTTCCCGCACCTGACGGTGCTTGAGAACGTGAAGATGGCCCTGCAGCGCGAGCGCGGCGGCTCCTACGACTTCTGGCGCAGCGCCTCCGTGCTGGACAAGTACGACGCCCGCGCCCGCGAGCTGCTGGCCGACGTGGCGCTGACCGAATACGCCGAGGCGCAGGCCGGGCAGCTCCCCTACGGCCGCAAGCGCGCGTTGGAGATCGCCACCACGCTGGCGATGGAGCCCACCATGATGCTGCTGGACGAGCCCACCGCCGGGATGACGCATGAGGACGTGGACCGCATCGTTGCCCTGGTGAAGCGCGTGGCCAAGGGCCGCACCGTGCTGCTGGTGGAGCACAACCTCAAGGTCGTTGAAGGCCTGTGCGACGAGATCACCGTGCTGGCGCGCGGCGAGGTGCTGGCCCAGGGCGACTACGCCGCCGTTTCCCGCAACCCCGATGTCCAGAGCGCCTACCTGGGCACCGACCCGAACTTCCAGGGAGACGCCGCGCATGGCTGAGCCGCTGCTGAAGGTCCGCGACCTCGAGGCTTGGTATGGCGAGAGCCACGTGCTGCACGGCGTGAGCCTCGACATCCACGAGGGCGAGGTGGTGACGCTGCTGGGCCGCAACGGCGCCGGCAAGACCTCCACCCTGCGCGCCATCATGGGGCTGGTGGGCCGCCGCGCCGGCTCCATCACCTATGAGGGGCGCGAGACGATCGGACTGCGCTCCGACCTCATCGCCCGCGCCGGCATCGCCTATTGCCCGGAGGAGCGTGGCATCTTCGCCTCGCTCGACGTGACCGAGAACCTGATGCTTCCCCCGGCGGTGCGCGCGGGCGGGCTGAGCGTAGACGAGATCCACACGCTGTTCCCCAACCTGAAGGAGCGCGCGCGCTCGCCCGGCACCAAGCTCTCGGGCGGCGAGCAGCAGATGCTGGCGATCGGCCGCATCCTGCGCACCGGCGCCCGGCTGCTGCTGCTGGACGAGCCGAGCGAGGGCCTCGCGCCCGTCATCGTGCAGCAGATCGGCAAGACCATCCGCGAGCTGAAGGCGCGCGGCTTCACCGTGCTGCTGGTGGAGCAGAATTTCCGCTTCGCCCAGACCGTGGCGGATCGCCACTACGTGATGGAGCATGGCCGCGTGGTCGAGACCGTGACCAACGCCGAGCTCTCCACCTCCCTCGACCGCCTGCACGAATACCTGGGCGTCTGAGAGCAAAGAAAGGAACCGCCGGACCCATGACCCTCGACCGACGCACCCTCCTCGCCGCCGCCGCGGCCACGCCGCTCGCTGCCACGCTGCCTTCCGGGCGGGCGCGGGCGCAGGCCGCCAACACGCTGCGCATCGGCGTGCTGAACGACCAGTCCGGCCTCTACCGCGACCTGTCCGGCCCCGGCTCCGTCCAGGCCGTTCGCCAAGCCATCCAGGACAGCGGCGTCACCGCGCGCGGCATCAACGTCGAGGTCGTGCAGGCCGACCACCAGAACCGCCCCGATGTCGGCTCCACTGTCGCCCGCCAGTGGCTGGACCGTGACGGCGTGGACGTGATCGTGGATGTGCCCACCTCCTCCGTGGCGCTGGCCGTCAACACCGTGGCGCGCGAGCGCAACAAGGTGTTCCTGAACTCCGGCGCCGCCACCTCCGACCTCACCGGCTCGCAGTGCAGCCCCAACACCATCCACTGGACCTACGACACCTGGATGCTGGCGCGCGGCACCGGCGGCGCCATGGTGCGCGCGGGCGGCGACACCTGGTTCTTCCTCACCGCCGACTACGCCTTCGGCCATGCGCTGGAGCGTGACACGGCGGAGTTCGTGCGCGCCAATGGCGGACGCGTGCTGGGCCAGGTCCGCACGCCTTTCCCGGGCAACACGGATTTCTCCTCCTTCCTCATCCAGGCGCAGGCCTCGCGCGCCAAGGTCATCGGGCTGGCCAATGCCGGCGGCGACACCATCAACTCCATCAAGCAGGCCGCCGAATTCGGGCTGACGCGCCGCGGCGTGAAGCTGGCCGGGCTGCTGGTCTTCATCACCGACGTGCACAGCCTGGGCCTGCAGACCGCGCAGGGCCTGGTGCTGACCGAAACCTTCTACTGGGACCTGAACGACCGCACCCGCGCGCTAACCCAGCGCCTGGGCAACATGCCCGGCGGCATCCGCCCCTCCATGGTGCAGGCCGGCTGCTACTCCGCCGTGCTGCACTACCTGAAGGCTGCGGCCGACATGGGCGTGGCCCAGGCCAAGGCCAGCGGCGCCGATGCGGTGGCGCGCATGAAGGCGATGCCGACGGATGACGACGCCTTCGGCCCCGGTTCCATCCGCGCCGATGGCCGCAAGATCCACCCCGCCTACCTGTTCGAGGTGAAGACCCCGCAGGAAAGCCGTGGCGCGTGGGATTACTACAAGCTGCTGTCCACCGTGCCGGCGAACGAGGCGTTCCGGCCGCTCGCCGATGGCAATTGCGCCATCGCCCGCTGACGTGAAACCCCGGGGCGCGGCGGCGCCAAGACCGCCCGCCCCACCACCATCACCAGGGAGGTGACAACCATGGAACTGAACCGCAGAACACTCCTCGGCGGCGCCGCCGCGCTGGGCGCCCTGCCCACGTGGCAGGCCCGCGCGCAGGCGCAGAACACCATCCGCATCGGCGTGCTGAACGACCAGTCGGGCCTATACCGCGACGTGGGCGGTCCGTCCTCGGTCGCCTGCGTCCGCCAGGCCATCGTGGATTCCGGCGTCACCGCGCGCGGCATCAACGTCGAGGTGCTGGTGGGCGACCACCAGAACCGCCCCGATGTCGGCTCCAACATCGCGCGCCAATGGATGGACCGCGACGGCGTGGACGTCATCATGGACGTCCCCACCTCCTCCGTCGCGCTGGCCGTGAACACGGTGGTGCGCGAGCGCAACAAGGTGCACCTGAACTCGGGGGCCGCCACCAGCGACCTGACGGGCGCGCAGTGCAGCCCAAACACGGTCCACTGGACCTACGACACCTACATGCTGGCGAAGTCCACCGGCGCGGCGATGGTGCGCACGGGCGGCGACACCTGGTTCTTCCTCACCGCCGACTACGCCTTCGGCCACGCGCTGGAGCGCGACACCACCGCCTTCGTGCAGGGCGCGGGCGGCCGCGTACTGGGCGGCGTCCGCACTCCCTTCCCGGGGACGGACTTCTCGGGCTTCCTGGTGCAGGCGCAGGCGTCGCGCGCCAAGGTGATCGGGCTGGCCAATGCGGGCGGCGACACCATCAACTCCATCAAGCAGGCGGCCGAGTTCGGGCTGACGCGCCGCGGCGTGAAGCTGGCGGCGCTGCTGATGTTCATCTCCGACGTGAACTCGCTGGGGCTGGAGACGGCGCAGGGCCTGGTCTGCACCGAGACCTTCTACTGGGACCTGAACGACCGCACCCGCGCCTTCACCCGCCGCATCCTGCCCAACATGCCCAACCAGCTGCGCCCCGGCATGGGCTCGGCCGGCTGCTACTCGGCCGCGCTGCACTACCTGAAGGCCGCGGCCGACATGGGCGTGGCCCGGGCCAAGGCCAGCGGCGTCGAGGCGGTGAACCGCATGAAGGCCATGCCGACCGACGACGACGCGATGGGCCAGGGCTCCATCCGCCCCGATGGCCGGCGCCTCCAGCCCTCCTACCTGTTCGAGGTGAAGTCGCCGCGCGAATCCCGCGGCCCGTGGGACTACTACAAGCTGCTCAGCACCACCCCGGCGGAGGAGGCGTTCCGCCCCCTGGCTGAGGGCGGCTGCAGCCTGGTCCGCGCTTAACGTGAGGACGGGGGCGGACATGGCCGGCCAAGAGCCGTGCCGCCCCTCCTTGAGGGAGGAAACCCGATGAACCGACGTCACCTTCTGGCCGGCGCCGCCGCCGCCACCACGCTGCCCTTCTCGGCGCTGCGCGCGCAGCAGGGCGCCACGCTGCGCCTGGGCGTGCTCACCGACATGTCCGGCCCCTATCGCGACCCCACCGGGCCAGGCAGCGCCGTCTGCACCCAGCAGGCGGTGATGGAGTTCGCCTCCCGCCTCGGCATCCAGGCGGAGGTGCTGCAGGCCGACCACCAGAACCGCCCCGACGTGGGCGCCAACATCGCCCGGCAATGGTACGACCAGGGCGTGGACGCGGTGGTGGACGTGCCCACCTCCTCCGTCGCGCTGGCCATCAGCCAGATCGCGCGGGAGAAGAACAAGCTGTTCCTGAACAGCGGGGCGGCGACCAGCGACCTGACGGGCCCGGCCTGCTCGCCCAACACGGTGCACTGGACCTACGACACCTACATGCTGGCCAAGGGCACGGGCGCGGCGCTGGCGCGTTCGGGCGGGGACACCTGGTTCTTCATCACCGCCGACTACGCCTTCGGCCACGCGCTGCAGCGCGACACCTCCGCCTTCGTCGAGCAGGCCGGCGGGCGGGTGCTGGGCGCCGCGCGCTACCCGTTCCCGGCGACCACGGATTTCAGCAGCTTCCTGGTGCAGGCCCAGGCCAGCCGCGCCAAGGTGCTGGCGCTGGCCAATGCCGGCACCGACACCGCCAACTGCATCAAGCAGGCGCGCGAGTTCGGGCTGACGCGCAACATGCAGATCGCCGGCCTGCTGATGTCCTTCATGGAGGTGCACAGCCTGGGCCTGGAAACCGCGCAGGGCCTGCTGCTGACCGAAAGCTTCTACTGGGACAGCAACGACCGCACCCGCGCCTTCAGCCAGCGCGTGCAGCCGCGCATGCCCAACCGCGCCATGCCGGCGCAGGTGCAGGCCGGCTGCTACGGCGCGACGGTCCACTACCTGAAGGCCGCCGCCGCCATGGGCGCCGCCGCCGCCAAGGCCGATGGCCGCGCGGTGGTGGAGCGCATGAAGGCGATGGGAACGGACGACGACGCCTTCGGCGTGGGCCGGATCCGGCCGGATGGGCGCAAGATCCATCCGACCATGCTCTACCAGGTGAAGACGCCGCGGGAGTCGCGCGGCACCTGGGACTACTACAATCTCGTGGCGACGAACCCGGCCGAGGAGGCATTCCGCCCCATGGCCGAGGGGAATTGCCCGCTGGTCAGGGGGTAACAACGACGCATGGATGACATCTTCGGCATCCCCGCACCGCTGCTGTTCGGGCAGCTGCTGCTGGGGCTCATCAACGGGGCGTTCTACGCGCTCCTCTCACTCGGCCTCGCCGTCATCTTCGGGATGCTGAACGTCATCAACTTCACGCACGGCGCCCAGTTCATGCTGGGCGCCTTCGTGGCCTGGCTGCTGCTGAACTTCCTGGGCCTGGGCTACTGGTGGGCGCTGCTGCTGGCGCCGCTGCTGGTCGGCGCCTTCGGCGTGCTGCTCGAGAAGACCATGATCTCGCGCCTCTACAAGCTCGACCACCTCTACGGCCTGCTGCTGACCTTCGGCGTCGGCCTGATCATCGAGGGGCTGGTGCGCAACGAGTTCGGCTCCTCGGGCCTGCCCTACCGCATCCCGGCCGAGCTGACCGGCGCCTGGGACCTGGGCTTCATGTTCATGCCGGTCTATCGCGGCTGGGTGGTGATCGTCGCGCTGGTGGCCTGCATCGCCACCTGGCTGGCGATCGAGAAGACCAAGATCGGCTCCTACCTGCGCGCGGCGACGGAGAACCCGGCGCTGGTGCAGGCCTTCGGCATCAACGTGCCCCGGATGATGACGTTGACCTACGGCGCCGGCGTGGCGCTGGCGGCCTTCGCCGGCGTGCTGGCGGCGCCCATCTACTCGGTGAACCCGCAGATGGGCTCCAACCTCATCATCATCGTGTTCGCCGTGGTGGTGATCGGCGGCATGGGCTCCATCCTCGGCTCGGTGGTCACCGGCTTCGGGCTGGGCATCATCGAGGGGCTGACCAAGGTCTTCTACCCCGAGGCCTCGGCCACGGTGATCTTCGTGGTCATGGCCATCGTGCTGCTCACGCGGCCGGCCGGCCTGTTCGGGAGGGCCTGAGACATGGCGGCTCCCGGCGGTTTCGAGGGCACCGACTTCAAGCAGGAGGCGCCCGCCTTCCTCGGCTTCACCCGCACCCAGCTCATCGCCTTCGGGGTGATGTGCGCGGTGCTGCTGGTGGCGCCCTTCTTCCTGTATCCCGTCTTCCTGATGAAGGTGCTGTGCTTCGCGCTGTTCGCCTGCGCCTTCAACCTGCTGATCGGCTATGTAGGCCTGCTCTCCTTCGGGCATGCGGCGTATTTCGGCATGGGCGGCTACCTGGCCGGCCACGCCGCCAAGGTCTGGGGCTTCACGCCCGAGGTCTCGATCCTCATCGGCGGGCTGGTCGGCGCCGCGCTGGGCCTGGTGATCGGCTGGATCGCCATCCGGCGCCAGGGCATCTACTTCGCCATGATCACCCTGGCCTTCGCGCAGATGGTCTACTTCTTCTGCGTGCAGGCGCCCTTCACGGGGGGCGAGGACGGCATCCAGTCCATCCCGCGCGGCAACCTGTTCGGCGCGGTGCCGCTGGGCAGCGACCTCAGCATGTACTGGGTGACGGCGGCCATCTTCCTTCTCGGCTTCCTGTTCATCCACCGCACCATCCATTCGCCCTTCGGCATGGTGCTGAAGTCCATCCGCGAGAATGAGCCCCGCGCCACCTCCCTGGGCTACCGCACCGACGACTACAAGCTGGTGGCCTTCGTGCTCTCCGCCGCGCTGTCCGGCGTGGCGGGCGGGCTGAAGTCCATCGTGTTCGGCATCGCCACCCTGACGGACGTCTTCTGGACCATGTCGGGCGAGGTGGTGCTGATGTCGCTGGTCGGCGGCCTGGGCACCATCTTCGGGCCCGTGGTGGGGGCGGCCGTCATCATCACCATGCAGAACTACCTGGCCGAGTTCGGCGCCTGGGTGACGGTGATCCAGGGCGTGATCTTCGTGCTCTGCGTGCTGGCCTTCCGCCGTGGCATCGTGGGCGAGATCGGCAACTGGCTGCGCGTCAGGCTCTGACGCGCCTCCGGCCGGACAAGAAGAAGGCCCGGTCCCCGCAAGGGGCCGGGCCTTCGTCGCGTCAGGGCCAGGGCGCGCTCAATCGTCGCGGTGCACCTTCTCCATGCGCTCGTGGCGCTCCTGCGCCTCGATGCTCATGGTGGCGATCGGGCGCGCCTCCAGGCGGCGCAGGCCGATGGGCTCGCCCGTTTCCTCGCAGTAACCGTAGGCGCCGTGGGCGATGCGCTCCAGCGCCTGGTCGATCTTGCTGATCAGCTTGCGCGCGCGGTCGCGCGTGCGAAGCTCCAGCGCGCGGTCGGTCTCGACGCTGGCGCGGTCGGTCAGGTCCGCTTCGGAGATGCCGCCGGCCGAGAGCGAGTTCAGCGTCACGCCCGCCTCGCGCAGCAGCTCGTGGCGCCAGCGCAGCAGCTTCTGGCGGAAGTACTCCAGCTGCAACGCGTTCATGAACTCTTCGTCGTCGGAGGGGCGATAATCGGGAGGAAGGGTGACGACCATCTGGACCTTTGCCTCGCCCCGCTCTTCGGCCCGGCCCGGCGCCGGACACCCAACCCGGGGCGGGCGGACCATACGCATCACCACCGGGCAAGCCAAGTGCCCGTTTGCAACAACTGCATGACTTTACGCTGAATTTCCGTTCCCTGGAATGCGATGGCGCTCCAGCTCCACCCGCGCCCGCAGCGACAGCGCCTCCACCACCTCGCGCAGCGCCGGGTCGGCCCCGGCCTCGCCCTCCGCCAGCACGGCCAGGCGGGACAGCCGCGCCGCCGGCATCGCGCCGCGCAGCAGGTCCCGGCGCAGCGCCTCCATCTCCTCCAGCAGCGCTTGGCCGCGGCGCTGCGCGGCATCGTCGCGCTCGCGCGGGGTCAGCGCCTCCTGCATGGCGAACAGCGCCCCCACCCCCGCGGTGCCAGCCACCCCGCCGGCCGCGGCGGCGGCGTCGGCCGGCAGGTGGAAGCCACCGGCGCGCCGGGCCCGTGCCACCCCGGCCGGGCCGGGCGCGGGCCCGCCGACCGGGCGGATCACGCCCGCCCCCGGCAGCGCCGGCCCTGACCCGGCAGGAAACGCCGCCCCCCACCCGGGGCGTGGCTGGCACGGCGCTTGCGGAAGGTTGCGTGGGGCATGGCTTCTCCATGCGCCGCAACCGGTGAAGCGATGGTGAAGACCCTCCTGCTCGCACTCCTGCTCAGCCTTGGCGCGGCGTGGCCCGCGGCGGCGCAGCCCGTGCGCATCAAGGACATCGCCGACATCGAGGGCGTGCGCGACAACCAGCTGGTCGGCTACGGCCTGGTGGTCGGCCTGCCCGGCACCGGCGACCGGCTGCGCACCGCCATCTTCACCCGCCAGTCCCTGGTGGGGATGCTGGAGCGCCTGGGCGTGAACACCCGCGACAACGAGGCCCGGCTGGACACCCGCAACGTCGCCGCCGTGATGGTCACGGCCAACCTGCCGGCCTTCGCGCAGCCCGGCTCGCGCATCGACATCAGCATCTCCTCGCTCGGCGACGCCTCCAACCTCACCGGCGGCACGCTGCTGGTCACGCCGCTGCTGGGCGCGGACGGGCAGGTCTACGCCGTGGCGCAGGGGGCGGTGGCCACGGGGGCCATCGCGGCGCGCGGCGCCGGCGCCTCCGTGCAGCGCGGCGTTCCCACCTCGGCCCGCATCAGCGCCGGGGCCATCGTGGAGCGCGCGATTCCCTACACCCTGGCCGGGCGCGACCATGTGCGCCTGTCCCTGCGCAACCCCGACCTGACGACGGCGCGTCGGGTCGCGCAGGCGGTGAACCGCGCCGCCGGCAATGGCGCCGCCCGCGCCACCGACCCGCGCACCGTGCTGCTGAGCCTGGGCGGCCGCGACCCCGTCACCTTCCTTACAGACATCGAGCAGCTGCGCGTGGAGCCCGACCAGGTGGCCCGCGTGGTGATCGAGGAAGCCTCCGGCACCATCGTCATGGGGGCGAATGTGCGCGTCTCCACCGTGGCCATCGCGCAGGGCAACCTCACCATCCGCATCACCGAGGCGCCGCAGGTGTCCCAGCCCAACGCCCTGGCCGGCGGGCAGACGGTGGTGACGCCGCGCACCGGCATCGAGGTGGATGACCAGAACGAGCGCCGCATGGGCGTGCTGCCCAGCGGCGTCACCCTGGCCGAGCTGGTGCGCGGGCTGAACAGCCTGGGCGTCGGCCCGCGCGACCTCATCACCATCCTGCAGACCATCCGCGCCGCCGGGGCGCTGCAGGCCGAGCTGGAGGTGCGCTGATGCTGCCCGGCCTCCTCCCCACCCCGCCCTCCGGCGGCGCCCAGACGCCCGCGCGCATGCGCCAGGCGGCCCAGGCCTTCGAGGCGCAGGTGATGGCGCAGCTGCTGCAGCCCGCCTTCGCCGCCGCCGACGCCTCCCGCTCGCCCTTCGGCGGCGGCAGCGCCGAGGCGCAGTGGAAGCCCATGCTGGTGGAGGCGTTCAGCGCCGCCGCCGCCCGTTCCGGACGCGGCCTGGGCCTGCAGGACATGGTCCTGCGGCACATGCTGCGGGTTCAGGAAGCCTCAACCACCCCCCAGGAGAATCGCCCATGATGGACGCCGTGATCGCTGCCGGTGAACGCCTCGCCGAGGCGCTGCGCCAGGAGAACGAGGCCCTGGCCGCGCAGGACCTGCTGCGCGCCGCCGCCATGGCGCAGCACAAGATGCAGGCCTCCGACGCCTTCGCCGCCGCCACCGCCGCGGCCACCCGCGCCCGCGCCCGCGCCGCCGGCGACACCCGCCTCCAGGCCGAGAAGCTGGCCGCCGCGCTGGAGGCGCTGGGCAAGGAGAACCGCAAGCTGCTGGAGGACGCCATCGCCCTGCAGTCCCGCGTCATCGAGGCCATCGCCGGCGCGGCGCGGCCGTTGAACGCCGCGCCGGGCTACGCGCGCTCGGGCGGCCTGCGCGCGCCGCGCCAGGCGGCGGCCCTTGCCGTGGCCACCCGCGCCTGACAGAAGCGCGCCGATGGACGGCGCGCCCCCCGACGCGGAATGGCAGGCGCTGCTGGCGGGCGAGCCCTCGCGCGCCGGCAGCCTGGCGCCGCTGTTCGCGCCGGTGCTGGCGCCCGGCGGCTGCGTGGTCGGCCGGCTGGCGCAGACGCTGGACGGGCGCATCGCCACCCGCGCCGGCCACAGCCAATGGATCGGCGGCGCCGGCGACCTGCGCCACACCCACCGGCTGCGCGCGCTGTGCCAGGCGGTGGTGGTCGGCGCCGGCACGGTGCGCGAGGACGACCCGCGCCTTTCCACGCGCCTCGTCCCCGGCCCCTCGCCGCTGCGGGTGGTGATCGATCCCAGGCGCCGCCTGCCGGCGCATCACCGCGTGTTCAGCGACGGCGCGCCCAGCCTGCTGGTCGCCACCACGCCCGGCCCCGCCACCCACGGCACGGCCGAGGTGCTGGAACTGCCCGCCCCGCTGGACCTCGCGGCCCTGCTGGCGGCGCTGCGCGCGCGCGGCTGCGCGCGCATCTTCGTCGAGGGCGGCGGGCAGACCGTCTCGCGCTTCCTGCTCGCCGGCCTGCTGGACCGGCTGCACGTCACGGTGGCGCCGATGATCCTGGGCAGCGGCCGCCCCGCCTTCGACCTGCCGGAGGTGGCGACGGTGCACGAGGGCCTGCGCTTCGCCTGGACCCCGCACCCCATCGAGCCCGACATGCTGTTCGACGTGGCGCTGCGATGAGCGCGCTCTGGCACGTCGCCCCCGGCGTCGCGGAATTGCGCCCCTGCGCCGCGCCGCAGGGCGAGCGCGTCGTCACCGCCATCTGCTCCGGCATCTCGCGCGGGACGGAGCGGCTGGTGCATCACGGCCGCGTGCCCCCCTCCCAGCACGCGGCGATGCGCGGGCCGATGCAGGAAGGCGATTTCCCCTTCCCGGTGAAGTACGGCTACGCCGTGGTGGGCCGCGACCAGCACGGGCAGCGCGTGTTCTGCCTGCACCCGCACCAGGCGCGCTTCGGCCTGCCCGCCGCGCTGTGCGCCGCCATTCCCGACGCCGTGCCCGACCACCGCGCCGTGCTGGCCGCCAACATGGAGACGGCGCTCAACCTCCTGTGGGACGCCGCGCCCCTGCCGGGCGAGCGCGCCCTGGTGGTCGGCGCGGGGGTGGTGGGGCTGCTGGCGGCCTTCCTGCTGGCGCGCATCCCGGGGATGGAGGTCACCGTGACCGACACCGACCCCGCCCGCCGCGCCGTGGCCGAGGCGCTCGGCGCCCGCTTCGCCGCGCCGGAGCAGGTGGCGGACGGGCAGGAGCTGCTGGTCCACGCCAGCGCCAGCGAGGCCGGGCTGCGCCTCGCGCTGGACCGCGCCGCCTTCGAGGCGCGCATCATCGAGGCGAGCTGGTTCGGCGACCGCGAGCCCGCGCTGCCGCTGGGCGCCGCGTTCCACCAGCGCCGGCTGCGCCTGCTCTCGACGCAGGTGGGCAGCGTGGCGCCCGCCATGCGGGGCCGGCGCAGCCACGCGCAGCGCATGGCGCTGGCGCTGTCCCTGCTGGCCGATGCCCGGCTGGACGCGCTGCTGGGCCCGTTCATCCCGTTCCGCGAGCTGCCGGCCCGGCTGGGCGCCGTGCTGGACCCGCCGCCGGGGGCGCCGCAACCCCTCTGCCCCGTCGTCACCTACGGAGACGCTTCCTGATGTTCAGCCTCACCGTCGTGGACCACATCATGGTGGCCCACTCCTTCCGCGGCGCCGAGTTCGGCCCGGCCCAGCGCCTGCACGGCGCCACCTTCATCGTGGAGGCGGAGTTCCGCGCGCCCAGGCTGGACCACGCCAACCTGCTGGTGGACATCGGCCTGGCGAAGGACGAGCTGCGCAAGGTCCTGGCCGCCATGGACTACCGCAACCTGGACGAGGAGGCCGCCTTCGCCGGGCAGAACACCACCACCGAGCACCTGGCCTTCCACATCCACGGCCTGCTGGCCGCCGCCTGCAAGGACGGCACGCTGGGCGCGGGCGGCCAGGGTGTGAGCGCCATCAAGGTGCTGCTGCGCGAGAGCCACGTCGCCTGGGCCGCCTACGAAGCCGAAATCTGATGCGCCTGGCCTTCCTGGTCCCGGCGCCGCTCTCGGCCACCTCCGGCGGCTACGCCTATGACCGGCGGCTGCTGGCGGGGCTGCGGGCGCTGGGCGTGGCGGTGCGGGTGGAGGAGCTGCCCGGGCGCTTCCCCCTGCCCGACGCGGCGGCCCGCGCCGCCATGGCGGCCGCGCTGGACCGGCTGGCCGCGGACGAGACCCCCGTGCTGGACGGGCTGGGCCTGCCGGCCGCCGACCCCGCCCACCCGGCGCTGGCCCGCGCGGTGGCGCTGATCCACCACCCGACCAGCCTGGAGGCCGGGCAGGACCGCGCGGCCCTGGCGGCGCTGGAGCGCCCGCTGTTCGCCCGGGTGGCGCGGCTGGTCGCCACCTCGCCGATGACGGCGCGCGGCCTGCCGGAGCTGGGCGCCGACCCGGCGCGGGTCGGCGTGGTGGAGCCCGGCACCGACCCCGCCTCCCGCGCCCCCGGCAGCGGCGGCGACGGCTGCCGCATCCTGTCGGTGGGCAGCCTGACGCCCCGCAAGGGCCATGACGTGCTGCTGCGGGCGCTGGCGCGGCTGACCGACCTGGACTGGGCGCTGCGCATCGCCGGCCCGCCAGCCGACCCGGTGCACGCCGCCACCCTGCGCGCCCTGGCGGAGGAGCTGGGGCTGGCGCAGCGCGTCGCCTTCCTGGGCGCCCTGCACGGCGAGGCGCTGGAGGCCGAGTACCAGGCCGCCGACCTCTTCGCCCTGGCCACCCACTGGGAGGGCTATGGCATGGCCGCCGCCGAGGCCCAGGCCCGCGGCCTGCCGCTGGCGCTGTGCACCGGCGGCGCCATCGCCGAGGTCGCCGGGCCGGGCGCCGCCATCCTGGCCGCGCCGGGCAACCACGACAGCCTGTCGCGCGGGATGCGCCGCGTCATCCTCGACCGCGGCCTGCGCGCCCAGATGGCCGAGGCCGCCTGGGCCGCCGGCCAGCGCCTGCCGCGCTGGGAGGACCGCGCCGCGCGCTTCGCCGCCGAGGTGGAGAAGGCGCATGGCTGAGAGCTTCGACGGCGACTGGCTGTCCCTGCGGGAACCGCACGACGCCGCCGCCCGCGCCGAGCCGCTGGCGCGGCTGCTGGCGCAGCGGCTGGCCACGGCCCGCCCGCACCTGCTGGACCTGGGCGCCGGCACCGGCAGCCTGACGCGCTGGCTGGCGCACTACATCCGCAAGCCGCAATCCTGGACGCTGGCGGATGCCGACGCGGAGCTGATGGCCCGCGCCTTCGACGAGATGCAGGAGGCCGCCTGGGCCGTGGGCTGGGCCGCCACCTGGCCCGGCAGGAAGGCGCTGCTGGTGCACGCCCCCGCCGGCGCCTGGCGCATCGAGGGCGTGCTGGTGGACCTGCGCCGCGCCCCGGAGGGGTTGCCGCTGGACAAGGTGCAGGCCGTCACCTGCTCGGCCCTGTGCGACCTGGTGAGCGAGGCCTGGCTGGATCGCCTGGCCGAGGCGCTGGCCCGCCACCGCCTGCCCTTCTACGCCGCGCTGAACGTGACCGGCCGCGAGCGCTTCACCCCGCCGCACCCGGCCGACGCGCTGGTGGCCCGCGGCTTCGCCCGCGACCAGCGGCGGGACAAGGGCTTCGGCGGGATGGCGCTGGGCGCGGCGGCGCCGGCCGCCATCGCCCGCGCCTTCGCCGCCCGGGGCTACGCCATCCACCGCGCCCCCAGCCCCTGGGCCATCCACCGCCGCGACGGCGAGATGGCGGGCGCCCTGGCCGAGGGCCACGCCGAGGCCGCGCTGCGCTGGGAGAAGCGGGACTGGCGCCGCGTGCTGGACTGGCGCGACGCCCGCCGCGACCAGGCGGCGGCGGGCCGGCTGGCCGCGCATGTCGGCCATGAGGACGTGCTGTGCCTGCCCCGGTGAACGACCGCGAGGCCCGGCTGGCCGCCGCCCTGCGGGAGAACCTGCGGCGCCGCAAGGCCCAGGCCCGCGCCCGCGCGGCCGGGCCGGCCGGACCCGCGGCGGCGGAGCCTGCCGATGGACGGAACCTGCCGGAAGGGTCTAATCCCCCCCGCGAGACGGACGAGCCGCCGAAGGACCGCTGAATGCCCATCATGCCCGACCACTGGATCCGCCGCATGGCGACGGAGCACGGCATGATCGCGCCCTTCGTGGAGGCGCAGAAGCGCGAGGGCGTGATCTCCTTCGGCCTGTCCTCCTTCGGCTACGACGCGCGGGCGGCGGACGAGTTCAAGGTGTTCACCAACGTGGACAACGACGTGGTGGACCCCAAGAAGTTCAGCGAGACCGGCTTCGTCACCCGCAAGGGGCCGGTGTGCATCATCCCGCCCAATTCCTTCGCGCTGACCCACACGGTGGAGGTGTTCCGCATCCCGCGCGACGTGCTGGTGATCTGCCTGGGCAAGAGCACCTACGCCCGCTGCGGCCTGATCGTGAACGTCACCCCGCTGGAGCCGGAATGGGAGGGGCAGGTGACCATCGAGATCAGCAACACCACCCCCCTGCCCGCCCGCGTCTACGCCAACGAGGGCATCTGCCAGTTCCTGTTCCTGCGCGGCGACAGCGCGCCGGAGGTCAGCTACGCCGACCGCGCCGGCAAGTACATGGGCCAGCGCGGCGTCGCCCTGCCCCGGCTCTAGGACCCCCCTCATGGACCGCATCCGCATCCGCGGCGGCCGCCCGCTGCAGGGCTCCGTCCCCGTCTCCGGCGCCAAGAACGCCGCCCTGCCGCTGATGGCGGCCGCCCTGCTGGCCGACGGCCCGCTGGTGCTGACCAACGCGCCGGACCTCGCCGACATCGCCACCATGGCGCAGCTGCTGCGCCACCATGGCCTGGTGGTCGAGCACGACAAGGCCGCGCGCACCCTGACCATGTCCGGCGCCGCGACCGAGCTGGAGGCGCCCTACGACATCGTGCGCCGGATGCGCGCCTCGGTGCTGGTGCTGGGGCCGCTGCTGGCGCGCTTCGGCCGCGCCCGCGTCTCGCTGCCCGGCGGCTGCGCCATCGGCACCCGCCCGGTGGACCTGCACATCAAGGCGCTGGAGCAGCTGGGCGCGGAGATCGAGATCAACGCCGGCTACATCGAGGCCAGGGGCAGGCTGCGCGGCGCGCGCATCATCTTCCCCCAGGTCAGCGTCGGCGCCACCGAGAACCTGCTGATGGCCGCCTGCCTGGCGGAAGGCGAGACGGAGCTGGTCAACGCCGCCCGCGAGCCCGAGATCGGCGACCTGGCCATGTGCCTGATGCGCATGGGCGCGCGCATCGAGGGCATCGGGACGGACCGGCTGCGCGTCGAGGGCGGCGCCACCCTGCTGCCCGCCACCCACCCCATCGTGCCCGACCGCATCGAGGCCGGCACCTTCGCCTGCGCCGCCGCCATCACCGGCGGCCAGCTGCACCTGGACGGCGCCCGGCTGGACCACCTGGGCAGCGTGGCCCGCGTGCTGCGCGAGGCCGGGGTGGACGTGGCCGAGACGCACACCGGCCTGCTGGTGACGCGCCGCAACGGCCTGCGCGGCGCCGACGTGATGACCGAGCCCTTCCCCGGCTTCGCCACCGACATGCAGGCGCAGTTCATGGCGCTGATGTGCGTGGCCGAGGGCGCCTCCATGATCACCGAGACCATCTTCGAGAACCGCTTCATGCACGTGCCGGAGCTGGCGCGCATGGGCGCGCGCATCAACTTCCACGGTGCCTCGGCCATCGTGCGCGGGGTGCCCCGGCTGTCCGGCGCCCCGGTGATGGCGACCGACCTGCGCGCCTCCGTCTCCCTGGTGCTGGCCGGGCTGGCGGCGGAGGGTGAGACCATCGTCAACCGCGTCTACCACCTCGACCGCGGCTACGAGCACATCGAGGCCAAGCTGGCCGCCGTGGGGGCGGAGATCGAGCGCCTGCCGCGATGATGCCCTCGCAAGACCCCGCCACGGCGGCCCCCGCGCCGGCGATGCCCGCCCCGGCCCTCGGCCGCGCCGGGCGCACGCTGGTCCTCGCCCTGCCCAAGGGGCGCATCCTGAAGGAGCTGGGCCCGGTGCTGCGCGGCGCCGGCATCGAGCCGGCGGCCGACATGCACGACGAGGACAGCCGCCGGCTGCGCTTCGAGACCAACCACCCGGAGCTGGACGTGGTGCGGGTGCGCCCCTTCGACGTCGCGGCCTTCGTGGCGCATGGCGGCGCGCAGATCGGCGTGTGCGGCGGCGACGTGCTGATGGAGTACGACACCGGCCAGATCTACGCCCCGCTGGACCTGGGCATCGGCGCCTGCCGCGTCAGCGTGGCCGAGGCCGCCGCCACCGCCGGCACCGACGACCCGGCGCGCTGGTCCCGCGTGGCGGTGGCCACCAAGTATCCCAACATCGCCCGGCGCCACTACGCCGCCCGCGGCATCCAGGCCGACATCGTCCACCTGAACGGCGCGATGGAGCTGGCCCCCTCCCTCGGCCTGGCGCGGGTGATCGTGGACCTGGTGCAGACCGGCTCGACCCTGCGCGCCAACGGGCTGGTGGAGACGGAGGTCATCGCCCCCGTCACCTCGCGCCTCATCGTCAACCGCACCGCGCTCAAGACCCGGCCGGAAGAGATCGGCCACTGGATCGCGCGCTTCCGCGAGGGACTGGCATGCAGCGCCTGACCACCGCCGACCCCGGCTTCGAACCCGCCTTCCGCGCCATCATCGAGGACGGGCGCGACACGACGGCGCGGGTGGACGGCGCCGTTTCCGCCATCATCGCCCAGGTGCGCGAGGCCGGCGACGCCGCCCTGCTGGCGCTGACGGCGCGCTTCGACGGCTGGGCGCCGGCCGACGCCGCGGCGCTGCGCGTGACGGAGGCCGAGGTGGACGCGGCCTGCGCCGCCGTGCCGCCCGCCCTGCATTCCGCGCTGGACGTCGCGGCCACCCGCATCGAGCGCTTCCACCGCGCGCAGATGCCCCAGGACCTGGAGCTTCCGGACGAGGACGGCGTGGCGCTGGGCCTGCGCTGGGGGCCGCTGGACGCGGTGGGCCTCTACGTGCCCGGCGGCAAGGCGGCCTACCCGTCCTCCGTGCTGATGAACGCCCTGCCGGCGCGGGTGGCGGGGGTGGGGCGCATCGCCATGGCGGTGCCCACGCCCGGCGGCACGCTGAACCCGCTGGTGCTGGCCGCCGCCCGCCGCGCCGGCGTGACGGAGATCTGGCGCATCGGCGGCGCCCAGGCCGTCGCCGCGCTGGCCTGGGGCACCGCCGCCATCGCCCCGGTGGACCGCATCGTCGGCCCCGGCAACGCCTACGTCGCCGAGGCCAAGCGCCAGGTGTTCGGGCGGGTGGGCATCGACTCCATCGCCGGCCCCTCGGAGGTGGTCATCATCGCCGACGGCGCCAACGACCCGGCCCACGTGGCGATGGACCTGCTGGCCCAGGCCGAGCACGACGAGGCCGCCCAGGCCATCCTGCTGACCCCCGACGCCGCCCTGGCCGAGGCGGTGGCCGGCGCCGTCGCGGCGGCGCTGGCGCGGCTGCCGCGCGCGGCCATCGCCGGCGAATCCTGGCGCCGCCACGGCGCCATCATCCTCACCCGCGACCTGGAGGAGGCCGCCGAACTGGCCAACCGCCTGGCCGCCGAGCACCTGCAGGTGATGACCGCCGAGCCGCGCGCCGTCTTCGCGCGCATCCGGCATGCCGGCGCCGGCTTCCTGGGCCGCTGGACGCCCGAGGCGCTGGGCGACTACGTCGCCGGGCCCAACCACGTGCTGCCCACCGGGCGCTCCGCCCGCTTCTCCTCCGGCCTGTCGGTGTTCGACTTCCTGAAGCGCACCACCTGGATCGAGGCGAGCGAGGCGGGGCTGCGCGCCATCGGCCCCGCCGCCGTCCTGCTGGCCGAGGCCGAGGGGCTGGACGCCCATGCGCGCAGCCTGGACCACCGCCTCGCGCCTTGACTTGCCGGCATCGGGGGCGCATCTGACGCGCGCCGGCGCCGGGGGCCTGACCGCGGCGCGAACCCGCACGCCCCCAGGCATTGCACAAGGAATCTGATGTCCAAAGAGGATATGATCGAGTTCAGCGGCCAGGTCGTCGAACTCCTGCCCAACGCCATGTTCCGCGTGAAGCTGGACAATGACCACATGGTGCTCGCCCACACCTCGGGGAAGATGCGCAAGAACCGCATCCGCGTCCTCGCCGGCGACCGCGTGAACGTCGAGATGACGCCCTATGACCTGACCAAGGGGCGCATCACCTTCCGCTTCAAGTGAGCGGCCGCTTCCAGTGAGCGACCGCCCCCGGCTGGTCCTCGCCTCCGCCTCGCCGCGCCGGCTGGAGCTGCTGGCGCGCATCGGCGTCGTCCCCGATGCGGTGCAGCCGGCCGAGCTGGACGAATCCCCCCTCCGCAGCGAGATGCCGCGCCGCCTGGCGCAGCGCCTTTCTTCGGCCAAGGCCGCCGCGCTGGAGGCGCCGGGCGCCCTGGTGCTGGCCGCCGACACGGTGGTGGGCGTGGGCCGCCGCATCCTGGGCAAGCCGGCCAGCCGCGAGGAGGCGCGCCGCTTCCTGGGGCTGATGTCGGGCCGCCGCCACCAGGTGCACACCGGCGTGGCGCTGCGCCGGCCGGATGGCAGCCTGGGCACGCGCCTCGTCACCTCCGTCGTGGCCTTCCAGCGGCTGACGGCGCAGCAGGTCGAGGCCTACCTCGACTCCGGCGAATGGGAGGGCAAGGCCGGCGGCTACGCCATCCAGGGCCGGGCCGAGATGTTCGTGCGCTTCCTGTCCGGCTCGCACTCCAACGTGGTCGGGCTGCCGCTGTTCGAGACGGCGCAGCTGCTGCGCGGCTGCGGATGGCTGCGCCCGTAGAGATCCGCGTCGCGCGCTCGCCCGGCGAGCGGCGGGTGGCGCTGCTGCGCGGCGGGGTGCTGGCCGGCTATCGCGTCGAGCGACCGGCCCGGCCGGACGGCGTGGGCGACGTGCTGCGCGGGCGGGTGGAGGCGCGCACGCCGGCGCTGGGGGGCGGCTTCGTCGCCCTGCCCGGCGGCGCCACCGGCTTCCTGCCGGAATCGGAATGCGCCGGCCGCCGCCTGCCGCCGGAGGGCAGCTGGCTGACCCTGCGCGTCATCCGCGCGGCGCAGAACGGCAAGGGGCTGCGCGTGTCCGCCCGGCTGCCGCAGCAGCCCGGCAGCGGCCTGGCCCTGCTGGAGCGGGGCCCGGACCAGGCGCGGCGCTGGATGGCCGCCTTCCCTGCCGCCGCCATCACCTGCGACGACGCCGCCGAGGCGGCGCGGCTGGGCGCCCGCCACGCCCCCGCCTTCGACGACGCCCTGGAAGCGGAGGCTGAAGCCCTGGCGGAGCCGGAGGTGCCGCTGGCCGGCGGTGGCCGCCTCATCCTCTCGCCCCTGCCGGCGCTGACCGCGGTGGACGTGGATTCGGGCGCGGCCGACCCGCGGGACGCGAACCGCCGCGCCATCGCGGAGTTCGCGCGCCAGCTGGTGCTGCGCGACCTGTCGGGACCCATCCTGTTGGACCTGGCCGGCCTGTCGGTGAAGCAGCGCGCGGCGCTGGAGCCGGAGCTGCGCGCCGCCCTGGCGCCGGACGGGCTGGCGCAGCCGCTGGGCTTCGGGCCGCTGGGCCTGTTCGAGCTGCGCCGGGCGCGCATCTACCCGCCGCTGCACGAGGTGCTGGCCGACCGCCCGCTGGCCCGTGGCCTGGCCCTGCTGCGCCGCGCATCGCGCGAGCGCGCGGCGGAGCCGCACCGCCGGCTGGCGCTGCAGGCCCCGGCGGCGGTGCTGGCGGCCATCCGCGGCCTGCCCGGCGCGTTGGAGGAGTTCGGCGGGCCGCTCGCGCTGCGGGAATCGGCCCAGGAGGAGGTGGCCGATGCCTGACGCCAAGTGCCCGGTCTGCGGCCGGCCCTCGCGCCCGCGCGGCGCCGGGGCGCCCTTCTGCTCCGACCGGTGCCGTCAGGTGGACCTGGGCCGCTGGTTCACCGGTGCCTACGCCCTGCCGGCCGAGGAAGCCGAGCCCGACGAGGACGACCCCCCGGCTGGACAGGGCTGACGCCCTCGGCTAATGACCGCCCACCAACGGCGCCCAGGTAGCTCAGTTGGTAGAGCATGCGACTGAAAATCGCAGTGTCGCTGGTTCGATTCCGGCCCTGGGCACCATTGGTTCATTTTCTGTAGTCCTTTCAGTCAGTTGGATTGCGTTTTCGTCCCACTCCGGCCTGGCAGGGCTGAAGTGGGACTTTTTGTTTGCGCTCAGCCGCCCGAGGGCAGCGTCGGCAAGCCGTTCCTGATCCGCCTTCTTCGTGTAGTGCGTGGGCTGCTTGAGGTTCGCCCAGCCGAAGGCGGCCATCAGCTCATGCGCGGACGCGCCCAGCTCGGCGAGCCGGGTTGCCGCGGCCTTCCTGAGGCCGTGAGGGGAGCATTCCGGAAGGCCGGCCTGGCGGCACCAGCGGCGGAAGGCGTTGCCGAAGGTCTCGGCCGTGAAGGGCCGCCCCAGGTCGTTGACCAGGAAGTGCAGCTCGCCGCAGGGCGAGGCCGCGATGATCCGCTCCAGCTCGGGAATGATGGGAAGCGCGAGGTCCTTGGGCTGGCGCTTCCGGCCCTTCTGCACCCGGAAGTGCACCCGGCCGTCCCGCACGTGCTGGCGGCCGAGCTGCACGGCGTCGCTGCGCCGGATGCCCAGGTACAGCAGCAAGGCAAGCGCGAGCCGCGGCTTCGTCCCCACCGGCCACCGGGCCTCGAACTGCTCCACCTCTTCGATCGTCCAGGCGTGCAGCCCATCCGGATTCGCGGAGGGCAGGTAGGCCACGTGAGCGGCCGGGTTGTCCTTCACCAGCCCCAGGCGGATGCCCGCCTTGTACGTGGCCCGCAGCGCCTTCAGGAGCGAGTTGAAGGCCTCGGGCGTCTCGACGCGCTGATCCTTCAGCCGCTCGAGGAAGGTGGGCGGCAGGGTGGCGGCCGCGCGCTCGCCCAGGGGCTTGCCGTTCTTCCCCAGCTCGGCGCGGAACCGATCGAGGATCAGCCGGCGCACGTGCTGCGAGCGGGTGTCCAGGCCCTTCTTGAAGTCGGAGCTGCCGTAGTACGCGATGCAGAGGTCATCGAGGCTGCCGGGCAGCACGGCGCCCTTGCGCGCCGGCTTGGCGGCCGGCGGCTTGGCGTCCAGGGCCCGCCGGTACTCGGCATCGAAGGCATCGCTGCCCGGCTCTTCCTGAAGGCGCACCTTCGCCTTGCCCGGGACGCGCAGATAGGTCCGCACGTTGCCGTGCCGGTCGCGGTCCTGGACGACGTAGCGGTATCGGCGCGCCACCTGGATCATGCGTCGTCCCACTCATTCGCCGGGCGGGAGAGCTGCCTTTCCTTCTGGGCGTCAATCCAGGCGTCGAGGTCGCGCCGGTCCCAGCGAAGCAGGCCCTCGGTCGTGCGGAAGCCGGCGGGGATGCGCCCCTCCTTCACCTCGCGGTCGAAGGTGCTGACGCCCATGCTGAGGTACAGCGCGGCCAGGTCTCGCGGCATCAGCCTGGGCACGAAGGGCAGGGTGGAAGCTTCGGTACTCACGGTCGTTCCCCGCCGAACGCGGGGCCCCAGGTCGGATCATCACTGCGCCCAAAGTTACCGGGCGCGGATGTGCCACCCCAAGAAAGTCGGAAATTAGAAGCGCCCCCGATCATGCGGCGGCGCCCTCCCCTTCCGGCATCGGGTTGAAGCCCTCGATCTCTCGCACCTCGTTGGGCGTGAGGATCTTCGCGTCCACCGCGATCTTGTGGGACTGCCACCGGGTTTCGGCATCGCCGCGCATCAGCGCGGACATGTCCACCTCCAGGGCGAAGGCAGGATCGGTGAAGACGCTGCGCGCGAACTCCGCTTCGATCTTCCGCACCCACGGCGCGAGGGTGAACTGGGCGAACCAGCGCCCGGCCTCGCGGGAGTTGGTGAAGGTGCCGTGGCTGAGGTCCTGCACGATGGGCGGCGGCACCTGGTAGAGGCGGCACAGCTCTTCCACCGTGAACCGGCGCGAGGCCAGCACCTCGGCATCCTCGGGGCTGACGCTGAGCGCCTGCCACTCCGCACCCGATTCCAGGATCAGCACCTTGCGCGCGTTCTGCGGCCCGGCGAAGCCCTCGCGCAGCGCCGCGCCCAGCCGCGCCCGCGCGTCCGCCCCCATGGTGCCGGAGACCTTGATGGCCCCGCTGGGCGTGGCCTGGTTGCGCCACAGGCTGCCGGACCATTCCTGCAACGCCTGGGCGGTGCCGATCACCTCCCGCGCGCGCGAGATGCGGGAACGGCCGATCAGCCCGTCATCGCTGCGGTCCTTCAGGTGCAGGAACTCGCCGGGCAGCAGGCGGCGGGAACGGCCGGTGCCGCCGAACGGCCCCTGCCAGGCCACCACGTCGAAGGCCAGCCGCCCCGAAGGCAGCAGGACGGGCGTCACGTTGCCCCAGGGGATCGGCGTCAGCGCCACCGGCCGCCCTGCCCCGTCCAGGACGATCTCGGCCAGGGCGTTGCCGTGAAGGAGGGCCTGGGCAAGCAGCCATTCCACGAAGTCGGGCCAGGTCTGCCGCTCGTTCGGCTGGCGGGTCAGGCGGGCCACCGGATGCGCCGGGGCTTCCTGGCGCCTGCCATCCACGCTGCGGTACACGTAGGCGGGCAGGCTGCCCGCGGCCGAGGCGATGGCGTTCACGCAGGCCAGCACGGCGGCCAGGTTCTCGGCGGTGTGCGAGCTGACCGCCTGCCCCGAAGACGTGCCGATGGGCAGGCCCGGGAAGTCGGAGAGCGCGCGGGCCTCAGGGCGGCCCCACAGGCGGCTCAGGGCGGCGCGGATCATCGCAGGGTCTCCACGTACCGCCGCCGCCACTGGCAGCCGCCCAGCGTGGCCGAACGGGCCGCCACGGCGGTTCCCGCGTAGGCGGGGAATGCCTGGACGATGGAGACTTCGATCAGGTCCACATCGTGCAGCTCCCGCCGCTCGGCCGCGGGCCACGTCTCCTTGCGGGCAACGAAGGAGAAGGACATCCCGCCAAGGTCGCGCCGCTCGGCCAGCGCCAGCATGTCCCGGCCCAGGGCGGTGTCGGGCACGTCCAGGCTGAAGGAGAGGCCGCGGGCATCCTCGGCCAGGCGCAGCGTGCCGGAGCCGGTGCGGCCCAGCAGGCGGGCGGGGTCATGGTCAACCAGCGCCAGGACATCGCGCTTGGCGGCCAGCGAACGGGAGAAGGCGCCGCGCCGGATCGTCTCGGAGAAGCCGCCGATGGTGGCGGCCTCCCCGAAGACGGCGGCATAGCCCTCCAGGCGGCGGCCCGCCGCCCGCAGCTCGGCCGCGATCCGGCGTTCCGTGCCGTCCGGGAAGCGGGCCGCGGCCATCACGCCTGGATGTCCCGGATGGCGGCGAAGGACGCGGCCTGCCGCACCGCGATATCCACCGTCATCATCGCCCGGATGGAGACGTTGCCCTTCGGGTAGGCGGTCGCCTCATAGGGGTTCACCAGGATATCCAGCTCGGACCACATGCCGATCAGCAGGTCGGACCACCCGCCGTAGATCAGCGCCGAGAGGTTGGTTCCGGTGCCCTTGGTGAGGTTGGCGGGCACCACGTTGGAGACCTGGGGCGCCATGCCCTGGAAGACCGTCTCCAGGCCCAGCGGCAGGCCGGTGGTGTCCTTCAGCTTGGCGGCGGCGCGGCGGACCCTGGTGTTGGTGAGGAAGCCCGTGCCGGTGGCGTTGGCATCATCCACCGCCCCCACCAGGTCGGCCACGTGGTCGAAGGCCAGGGCGCCGCCATTGGTGCCGATGGCCACGCTGCCGATGCCCGAGGTGCTGAGGATGCCGCGCGGCTCGGCGCCCGTGCCGCTGCCGGAGATGGCGGCGCGGTCCAGCGTCTCGGCCAGCACCAGGGCCATGTCGGCGCGGGTGAGCTGTTCCACGTCCGGGCTGGCCTGCATCAGCATGTTGCGCGAGTACTCGGTGAGCGCCCCCGCGTGACGCGGCGCCAGGGTCACGGCGTCGAACTGGGGATCGCTGGCGGTGATGGCGGCATCCTCGGCCACCCACGCGCCGGTCACGCTGGCCTTGCGGCGGGGGATGGTGACGTTGCCCGACAGGCCCGCCAGCACCGTGGCGCCCAGCGCGCGGACTCGGGTGGCGTTCCGCAGGCGGTCAATGAAGAGGTCGCCGCGGAAGTCGGTGGGCACCAGGTTGGACCCAGGCCCGCCCGCGGGCGCCGTGGTGGTCAGGGTGCGGGATTCGGCCGGGGCGCCCATGTGCCAGAACAGGCCCTCGGCGCGGCGGCCGGAGCGGCGCTCCAGCTCGCCCGACATCTCGCGCGCGCGGCCCGCCGCCTGGTCGGTGGCGCCCAGCCCGGCGCGGATCACGTCTAGGATGCCCACCTGGCGCAGCTCGGCGTCAAAGCGGGCATCGCCCGTGCCCACCGGCTGCGCGGCGGCGCGGCGCTCGGCATCGTCCACGGCGGCCTGCCGGGCGATGCGCTGCTCCAGGGTGTCCAGCTCGGCCTTCAGGGCGTCGAACTTGCCGCGCTGCTCGGCGGTGAAGTCGTTGTCGCCCGCGGCGTCGTTGATCTGGCGCATCTCGGCGGCCAGCGCCGCGCGGCGTTCAAGGAGGTGGCGAAGGGTCATTGGTCGTGGTCTCCATCGAAGGGATCGGCCGCCATCCCGGCGGGCGTGGTGAAGGGGTGGGCATCCATCGAAGGGACGGGGCGCCTCCCGGCGCTCCATGCCGTGCCCAGCGGCATCTGGGCGGGGCGCATCACGCCCCGGACTTCTTGAGCTGTTCGGCGGCGATCCGTTGATGCCGGGCGCGCTCATGCTTGTCGTGAAGCTCGAAGTACCGGCGGGATTCCTCATCCGTTTCCGGCGAGCCTGCCGACAACGCCTCCAGCTCGGCCGTCTCCAGGTAGGTCAGGCCAGTGCGGACCTTCCGGCCCCTCGCGTCCTTCTCGTAGATCAGCAGGAAGTCCGCGACGGCATCGCCGTCCTGCGCGGGTTCGGGGGGCGGTGCAGCAGCATCGGATAGGAGCTGTTCGACCCGTCCAAGGGTGCGCCGGATGAAGCTATCGGTCCTGAAAAGCACCAGCACATCCGGTGCGTCCTCGCGCTCAAGGCCATCGTCGCCTGAGGCAGTGACCGGGCGGAAATCCAGATCGCCAGTGATGGGGTTGATGTGGAGAAGGAGGGCCTGTTCCTCATCTCCCGGCATGGGCGATTGAAGCTGCATCAGCCGGAGATTGACCAGGTTCCACACCATGCGCGCCTTGGCAGGCGAGTAGATACTCTGACGGGCGAGCGCCCAGGCCGTGGCTGTTTGCAGCACGTCATGGGGGGAGAACATCCGGCGGCGCCCCTTCCCTGGCGGCTCGCCGGAGGTGGGCACGATGTGCCCCCTGGCGAGCCACTGGCGGAACTGTTCCTCCGGCAGACCAGGGATGCAGGCCAACAGATCGGCCGTGGTCAGGGCAGGATCATGAAGGGCTGCGTTCATGCCGTCGAAAATACGACCGTCATTCCTCCGGCGTCAAGCATGAAGTGACGGATGTCACTAATCGGCGTTTGCCTCTAGCCGTCGCTTCGCGCCCTCATCCATGGCGGGCAGGAACTCGGGATGCTCATGCATCGCGCGATCCAGGCAGACTTGCGCGCGGGCGGAGACCGCATCGAAAATCTGCGCGCGCTGGCGGAGGTTCTCCGCAAGATCGTGGAAGCCTTCGATCATCGCCATGAGGCTTTCCCAATTGGCGGGATCACTGCCCTTCGCGCACCACCGCTTGAAAGCGGCCTCGGCGTCATCCTGCATGGCGACATAGGCGATGCGGACCGCTACCAACTCTTTCTCCGCTTCCGCGGTCCACACGTGGTTCGGTGGCGGCATCGGGAGGTGGGTGCCCTCCCAACGAAGATCACGCGTGCGACGAGGGCGGCGACGCGGGGACTTCGCAGCGGACAGATTCGGGGTGCTATGCTGCTTCGCAGCCATGACGATGTTCTCCGAGAACTCGTTGCGGTCAGGCCGGGCGGGGTGGTTCCAACACCCCGTCCGGCCGCTGCCACCCTACATGCCGCGGACTCCCCCGCGCAATGGTCATCCGCACCCCGCCGCGTTGTCCCCCCGTTACTCCCGGCCGGAGAAACGACTTCCGGCAGTCGCGTAACGGATCGCAGCATCACACCGCCAGCCACCCCACGCCCTCATAGGTCGGCGCGGGCGGCTCCCTGGACGCGAAGCCCACCGCCATCACGGCGGCGATCAGCGGGTCTATCCGCCCCCGCGCCCGGGCCTTGCTGAGCTTGCGCGATCCGGCCGGGTCCATGTCCACCACGGCATTCGCCACCGCCCAGCGCAGCAGCGGGTTGCCCCCGTGCGCCAGGTGGCGTTGCAGCACCGCCGCTTCGAAGGCGCCGATGGATGGCGACATGTCCCGGAAGCCCTGCCCGTGCGGCTTCATGGGCAGCACCACCCCTTCCCGGTCCATCACCTGAAGGAGGTCGTTCAGCCCCCACCGGTCATGGGCCACCGCCGCCAGCTCAAGCCCGTCCAGCTCGGCGGCCAGCCACCCCACCAGCCATGCCCGATCAATGGCCCGGCCGGGGATGGGGACGATCAGCCCGCGCGCCTGCCACTCCCGGTAGGGGGCGCGGTCTTCCTGCATCTTCCGCTCCAGTTGTTCGGCCGGGATGAATCCCACCACCCGCAGCTTGCCCGTCTCCGGCCAGTAGCAGGCGAAGGCCGTGAGGTCCGCGGCGCCGCTGGCGAGGTCCAGCGCCGCGAAGCAGGGGCCGCGCGCCTCCCCTTCCTCATCGCAGGCGTCCCATTCGGCCGGGCCGATGAAGCGGTCATCGGGCGCGATGGGCTGGTTGAGGGTGTAGGCGCGGAAGGCCGCCTCCTTGCTGGGCAGGCCGCGCGCCTGCATCGCCTGGGCGCGCACATCGTCCAGGGATCGGAAGTCGCCCAGCGCCGGGTTCGCCAGGTGCCAGGTGCTTTCCGCCCAGGGGTCCGCTTCCAGCGGCGCCGTCCACACGAAGGAGCGGAAGGTGGGATCGGCGATGGTGCCCGCCGCCACCTGTTCGCCATAGCGGATCAGCTCCTCCAGGGGATTCTCGGGATCAGGGGACCGGGTGGAAATGGCGAGGAGGAGGGCCTCGGCATGGGCGCCCATGCCGGTCTGCAACGCCTCCAGCAGCTCCCGCCCGCGCCACTGCGCCACCTCATCCGCGATGGCGAAGGTGGGGCTGAGGCCATGGGCCTTGCGGGCATCGGCCGAAAGCGCGGCGAAGGTGCTGCCCGTGACCACATCCTCGGCCGTCTTGTTGAAGTCGCGGAAGATCAGCCGATCCGCGATGGCGGGATTCGCCAGGGCGAAGGCGCGCAGCTCGGCGAAGATGATGGACGCCTGCCCGCGATCCGCCGCGGCCGAGACTACCTGACCGCGCGGCACCGCCTCCGGCCCCACCAGGTGCGCCAGCGCCAGCGCCGAGGCCAAGCCGGACTTCCCGCCCTTGCGCGCCATGCTGACCACGCCCGTCCGCACCAGGCGGCGCCCGGCGGCGTCGGCGGCGTACAGCCCCTCCAGGATGCCGCGCTGCCAGGGGCGCAGCACCAGGGGGCGCCCAGCGTGCGCGCCGCTGGTGACGGTCAGGCCCTCGCACCAGGCGATCAGGCGCTCAGCCCGGGTGCTGCCCCGTGCCAGGGGTGGCGCGGCACGCCGGGGCGGGTTCCGCAGGGCGCGGGCAGGCTTTGCGCCGGGGCCACGGGCACCCATCAGCCGCCCTCCCCGGATGGGTCCGGATCGGAACTAACTGCGGGTGGCTCCCCCCAGACGGTCCCGGCCCCCAGCCCTGAGAGATTTCCCGCGCCCGGCTGGTTCCACCAGTGCCGTGGGTCCATCGGCTGGCCGCTGGCGGCCGTCCAGGCGCGCGGCTCCCCACCCTGGCGCCGCTGGTTGTGGCAGCGCAGGCAGAGGCCGCGCAGATTGTGCAGGGCATCCGCCCCGCCCCTGCTGCGCGGGATGATGTGGTCGGCTACCACGGCACGCTCCAGGCAACCCGGCGTGGCGCAATGGGGCTGGCGGGCCAGGCAGGCGGCCCGCAGCTCCCGCCACTCGCGGGAGCGGTAGAAGGGGTCGCTCACCGGCTGCCCTCCCTCACGCGGTGCTGAAGGTCCACAAGCGCGCCCACCAGCTCGCCCTTGTCTTCGTGGAACTGCTCAGGGTTCCGGGCACTCGGCGCCCTCAGCCGACGCGCCCGCTCCACGATGTCGGCCACGAGCTCGGCCAGCTCTCGCGGACCCTCCAGCACCCGGCGTGAGGGTGTGTGAGGTCCCCCTAAAGGGGGAACCTCACGACCCTCACGCTCACGGGGGAGTGCCAGGGACAACCTCACGCGACCCTCACGAGCCTCACGCGCGGTCATACGAGCCACACCAGATCGGGCGTCATCCCGATAAAGCCCTGATCCTTCAGCCAATTCAGGTTCTCGCTGAGGCGGCGCCGCTGAGCATCCGTGAGGGTCGCGTGAGTGTCCGCGTCCAGCCTCACCCTCACGCGCCAGTGAGAGCGGAGCTGATCCCGCGTCAGCGTGAGGGTCGGCTTCATGCCCTGAAGGGGTACGCGCAGCACCGGAAGGTCAGGCTCGGCGAAGGCCTCGCGGAGGTCCTGAAGCCACCCGGCCTTGGCCTGAGGCACCGTGCGCTTCTGGCGGCCAGGGGCGTCGGCTTCTTCCGCGATGCAGGTCACGCGAGGGTCGCCTTCCTCGTCGCGGCCAATCTCCACCTCCCTGAGGCGGAACGGGTAGGACGCGCCATCAGCCTCGTCCTTCGCCAGCTCCACGGTCGCGGTCCTGATCCCCTCCCCGCCGGAGGGTGCCACCTTCACCACCACGTCGGCCGCGCCCACCAGCGCCACGGAACCGCGAGGGGCCTTGGCCTCGGCGTCCTTCGGGCCGTGGTGCACGATCGCGACGTGGCACCGGCAGTCCTCGCGGATGGTGTCGGCCGCGGCGACGAAGCGGCCCATGTCCTGGGTCGCATCCTCGTTTCCCTCACCGAAGGTCCGGGCGAGGGTATCCAGCACGATCAGGTCCGCGCGGTGGTCCAGGATCGCGGCCTTCAGGCTCTCGAGGTCGGCTGACGGCGGGCCCACCTGGAACCGCTGAGCGATGTAGCGAAAGGCCGGCGCGGGCCCCAGCTCCATCCGTAACGCCGTGATGCGGGCGGCAAGCCCGGCCTCGCCCTCGGCGGCGGCGTAGATCACGCGGCAGGGCCTCGCCCTCAGCCCCCACATGCCGCGCCCCTGGGACAGGCGGTAGGCGAGGCTGAGTAGGAGGAAGGACTTGGCGGCCTTCTTCGGTTGTCCCCACCAGACGCTCAGCTCCCGCGGGGCCATCAGGCCCTTCAGCAGGTAGGAGCGCGGCGGCGCCACCACGGCGTCATCCGCAGCCAGCAGGCGCAGCCGGCCGAACCCCTTGCCCCGCGGCGGCTCGAATGCCTCGGTGGTCGCGCCAGCCGCTTCAAGAATCTGCTCAGGCAGCGCGTCCATGGTGGCGCCCTCCCTGAACCAGGTCGTTGAAGTCGCCGGCCGGCGGCGTGATCAGCAGCGCCTCACGCCCGGCATCGGCCCAGCGGGTGCAGCAGGCCCGGGCCGCATTCATGCCGGCCTGGCCGGTGTCGGCGAAGACCGAGATGCACTCGACGCCAGGCAGCAGCGGAAAGCGGGCGATCGCGCCGGCGCTGCCTGCCGCCCACATGGGCCGCCAGCCGAAGCCCTGCATCACGGCAAGCCCCGTCTCGATCCCCTCGGCGATGCCCAGCCCCACCGTCACGTCGTCATCCGGGCTGAGGCGGATGCAGCCGGCCGAACCGAGGAACAGCTTGCCGCCCCAATCGCGGAGCCGATCGCGGCCGTGGGGCTCGAGGAAGGTCCGGTGGACGCCGCACGGCTCGCCGGTCTCGGGCGAGGTCATCAGCGCCACCATGGCGGGCAGCCGCTCGGCCTTGTCGCGCGGGCACCGCGGATGGAACCGCAGCGGAACCCCCGGCTCGAGCCTCAGCCCACGGGCGGCCAGGTACGTCTCCACCGGCGTCCCCGCGGCCGCGCTGCACTCGCCCCAGATGCGGCGGGCCAGCTCCAGCGTGGTCCTGGGCGGCGCTGGCGGCCGCGCGGGCTTGGGGGGTGGCGAGAAGCGCGACGGGTCGCCCAGCCAGTCCAGCGCCCACTGGAAGGCATCACGCATGGGCCGGCGGATCAGGTGCGCCACGAAGCCCAGGGCATCGCCGCCCACGCCGGCTTCGTGGTCGTACCAGGTGCCGCGGCGATTGCCGGCCACCACGACGGCCAGGCTGCCGCGCGTGCGGAACCTCAGCTCATCGCGGCACCGGTGGGAGGGCTCGCCAGCGAGGGCCAGCGCCAGCGAGGCCATGCGGTCGGCCAGCCGCTCGTTGACGGTCGGGATGTCGGGACGGTCGGGCGTCATCGCGCACCGCCTTCCGGGCGCGTGGCCCCGCTCCCAACGCACAGAACCGCTTGCCGAGGTGGGACACCGGCCCTATAGAAGCCCTTGGAATTCCTTGGGTTCGGCTTCAGTCCCACCAAAGCGGAAGCAGTTGATTCAGCCTCGGTTCTTCTTCCCGGCCCTGGGCACCATCCTTCCCCTCGCCGGGCGGCCTTCAGCGCCGCCGTTGCCGCAGAAGCTCGTGCACCATGGTGCAGCGCCCGCGTCCGGGGTGGTTCACCACGATGCGCCGGGCGTTGTTCGCACCCTCGAACAGCTGCGCCTCGCCGGGGCGGAAGGCGCCGAAGGGCGGCAGCTGCGCCTTGCCGTCCTCGCCGATGCGCCCCTCGATCGGCGGGTCGCCCGGCAGGGCGGGCAGCCGCAGCACGCCGCCACGCACCTCCGCCGTCGCGCGCTCCCGCCCCACCTTGCCGGCCGAGCCGCAATCCTGGAAGCGCGTGCCCTCGTAGAAGCCGTCATGCGGGGACGGGCCGCGCTGCGCCGCCGCCGGGAGCGCCAGCAGCGACAGGGTCAGGACCAGGGCCGAGCGCATCACGCCTCCTCTCCGAAGCTGTTGGACCGCGGGAAGCCGTTGGGCACCATCCGGCCCGCCCCGGCGCGCTGGCCGCGCCAGGCGGTCAGGTCGGTCTCGCTGCGGGTGCGCTCGCCCAGCTTCCAGGTCAGGCCCTCCTTGCGGGTGAACACCTTGGCGTCGGCCAGCCCGCCATCCTTGAAGGATTGCAGCTGCACGCCGCGGCCGCGCGTCATCACCGGCAACTGGTCCAGCGGGAACAGCAGCAGCTTGCGGTTGTCGCCCAGGCTGGCCACCGTGTCGCCCTCGGCGCGGCGCAGCAGCAGGGCGCGCGCCGGCGCCTCCACCGCCAGCACCTGCTTGCCGGTGCGCTTCTCGGCCAGCAACTCGCTCCCCTCCACCAGGAAGCCCTTGCCGTCGCTGGCCGCCACCAGCCAGCGCGAGCCCTCCTCCGGCAGCACCAGGGCCAGGATGGATTCCTCGTTCGGCAGCTCCACCATCAGGCGCAACGGCTGGCCGTCGCCGCGGCCGCGCGGCAGGGCGTCGGCCTTCACCGTGTAGGCCTTGCCGTTGGAAGCGAAGGCGACCAGCCGGTCGGTGCTCAGGCAGTGCAGGCGGAAGGCGGGGCCGTCGCCCTCCTTGAACTTCACCTCCTGCTCGGGCGGCAGGTGGCCCTTGAAGGCGCGGATCCAGCCCTTCTCGGAGAGGATGACGGTCAGCGGCTCCTTCTCCACGAAGGCGCTCTCATCCACGGTGATGGCGGGCAGCGGGCTGCCGGCGGTGGTGCGCCGCGCGCCCAGGGCGCCGTCGCCGAACTTCGCGCGCGTCTCCTCGATCTCCTTGCCGATGGCGGCCCAGCGCTTCGACTCGCTGCCCATCAGGGCGTTCAGCCCCTTCTGCTCCTTCGCCAGCTTCTCGTGCTCGCGGCGGATCTCCATCTCCTCCAGCTTGCGCAGGGCGCGCAGCCGCATGTTGAGGATGGCCTCGGCCTGCGCCTCGGTCAGCGAGAAGGCGGCGATCAGCCTGGCCTTGGGCTCGTCCTCCTGGCGGATAATGCGGATCACCTCGTCCAGGTTCAGGTAGGCGACGAGGTAGCCGTCCAGCACCTCCAGCCGGCGGGCGATGGCGGCCAAGCGGTGGCGGGTGCGGCGCTCCAGCACCACCAGCCGGTGGTCCAGCCAGGCGCGCAGCACCTCCTTCAGCCCCATCACCCGCGGGGTGCGGCTGGCGTCCAGCACGTTCATGTTCAGCGGGATGCGGGATTCCAGCGCGGTGGCGCGGAACAGCGTCTCCATCATCACCGCCGGGTCCACCACGCGGGACTTCGGCTCCAGCACCAGGCGCACCTGCTCCGTGCTCTCGTCGCGCACGTCGCCCAGCAGGGGCAGCTTCTTCTCCTCCAGCAGCTGCGCCACCTGCTCGATCAGGCGGGACTTGGCGACCTGGTAGGGGATCTCCGTCACCACCACGTTCCAGGTGCCGTTCTTCTGCTTCTCCACCTCCCAGCGCGCGCGCAGGCGGAAGCCGCCGCGGCCGGTCTCGTAGGCGTCGGCGATGCTTTCGGCGGATTCCACCAGCACCCCGCCCGTGGGGAAGTCGGGCCCCGGCAGGTGGGCCAGCAGGTCGCGCGAGGTGGCGGCCGGGTTGGCGACCAGCGCCAGGGCGGCGGCGCACAGCTCGCCCGCATTGTGCGGCGGGATGGAGGTGGCCATGCCGACGGCGATGCCGTTGGCGCCGTTGGCCAGCAGGTTGGGGAAGGCGGCGGGAAGGACGACGGGCTCCTTGTCCTCGCCGTCGTAGGTGGCGCGGAAGTCCACCGTGTCCTCGTCGATCTGCGCCAGCAGCGCCTGCGCGACGGCCGTCAGCCGGCTTTCGGTGTAGCGCATGGCGGCGGCATTGTCGCCGTCGATGTTGCCGAAGTTGCCCTGCCCCTCCACCAGCGGGTAGCGGGCGGCGAAATCCTGCGCGAGGCGCACCAGCGCCTCGTACACCGCGCTGTCGCCGTGCGGGTGGTACTTGCCGATGACGTCGCCCACCACGCGCGCGCACTTCTTGAAGCCGCTGGCGGGGTCGAGCTTCAGCTGGTGCATGGCCCACAGCAGGCGCCGGTGCACCGGCTTCAGCCCGTCGCGCACGTCGGGCAGGCTGCGCGCCATGATGGTGCTCATGGCGTAGGCCAGGTAACGCTCGCTCAGCGCCTCGCTCAGCCGGGTCTCGCGGATGGCGCCGCCATCCTTGGGGATGATGTCGTCAGGCATCGTGTTTCACGTTTGTTCCGCGGCTTATCTAGGGCTTCGGGTCCGCCAGCGCCAGGGCGGCGACGCGGTCTTGCAGCCTTTCGCGCGCCGGCGGAAGGGGGCGGTGCTGCTGGCCGAAGGCGTCGCGTTCCAGGAAATGCCCCGTGATGGCCAGCCCCTGCGCCCATTCCGCCGGCCCGCCCGAAGCCGCGGGGTCGCGCAGCAAGGCCGGCAGGGGCAGCAGCCGGTCCCGCCAGGGCTCGGCGGCGGCGGCGCTGACCGCGCGGCCGGAACGCGGCGAGACATGGGTCAGACCCTCCCGCGCCCCGGTGGCGGCGCAGGTGTCCAGGTCCAGCCCGTAGCCCAGCTCGGCCAGCAGCAGCGCCTCCCAGCGGATGTAGGGCGCCACCCCGGCGGCACCGCCGCGCGCCAGTTCGCGCACCACGCCCACCAGCCCGTCGAACACCGCCGGGTGCGGCTCGCGCTCCGGCAGGGCGGCGTCGGCCATGGCGCAGCCGGCGGACAGCACCGCCAGGGCCAGCGCGTCCTCCATGGCGAAGGCGGCGGCCTGGTGCACCGGCTCGGCGGTGTAGGCCCCCAGTTGGTCGGGCAGGCGCGCCACCCAGCGCGCCTCCAGCAGGTTGCCGGGCTGCCACAGCGCCACCTGCCGGCGCGACTGACCGCCGCGCGCCAGCCCGGCGTGGCGGCCCTGCGCCGCCGTCAGCAGCGTCACGTGCAGGTCCGCGTCGCCCATCGGGCGGGCAGAGAGGCAGATGGCGGGGGCGGTCCACTCGACGCTCACCCGCCACCATGTAGCGCAGCTAGCCGCGCGCGTCCCGCGCCGCCTGGGCCCGCGCCCCGGCCTTGGTGACGCTGCCGACGCGCCCGCCCTGCACGATGGCCGGGCGGCCCCGGCGCCGCTGCGCCCGCACGCCCGCGTGGGCGGTGTCGCCGGCGCCGGGATGGGCCGGCGCCTGGGCCTGCACCCGCGCCAGGGCGGCGCGCAGCCGTTCGGTGTTGCGGCGGCGCCTCTCCTCCGCCGCCAGCGCGTCCAGCCGGGCGTTCACCCGCTTCAGCGCGCGGGCCAGCACCTGCTTCTTGTCGGAAACGCCGCGCTTGTTGCCCGGCTCGTTCACCGCGCCGCGGGCCTCGCCCTTGCCCAGCTTGGCGCGGCGGCGGTCGTGCAGCGCATCGCGCGCGCGGTCGCGGCGGGCGCGAAGCCAGCGGGCCAGCTCCCTCGCCGCCTCCAGGTCCAGCGCCTCCAGCGCCGGATAGTGGCTGCGCAGCACCGGCTCGCGCTCCTCCTCGGACAGCAGGCCGGCTTCGTAGGCAAAGGCGACACCCATGCGACATCCTCCCGTTTTGCGCCGGAGGAGATGGGCCAACCGGCCCGGCATGTCACCGGGGCCGGGACGCTCGGCACAGGTTCAGCCCTCATCCTCCAGGCCCAGGGCGCGCAGCCGGCCGCGCTCCTCGTCCCAGCCCGGGCGTTCCTTGACGTTCAGGAACAGGTGGATGGGGCGTTCCAGCAGCGCCACCAGCTCCAGCCGCGCCCGCCGGCCGATCTCGCGGATGCGCGAGCCCTTGTCGCCGATGATGATGGCCTTCTGCCCGGCCCGGCCGACATAGATGGTGCAATCCACCCGCGCGGAGCCGTCGGCGTTCTCCGTCCAGCTTTCCGTCTCCACCGTGGCGTGGTGGGGGACCTCCTCGTGCGTCTGGCGCAGGATCTGCTCGCGCACCACCTCGGCCGCCAGCATGCGGTTGGGCAGGTCGCTCAGCTCGTCCTCGGGGAACATCCAGGGGCCCGGCGGCACCGCCTCCGCCAGCTTCGCCCGCAGGCGGTCCAGCCCGTTGCTCTTGGAGGCGCTGACCATGAAGGTCTCGGCGAAGTCCAGCTCGGCGTGCAGCGCGGCCGAGAGGGGCAGCAGCTCCTCGCGCGGCAGCAGGTCCACCTTGTTCAGCGCCAGCCACAGCGGCCGGCGCCCGCCAACCTCCTTCAGCCTGGCCAGGATGGCCCGCAGCGGCTCGGTCAGGCCGGACTTGGCGTCCACCACCAGCAGGGCGAAGTCGGCGTCCTGCGCGCCGCCCCAGGCGGCGCTGACCATGGCGCGGTCCAGCCGGCGCTTCGGCGCGAAGATGCCGGGCGTGTCCACCAGCACCACCTGCGCCGCGCCCTCCATCAGCACCGCGCGGATGCGGAAGCGGGTGGTCTGCGGCTTGGGCGAGACGATGGAGACCTTGGTGCCCGCCAGCGCGTTCACCAGGGTGGACTTGCCCGCGTTGGGCGCGCCGACGACGGCGACGAAGCCGCAGCGGCGCTCGCTCTCCGGGATGCTCATCGCCCCAGCCCCGCCAGCCAGGCTTCGGCGGCCGCCAGTTCCGCCGCGCGCTTGCTCTCGCCCATGCCTTCCGCCTCGCGCCCCGCCGCGCTCACCGCCACCACGAAGACCGGCGCGTGCGGCGGCCCGGCCTGCGACACCATCCGGTACTCGGGCAGGCCCTTGCCCTTGCCCAGCGTCCATTCCTGCAGCCGGTTCTTGGCCGAGGCCGGGGGCCGCGCCGGGGCCTCCAGCGCCGCCGCCCATTCGCGCCGCACCAGGGCGCGGGCGGGTTCCAGCCCGCCATCCAGGTAGAGGGCGCCCAGCACCGCCTCCAGCGCGTCGCACAGCACGGTGGCCCGCGCGCGCAGCCCGGTGCGGCCCTCGGCCGGCGGGACGGTCAGCGCCTCGGCCAGGCCCAGCTCCTCGGCGATGGGGGCGATGGTTTCCTGCGCGCACAGCATGGCCAGGCGCTTGCCCAGGTCGCCCTCGCGCTCCTCCGGGAAGCGTTCCGCCAGCCACTCGGCCATCAGCAGGCCGAGCACCCGGTCGCCCAGGAACTCCAGGCGTTCGTTGCTGTCGAGCATCTTGCGCCGCGGGTCGGCGGCCGAGCGGTGGGTCAGCGCGCGCGCCAGCAGCGCCGGGTCGCGGAAGGCGTGGCCCAGGCGCTGCTCCAGCGCCGTCAACGCACCGCGCTCAGCAGCCGGGTCCAGCGGATGGCGAAGGGCCAGTTCCACACCTCCCAGATGCGGGCCGAGCCGTCCACGGAGAAGAAGATGAACTCCGCCCGGCCAACCAGGTTCTCCCAGGGGATCATGCCGACGGCGGAGGGCACGCGGCTGTCCAGGCTGTTGTCGCGGTTGTCGCCCATGGCGAAGACGTGGCCGTCGGGCACGGTGAAGCTGGGCGTGTTGTCCAGCGGCGCGTCGTCCCCCTGCTCGACGATGAGGTGCGCGCGGCCGCCGGGCAGGAACTCGCGGAACAGCTGCACGGTCATGCGCGGGCCGTCGCCTTCCACCAGGAAGGGCCCCAGCCCCTCGCGCCGCACCGCCTGGCCGTTGACGTGCAGGATGCCGCGCCGGACCTGGATGGTGTCGCCCGGCAGGCCGATGATGCGCTTGATGTAGTCCTGCCGGGTGTCGCGCGGCAGCTTGAACACCGCCACGTCGCCGCGCTGGGGCATGGCGCCCCAGATGCGCCCGTTGAACAGGCTGGGGCTGAACGGCATCGAGTGCCGCGAGTAGCCGTAGGAGAACTTGGAGACGAAGAGGTAGTCGCCCACCAGCAGGGTGGGGATCATCGAGCCCGACGGGATGTTGAACGGCTCGAAGGCCACGGTGCGGATGCCGATGGCGATCAGCGCCGCGTAGACGATGGTCTTGACGCTTTCCAGCCAGCCGCCGGACTTCTTCTTCGCCAGTGTGGGGGTCTTCGACATTCCGGGGGCCTCGGGGGATGGCGGCGAGAAAGCGCGGCGCGCCGGGGAAGTCAAGGAACGGGGATCGCTTCGATCACCACCTGCGCCTCGGCATAGGGGTACTCGTCCGTCATGGTCAGGTGCACGACCGCGCGGTGCCCGGGCGGCGTCAGCGCCGCCAGCCGCGCCGCCGCGCCCCCCGTCATCCGCAGGGTGGGCTGGCCGGAGGGCAGGTTCACCACCCCCAGGTCCTTGTGGAACACCCCCTGGCGGAAGCCGGTGCCCAGCGCCTTGGACGCCGCCTCCTTCGCCGCGAAGCGCTTGGCGTAGGTGCCGGCGCGCAGGCGCTCGGCGCGGCGCTCGGCCTTCGCGCGCTCGGTTTCGGTGAACACGCGATGCGTGAAGCGCTCGCCGTGCCGGGCCAGCACGGATTCGACCCGCCGGATGTCGCAGATGTCGTTGCCGATGCCCAGGATCACCCGCGCGACCTGTCCACCCGGATCACGCCCTCGGAGGCGCGCAGCGTGCCCATCAGCTCCGCCAGGTGGCGGGTGTCGCGCACCTCCACGTCTAGCTGCAGCTCGCACTCGTCGTCCTCGCGCTTGCCCAGGCGCAGGTTGGTCAGCACGCCCTTCTGCTTGGAGATGGCGTTGGCCACGCCCGAGAGGAGCTGCGGCCCGTTCACCGCCTGCAGCGCCAGCCGCACCGTGTGCCCGGCCCCGCCCAGCGCCGCATCGTCCCAGTCCACGTCCAGGAAGCGCTCCGGCGTGGCGGAGAAGTTCTCCAGCATGTGGCAATCGGCGGTGTGGACGGTGACGCCCTTGCCGGTGGTGACGATGCCGATGATGCGGTCGCCGGGGATGGGGTGGCAGCAATGGGCGAAGTGCAGCTGCATCCCCGCCACCACGCCGGTGATGGGCTGGTGCGGCACCCCGCGCTGGCCGTCCTTGCGGCCGCTGCGGTTGGCGATCAGCGCCGCCGGCTCGATGGCGCGCTGCGGGCCGCGCAGCTCCGGGAAGGCGGCGTGCACCACGTCGCGCGCCGTCAGGCTGCCGGAGGCGACGGCGTGGAACAGCTCCTCCACCCCCGATTGCCGCAGCGCCTTGGCGGCCGGTTCCAGCAGCTTCTCCTGGAAGTCCAGCCCGTTGGCGCGGAAGGCCTTGACGATGGCGGTGCGGCCCTCGTCGCGCTGGCGCGCCTTCTCCTCGGCCTGGGCGTAGCGGCGGATGCGCGCCTGCGCCTTGCCCGAGACGACGAACTTCATCCAGGCCGGGTTGGGCTTGCCGCCCTTGGCGGTGATGATCTCCACCTGGTCGCCGTTGTCGAGCTTGTGGTCGAGCTTGACGATGCGCCCGTTCACCTTGGCGCCCACGCAGGCGTCGCCCACCTGGGAATGGACCTGGTAGGCGAAGTCCACCGGCGTGGCGCCCTGCGGCAGCTCGATCAGGTCTCCCTTGGGCGAGAAGCAGAAGACATGCTCGCGATGAAGCTCGAGCTTGGTGCTCTCCATCGCGTCATTGGCCTCGGCCTCCGTCTCCAGGATGTCGATCAGCGCGCGCACCCAGGGGTAGGAGCGCGCGGGCGCCGCATCCCCGGCCTGCTTGTACACCCAGTGCGCCGCCAGGCCGTACTCGGCGACGTGGTGCATCTCGCGCGTGCGGATCTGCACCTCGATCTTCGCCTCGTCGCGCCGGCCGGGCAAAAGCACGCCGGTGTGCAGCGACTGGTAGCCGTTGGTCTTGGGCGTGGAGATGTAGTCCTTGAACCGCCCGGCGATCACCTTGAAGGCGTCGTGGATGGCGCCGAGCGCCATGTAGCAGGCCGGCTTCTCCGTCACGATGACGCGGAAGGCCATCACGTCGGACAGCCCCTCGAAGGCCACGTTCTTGGCCTGCATCTTGCGCCAGATGGAATAGGGCGACTTCGCCCGCCCCGATACCTCCTCAAAGGGCACGCCGGACAGCGCCAGCGCGTCGCGCAGCTCCTGCTCGATCTCGGCGATGATGTCGCCGGAGCGGCCGCGCAGGTAGGTCATGCGCTGGGCGATGCTGGACCAGGCTTCGGGGTTCTGCTCGCGGAAGGCCAGCGTCTCCAGCTCGGTCTTCAGCGCCTCCATGCCGATTCGCTCGGCCAGCGGGGCGTAGATCTCCAGCGTCTCGCGCGCGGTCCGCTGGCGCTTCTCCGGCTTGGGCACGAAGCTCAGCGTGCGCATGTTGTGCAGCCGGTCCGCCAGCTTCACCAGCAGCACCCGCAGGTCCTCGCTCAGCGCCAGCAGCAGCTTGCGCAGGTTCTCGGCCTGCTTGGTGCGCTCGCTCTGCACCTCGATGCGCGAGAGCTTGGTGACGCCGTCCACCAGCCGCGCCACCTCGGCGCCGAAGCGGCGCTCCACCTCGCCCAGCCCGTGCGGGGTGTCCTCCACCACGTCGTGCAGCAGGGCGGTGGCGATGGTGGCGCTGTCCAGCCGGTAGCCGGCCAGGATCTCGGCCACGGCGACGGGATGGATGATGTAGGGCTCGCCGTTCTGGCGCGCCTGGGGCGCATGGGCCTCGGCGGCGAAGCGCCCGGCGCGGGCGATGAGGTCGCGGTCCAGCCGCGGGTCGGCGGTGCAGACGCGGTCGCAGAAGGCCAGCACGGCGTCCAGCCCCGGCGGGGGCGCGGCCTGGGTGGCCGCGCCGTCGGGGGCGCGCGCCATCCCCGGGGCGTCGGGGGCGGCGCGCTCGCTCAAGGGGACCCCTTACTCCTGGCCGCCGCCGCCCAGCTCCGCGGCCAGCGACGCTTCCAGGTCGTCGGGGTTGAACTCGTCCACCTGCATGTCGGCGGGCAGTTCCTCGTTCACGTCCATGACGCCGAAGATGTTCTCGTTGGTGGAGATGAGGTCCATCACCTCGTCCTCCACCGGCTCCGGCTCCGGCGCGCGGGTCAGGGATTTCACCAGGTCCTCCTCCAGCGCGCCGAGGTCGATGGTCGTCTCGGCGATCTCGCGCAGGGCGACGACCGGGTTCTTGTCGTTGTCGCGCTCCAGCGTCAGGCTTTCCCCGCGGGAGATGTTGCGGGCGCGCTGCGCCGCCTTCAGCACCAGCTCGAAGCGGTTGGGGATCTGGAGGATGCAGTCCTCGACGGTGACGCGGGCCATGGGGAACCTCGGAGCACGGGGGCGCGGCGCAAGCCATGCTGCGCCGCGGCGAACCCCCTAGATAAGCCGGCGTGGCGCGCGAAGCAAGGCACAGCTTGCGGACAAACCGCCCCTACCCGGCCTCCCGCCACCCCTGCCCTTCCTCCTCCAGCGCGCCCTGGGCGGCGCGCCAGGCCAGCACGCGCGGTGCGCCGCGGCCGTGCGCCACCTCCCATCGCGGGTCGGCGAGGCGCGCGGCGGACACCTCCCGCACGCGCCAGCAGGGCGGCGGGGCGTCAGGGCACAGCAGCAAGGCCATGGCGCCGCCCGCCTCCGCCGCCAGCCGCAGGCGGCGCAGCGCGGCTTCCTCCGGCGCAGCGGCCAGCACCACGCCGCCGAAACCCGGCGCGCCCAACGCGGCCTCGGCGGCCCCCACCGCCTCCTCCGCACTCCAGGTGCGCACCACCAGCACCCGCGCGGGCGCCACCCCCAGCCGCGACCAGGGCGGCAGCGGCGCCGCGCCGTCCCACACCCAGGCGAGACGTCCGCCGGCCAGGCCGGCCAGGGTGGCGGCCAGCCCGGCCCCGTCCCCGGCCAGCACGTGCAGCGCCGCGGCGCGGAACCCGGACACGGATCCGGCAGCCGGCCCGGCCGGGCTGGCCGCCAGAGCGGCAGCCAGGGCAGCGCGGTCCAGGGCAGGCGACATCAGGGGCGTCATCAGCCGCCCATCATGCGGGGCCGTGCCGAACATTGCAAGAACAACCGCCGATGTTGCGAGTTACTCGCATTTGCATCATGGTGGCGCTTTCTGCATGGAGTTCCTGCCCATGGCCACCCAAGGCCTTCCCGTCTGGCCGCTCCTTCTCGCCGACGCCGCCTCGCTGCCTCCTGGCGAGTCCCTGCTGCTGGACGCCGCCCGTGGCTGGGCGCATCCCGGCCCGGCCGGACCGATGCCGCAGGCCGCGCTCGTCCTCGCCGCTGCCGGCGCCGAGGGCGCGGCCCTGCCGCTGGATGGCGCGCTGCGCCGCCTGGGCCTGCCGGGGCTGGCGCCGCCGCTGTGCCCGCGCATGCGCCCCGTGGAGTCGGATTTCCTGCTGGCGGTGGCCGCGGCGCAGGGCGGCCGGCGCTCGGTGGCGCTGGCGCTGCTGGCGCGGCTGGCGCCGCCGCTGGCCGCCTACCGCGCCATGCCCGACATCATCGCGCTGGCGCTGGCGCTGCGCCGCGCAGGGGTCGCGCTGGCGCCGCGCCTGTGAGGCGCCCGGGCCGTCAGGCCCGGCCGTGGCAGTGCTTGTACTTCTTGCCCGACCCGCACGGGCAGGGCGCGTTGCGCGGCGTGGCGGCCCAGGTCGCCGGGTCCTCGGGGTCCACGCCCTGCGCGGCGCGGGGCTCCACCGCCACCGCGGCGCCGTAGCCCATCGGCGCCGGCTCGAAGGCCGCCTCGGGCGCCTCGTGGCGCATGTCGGTCACGCGCACCGGCTCTGGCTCCGGCAGGGGCTGGCCCGGGTTGAACTCCAGGCGCAGCAGCAGGCCGGTGGTGCGCTCGCGCAGCTCGGCCAGCATGGTGTTGAACAGCGCGAAGGCCTCGCGCTTGTACTCGTTCAGCGGGTCGCGCTGGCCATAGGCGCGCAGGCCGATGCCCTGGCGCAGGTGGTCCAGCTGCAGCAGGTGCTCCTTCCACACCTGGTCGAAGATCTGCAGCAGGATGGACTTCTCCACCATGCGCATGAAGTCCGGGCCCAGGTTGGCGGCCTTGGCGGCGGCCACGCGGTCGGCAGCCTCCGAGATGCGCTCGCGGATCACGCCGTCGTCGATGCCCTCCTCGCGGCCCCAGGCTTCCACCGGCAGGTCCAGGCCCAGCTCCTCTCGCACCCGCTTCTCCAGCCCCGGCAGGTCCCACTGCTCGGGGTAGGCGTTCTCCGGGATGGCGCGGCCGACCATCTCCTCGATGGTCTCGCGGCGGAAATCCTCCACCGTCTCCGACAGGTCGGCGGCTTCCATGAACAGGCGGCGCTGGCTGTACACCTCGCGCCGCTGGTCGTTCATCACGTCGTCGTACTTCAGCAGGTTCTTGCGCGTGTCGAAGTTGCGCGCCTCCACCTTCTTCTGCGCCTTCTCCAGCGCCTTGTTGATCCAGGGGTGGACGATGGCCTCGCCTTCCTTCAGCCCCAGCTTCTGCAGCATCCCGCCCATGCGGTCGCTGCCGAAGATGCGCATCAGGTCGTCCTCCAGGCTCAGGAAGAAGCGGCTGTTGCCCGGGTCGCCCTGGCGGCCGGAGCGGCCGCGCAGCTGGTTGTCGATGCGGCGGCTCTCGTGGCGCTCTGTGCCGATGACGAACAGGCCGCCGGCGGCCTTCACCGCCTCCTGCGCCCGGGCGACCTCGGCCTTGTGGCGCGCCAGCACCGCCTCGTAGTCCGGGCCGTCGCCGGCCTCGGCGCGGGCCAGCATCTCGGCGTTGCCGCCCAGCTTGATGTCGGTCCCGCGCCCGGCCATGTTGGTGGCGATGGTCACCGCGCCCGGCCGCCCGGCCTGGGCCACGATGCTGGCCTCCTGCTCGTGGTAGCGCGCGTTCAGCACGGCGTGCGGGATGCCCTTGGCCTTCAGCAACGCGGAGATCACCTCGCTCTTCTCGATGGAGGTGGTGCCCACCAGGCAGGGCTGGCCGCGGCCGCGGCACTCCTCCACCAGCTTGCTGACCGCCTCGTACTTCTCCTCGGCGGTGCGGTACACCTCGTCATCCTCGTCCACGCGCGCCACCGGCACGTTGGTCGGGATCTCCATCACCTCCAGCTTGTAGATCTCGGCGAACTCGTCGGCCTCGGTGGCCGCGGTGCCGGTCATGCCGGACAGCTTGGGGTACAGGCGGAAGTAGTTCTGGAAGGTGATGGAGGCGAGGGTCTGGTTCTCCGGCTGGACGGTCACGTCCTCCTTCGCCTCCAGCGCCTGGTGCAGCCCGTCGGAGTAGCGGCGGCCTTCCATCATGCGGCCGGTGAACTCGTCGATGATGACGATCTTGTCGTCGCGCACCACGTACTCCACGTCGCGGCGGAACAGCACGTGGGCGCGCAGGCTCTGGTTCACGTGGTGGACGATGGACACGTTCTGCGGGTCGTAGAGGTCGCCCTCCTCCAGCACGCCGAACTCGCGCAGCAGGCGCTCGATGTCCTCGCCGCCCTGCTCGGTCATCGCCACGGTCCGCTGCTTCTCGTCCTTCTCGAAGCGCGCCTCGTCCTTCACGAACTCCGCCATCACCGCGTCCACGCGGCGGTACAGGTCGGAGGTGTCGTCGGTGGGGCCGGAGATGATGAGCGGCGTGCGCGCCTCGTCCACCAGGATGGAGTCCACCTCGTCCACGATGGCGTAGGCGAAGGGGCGCTGGACCATCTCCTCCAGCCGGTACTTCATGTTGTCGCGCAGGTAGTCGAAGCCGAACTCGTTGTTGGTGCCGTAGGTGATGTCGCAGGCGTAGGCAGCGCGCCGCTCCTCGTCCGTCAGCCCGTGGACGATGACGCCGGTGGTCAGCCCCAGGAAGCCGTAGACCTGGCCCATCCACTCGCTGTCGCGCCTGGCCAGGTAGTCGTTCACCGTCACCACGTGCACGCCCTTCGCGGGCAGCGCGTTCAGGTACACCGGCAGCGTGGCGACCAGGGTCTTGCCCTCGCCGGTCTTCATCTCGGCGATCTTGCCGTCGTGCAGCACCATGCCGCCGATCATCTGCACGTCGAAGTGGCGCAGGCCGATGACGCGGCGCGCCGCCTCGCGCACCGTGGCGAAGGCCTCCTCCAGCAGGTCGTCCAGCGTCTCGCCCGCCGCCAGCCGGGCGCGGAACCCGGCGGTCTTGCCGCGCAACTCCTCGTCCGACAGGGGCTGCAGCTTCGCCTCCCACGCCGCGATGGCGGGCACGCGCCTCTCGAAGCGCTTCAGGGCGCGGTCGTTGGAGGAGCCGAAGATGGCGCGGGCGAGGCGGGCGAACATGGGGCGGGGAATCTCTCCGGGGCGCCGCGAAACGGGGGCGCCAGGGCCAGCGGGACAGGTAGGCGCTGGGGGCCCGCCGGTCAACGCGGCCCGGGGCGCGGGCAGCCACCCCAGGCTGGCGGCGCCGGGTTCCCAGCCGGCCCGGCGGCTGCCATTGTCCCGGCCCGAAGCCCCGGATATGCCCGCCCCATGACGCGACTCCCCCTGGCCGCCCTGCTGCTGGCCGCCACCGCCCTGCCGGCCCTCGCCCAGGGGCAGCGCCCGCCCGTCCCGCCGGCCGCCGCGGCCCCGGCGGCCGTGCCGGTTCCCCCGCCCGCCGCGGTCGCCGACCCCAACCCGGTGCTCGCCCGCGTGGACGGGCAGGAGATCCGGCTGGACGAGGTGATGGCCGCCGCCGCCGAGGCCCTGCCGGCCGAGCTGCGCCAGGTGCCCCCCGCCACCCTGCGCGCCATGCTGCCGCCGCAGGTCTTCGCCCAGCTGGTGGACCGCGCCGTGACCGACCGCGTGATGCTGGCCGCCGCCCGCCGCGCCGGGCTGGAGCGCGACGCCGAGCTGCGCCGCCGCGTCGCCGCCTTCGAGGAGAACGAGCTGCGCGACGCCCTGCTGCGGCAGGAGGTGCTGCCGCGCCTGACCGACGACGCCCTGCGCGCCCGCTTCGAGCGCGACCGCGCCGCCCGCCCGGCCGAGGAGGAGGTGCGCGCCCGCCACATCCTGCTGCGCGAGGAGGCCGAGGCCCGCGCCGTCATCCAGGAGATCCAGCGCGGCGCCGCCTTCGACGAGGTGGCGCGCCGCCGCTCCACCGACCCCGCCGGGCGCACCAATGGCGGCGACCTGGGCTTCTTCCGCCGCGGCGACATGGTGCCGGACTTCGCCACCGCCGCCTTCGCGCTGCAGCCCGGGCAGATGACCCCCAACCCGGTGCGCACCCAGTTCGGCTGGCACGTCATCCGCGTCGAGGAAAAGCGCACCGGCCAGGGCCCCGGCTTCGAGGAGAGCAAGGAGGCCCTGCGCCAGTCCATGATCGAGGAGGAGGTGCAGGCGGTCGTCGCCCGCCTGCGCGGCCAGGCCCGCGTGGAGCTGCTGGAGGCCCCGGCGCCCGCCCCCGCCGGGATCCAGGCCGACCCCCCCGCCCCGCAACGGAGATAGACGACCCCATGCCCAGGATCCTCGCCCTCTGCGGCTCGCTGCGCGCCGCCTCCCTCAACCGCCGGCTGCTGCGGGCCGGCATCGCCATGCTGCCCGCGGGCGTCGAGGCCGAGATCGCCGACTGGCGCGACCTGCCCGTCTACGACGAGGACCTGGAGGCGCAGGGCATGCCCGCCCCGGTGGCGGCGCTGCGCGCGCAGGCCATGGCCGCGCAGGGCTTCCTCTTCGCCACGCCGGAATACAACTGGTCGATCCCGGGCGGGCTGAAGAACGCCATCGACTGGCTGTCCCGCAAGCCGGACGGCACCCAGCCCTTCGCCGGCAAGCCGGTGGCGCTGATGGGCGCCACGCCGGGGCCGGGCGGCACGGTGAACGCGCAATCCCACCTGCGGCAGGTGCTCTACCTGCTGGGCGGGCAGGTGCTGCCGCCGCCGGGCGTGTTCGTGCAGGGGGCGGGCGGGCGCTTCGACGACGCCGGCGCCATCACCGACGAGCCGACGCGCAAGGCGGTGGAGACGCTGATGGCGGCCCTGGGCAAGGCGGTGGCCTGATGGCCCACCCCCCCTCCCCCCTCGCGCTGCCCCTGCCGGCGATGCCGGCGGTGGCGGGGGTCGAGATCGCCTCGGTGGCGGCCGGCATCCGCTACAAGGGGCGCGAGGACATGACGGTGTTCCGCTTCGCCCCCGGCACGGCGGTGGCGGGCGTGTTCACCCGCAACAAGTGCCCCGGCGCCCCGGTGGACTGGTGCCGCGCCGCGCTGCCCGCCGGCAAGGCCCGCGCCCTGGTGGTGAACGCCGGCAACTCCAACGTCTTCACCGGCAGGGCGGGGCGCGAGACCTGCGAGCGCACCGCCCGGGACACCGCCGCCCTGCTGGGCTGCCGGCCGAAGGAGGTCTTCCTGGCCTCCACCGGCACCATCGGCGAGCGCCTGCCGACCGACACCCTGCTGGCCGCCCTGCCCCGCGCCGTCGAGGGGCTGGCAACGGATGCCTGGGAAGCCGCCGCGCGCGCCATCATGACCACCGACACCTTCCCAAAGGCCGCCACGCGCACCGCGCGCATAGGCGAGGCGGAGGTGACGATCTGCGGCATCGCCAAGGGCAGCGGCATGATCGCGCCCGACATGGCGACCATGCTCTCCTTCCTCGCCACCGACGCGAAGATCCCCGCCCCCGTCCTGCAATCCATGCTGAAGGCCGGGTGCGACCGCAGCTTCAACTGCGTCACGGTGGACAGCGACACCTCCACCTCCGACACCGTGCTGCTGTTCGCCACCGGGCAGGCGAAGCACCCCCGCATCCCCGCCGAGGGCGCCGCCGCCCTGCTGCGCGACTTCCGCCGCGCGCTGGAGGAGGTGCTGCACGACCTCGCCCTGATGGTGGCGCGCGACGGCGAGGGGGCGCAGAAGCTCATCACCGTGCAGGTGACGGGCGCCGCCTCCGCGCGCTCGGCCAGGCGCATCGCCATGAGCATCGCCAACTCGCCCCTGGTCAAGACCGCGGTGGCCGGCGAGGACGCCAACTGGGGCCGCGTCGTCATGGCGGTGGGCAAGGCGGGCGAGCCGGCGGACCGCGACCTCCTTTCCGTCTCCATGGGCGGGGTGCGCATCGCCGAGAAGGGCGGGGCGGTGGAAGGCTATGACGAGGCCCCCGTCGTCGCCCACATGAAGGGGCGAGAGGTCGAGATCGCGGTGGACATCGGCCTGGGACGCGGCAAGGCCACGGTCTGGACCTGCGACCTGACGCATGGCTACGTGGACATCAATGGCAGCTACCGCAGCTGAGCTGCCGATCCGCACGGAGCGGCTGGAGCTGCGCCCGCTGCGGCGGGCGGACGCCGCGGCGATGACGCGGCTGGTGAACGACTACTCGGTGGCCGGCAACCTGGCCCGCGTCCCCTTTCCCTATCGCGAGGAACTGGCCGAGGAGTGGATCGCCGCCACCCACCGCCAGCACGAGGCCGGGGACGCCTGGCACCTGGCCATCACGCTGGACGGCGCGCTGGTCGGCTGCGTCGGGCTGACGCGCAAGGCAGGCGCGGCGCCGGAACTGGGCTACTGGGTCGGCCGCCGTTTCTGGGGCCAGGGAATCGCGCGCGAGGCCGCGGGCGCCCTGCTGGACTGGGCGGCGCGCGCGCACGGCCACGCCGCCTTCCGCGCCTCGGCGCTGACGGACAACGCCGCCTCGCGCCGCGTGCTGGAGGCGCTGGGCTTCCGCGAGCACGGCCAAGGGCAGGAGCCCTTCCTGTCGCGCAACCGCGCCATGCCCGTCACCTACTACGAGCGCGCCGCCGCCCCCGCCCCGGCCGCCAAGCCGCTGCTTCTGGTGGTGGCCTGCGCCCTGGTGGACGTGGAGGGCCGGGTGCTGCTGGCCCGCCGCCCGCCCGGCAAGCCGATGGCTGGCCTGTGGGAGTTCCCCGGCGGCAAGCTGCACGAGGGCGAGACGCCCGAGGCCGCGCTGATCCGCGAGCTGCGCGAGGAGCTGGGCATCGGCACCTGGCATTCCTGCCTGGCGCCGCTGGTCTTCGCCTCCCACGCCTATGAGCGCTTCCACCTGCTGATGCCGCTGTTCGCCTGCCGCAAGTGGGAGGGGCGCCCGACGCCCCGCGAAGGCCAGGAACTGGCCTGGGTGGCGCCGGAGCGCCTGGGCGACTACCCGATGCCGCCGGCCGACATCCCGCTGATTCCCCTGCTGCGCGACTTCCTGTGAGGACAAGCCGATGAACCCCACCGCCTGCCTGCTCATCATCGGCAACGAGGTGCTCTCGGGGCGCACCAGGGACGCCAACCTGCAATTCCTGGCCCAGCGCCTCGGCGAGCTGGGCATCCCCCTGCGCGAGGCCCGCGTGATCCCGGATGTGCGCGAGACCATCATCGCCACGCTGAACGAGGTGCGGGCGAACTTCACCTACGTCTTCACCACCGGCGGCATCGGGCCGACGCATGACGACATCACCAGCGAATGCGTCGCCGCCGCCTTCGGCGTGCCCTGGGTGGTGCACGAGCCGAGCCGCGCCAAGATGGCAGCCGACTACGCCCGCCGCGACCCGCCGGTGGAGTTCAACGCCGCCCGCCTGCGCATGGCCACCCTGCCCGAGGGCGCCACGCCGATCGAGACGGCGATGACCTCCGCGCCCGGCTTCACCATGGGCAATGTCCACGTCATGGCCGGCGTGCCGCGCATCATGCAGGCGATGTTCGAGGCGGTGGCGCCGACGCTCGCGCGCGGCACGCCCGTCACCTCCGCCACCGTCCACGCGCTGGGCGTCTTCGAGGGCAACATCGCCGCGGGCCTTGAAGCGGTGCAGGCGCGCTTCCCGGCGCTGGATATCGGCTCCTACCCCTTCTACCGCAGCCACGGGCCGGGGGGCTTCAACGGCGGCGGCGTGGCGCTGGTCGCCAAGGGCACCGACGCCGCGGCGGTGTCCGAAGCCGCCGCCGCCATCACCGCCATGCTGGAGGGCATGGGCGCCGAACCCGTCCAGGGCGAGCCGCCGGCCCCCTGACCTACCGCCACACCCCCGGCCGCACCGCCGAGGCCGCCAGCAGCCCATAGGCGGTGATGCCCAGCGCCACCGCCAGGAACTGCCCCGGCATCCCCCAGCCCAGCGCATCGGCCAGCCACCAGCCGCCGCCCACCGCGATGCCCAGCCGCGCCAGCCCGGCCGCCACCGGCCAGCCCATGCGCCCGGCCCCCATGGCGGCGAAATACATTGCCATCCCCAGCCCGAAGCCGCCGAAGGCCGGCCCGATGATCCGCAGCGCCCCGGCGGCGATCAGCGCCACCTCCTCATCCGAAGCGAAGACGCGCGCGAATGGCAGCGGGAAGGCCGCCACCAGCAGCCCCACCGCGCTGCATGCCGCGAAGGCCATGCCGCCGCCCACCCAGGCGGTGCGGCGCGCCGTCTCCCAGTCGCCCTGCCCCACCGCGCGCCCCACCAGCGCCGTCAGCGCCGAGCCGACGCCGAAGGCCAGCGGGATCATCATGAATTCCAGCCGCGCCGAGACGCCATAGGCCGCCACCGCCGCCGCGCCATGGGCGGCCAGCCGCGCCGTCACCAGGATGGTGGCGAGGTTCGCCACCGCCGCCAGCGCGCAGGCCACGGCGCCCACGGCCAGGATACGCCGGAACAGCGCCCATTGCAGCGGCGCCCGCAGCTCCGGCCGGAAGCCCGCCGCGCCGGAGGCCACCACGACGCCCATCGCCAGCGCGCCCACCCAGAAGCAGGCGGCGAAGGCCATGCCCAGCCCCGGCAGGCCCAGGCCCAGCGGCTCGGCCAGCAGCCAGCCCAGCGGCGGATAGGCGATCCAGCAGCCATTCAGCACCCGCGCCGCCAGCGCATGCTTGCCGCCGCCGCGCAGGATGGAGGCGAGCGTGTTCGCCAGCCAGGCCGGCACCGCCCCGGCGCCGAACAGCCAGGCCGCATAGGGCGCGCCGGCCGCCGCGGCTTCCGCGCCGCCGATGGCCGTCAGCACCGGCCGCCCCCACACCGCCAGCAGCAGCACGAAGCCGGTGGCGAAGCCCATCGCGATCAGCAGCGCGTGCAGCGCCAGCCGCGCGGCTTCCTCCGGCTTGCCGGCGCCCAGCGCGCGGGCGATGGCGCTGACCACGCCGCCGCCCATGGCGCCCGCGCTCATCTGCCCCAGCAGCAGGGCGAAGGGCAGCACCACCGCCCAGCCGGCCAGGGCGTAGCGGCCCTGGCGCGCGGCCAGCCACGTTTCCACCAGCAGCGCCACCACCTGCAGGGCGCTCAGCAGCGTGGTGGGGGCGGCCAGCGCCAGGATGCGCCGCGCCAGCTCGCGCGCGGTGGGCCTCACCCGAAGCGTTCCACGGCGAAGGGTTCCAGCCCGGCATTGGCCGGCGGCCCCAGCATGGCGCGCGCCAGCAGCGCGCCGGCGGGCGCCGAGGCCGTCAGCCCCAGGTGGCCATGCCCGAAGCAGCACCACAGCCCGGGCACGGCCTTGGCCTCACCCATCACCGGCAGGGTGTCGGGCAGGCAGGGGCGCTGGCCCATCCAGAAGGGCCGGGCCGAGTCCAGCCGCGCGGCGGGCAGCACGCCGCGCAGGTCCTCCAGCAGCAGGGCCGCACGCTCCGGGCTGGGCGGGGCGTCGGCATCGGCGATCTCCACCGTGCCGGCCACCCGCAGGCCCTCCTCCATCGGCGTGATGAAGGCCTTGCGGTCCGCCGGCACCAGCGGCCGCCGGGGCATCGCCCTCGGCTCGGGGATCATGACGTGATAGCCGCGCTGCGCCGCCAGGGGCACGCGCAGCCCCAGGGGCCGCAGCAGCCGTGCCGACCAGGCGCCCGCCGCCACCACCACGGCATCGGCGCGCAGCGTCTCGCCGCCCGCGCGCACGCCGGTCACCCGCCCGTTCTCCCGCAGCAGCGCCGACACCTCGGCGCGGCGGATGGTCCCGCCCATCCGCTCCACCCCGCGCGCCACGACGCGGGCATGGCGCAGCGGGTTCACCACGTGCCCTTGCTCGGGCAGGAACACGCCGATCCGGTAGGCGGGGGCGATCCCGCCTTCCAGCGCCTCGATGCCCGCGCGGTCCAGCACTTCGGCCCGCTGGCCATGGCGGCGGCGCAGCGCCCAGGCGGCGTCGTCCTTCGCCAGCTGCGCGGCGTCGCGGTAGAGGTACAACTGCCCCTCGTCGCGCAGCAGATCCTCCGCGCCCTCGGCGCGCAGGATGTCGCGGTGGCGCTGCTCGGCGCCGTCCAGCAGCTGGGCCATGCCGGCGGCGATCCGCTCCACCTCCACCGGCCGGGCCGCCAGCACGAAGCGCCACAGCCACGGCAGCGCCGCCGGCCAAGCGCGGGCCGGCACCGTCAGCGCGCCCTTGCGGTCCAGCAGCATGCCCGGCACCTGCCGCAGCACCCCCGGCATCGCCAGCGGCGCGACCGACCCCTGCGAGATCGCGCCCGCATTGCCGGCGCTGGTCCCCTCGCCGGGCGCGATGCGGTCCAGCACCGTCACCGCCGCGCCGCCGCGTGCCAAATGCCAGGCGACGCAGAGGCCGACGATGCCGGCGCCGACGACGATGACGCGCGTCACCGCAGCTCCGTGTGGAAGGACTTGGCGACGATGCGCCAGCCATCGGCCACGCGCAGCAGCAGCAGGTAGTCGGTGAAGAAGCGCGGCGGCAGGGCGCATTCCAGCTTCACGCAGGCGGCATCCGGCCCGTTCTGGTCCACCGCCAGGATGCGGTCGTGCCGCGCCATCCCGCTGGCCGCGGGCGAGGGGCGGTTGCGCACGCGCTCCAGCCACTCCGCGCGCGGCACGTCGGTCACGCCGCCGTCCTCGGCCACGGAATACAGGTGGGCGCAGGGGTGGAAGGCGGCGGCGATCTTCTCCGCGTCGCCCTCATGCAGACCGTCCAGGTAGAGCTGCACGCAGGCGGTGATGGCGGCGTGGCTTTCGGCGTTCATGCGTCCCTCCAGGCGCCGCGGGGGTCCAGCACCACCTTGCCGCGCCGCGCCTCCGGCGGCACGGCGCGGAAGGGCGCGTGGTCCACCAGCAGCAGCAGCGCGTCGGCCCCCGCCAGCGCGGCGTCGAGCGTGGACGCGAGGAGGCCATCCGGCAAGCGCTCCAGCATCGGCTCCACGCAGCGCACCTGGCCGGGGTGGCGGCGCGTGAGTTCGCCGGCGATCCACAGCGCCGGGCTTTCCCGCAGGTCGGCCACGTCGGCCTTGTAGGCCAGGCCCAGGCAGGACACGCCCATCCCGGCGGCGCACAGCGCCGAGGCCGCCTCCAGCCAATGCGCGCGCGTCGCCGCGTCCACCGCGCGCGCGGCGGGGATCAGGCGCGCGGCGTCGCCGGCGCCATGCGCCAGGAACCACGGGTCCAGCGCGATGCAATGCCCGCCCACCCCCGGCCCGGGCCGCAGCACCGACACGCGCGGGTGCCGGTTGGCGAGGCCGATGACGTGGTGCGCATCCAGCCCGTGCCGCGCAGCCAGCAGCGCCACCTCGTTGGCGAAGCCGATGTTCACGTCGCGGAAGCTGTTCTCCACCAGCTTGGCCATCTCGGCGCTGGCGGCGTCGGTCTCCGTCACCTCCCCCTCGACGAAGGATTCGTAGAAGGCGCGGGCGCGGGCGGCGGCGCGCGGCGTGACGCCGCCGACGATGCGCGGGTTGCGGCGCAGCTCCGCCAGGATGTTGCCGGGCAGCACGCGCTCCGGCGCATGGGCCACCTCGGCGCCGGGCAGCGCGGCGGCCAGGGCGGCGGTGGCGCCCACCGGCACGGTGCTTTCCAGCAGCACCAGGTCGCCCGGCGACAGCACAGCCAGCAGCGACTCCGCCGCCGCTTGGACGAAGCGCAGCTCGGGCGTGCGGTCCTCGCGCAGCGGCGTCGGCACGGCGATGACGTGGACCTCCGCCGGGCCGGGCTCGGCAGCCAGCTCCAGCGGCACGCGGCGCAGGATGGCGCGCAGCCCCTCGTCATCGGCGAAGAAGCGGCCCTCGGCGATGGCCGCGCGGCGCGACGCATCCGCCTCCACCCCGCGCACGGCGTGGCCGGCCTCGGCCAGCAGCGCCGCCGCCGGCAGGCCGACATATCCGAGGCCGAGCACCTGAACCCGCATGGCCCCAGCTTGGCAGCACCGCCGCAGGGCGCAAGGATGGCGCGAAGGAGGAACGAACCCATGCGACGCCGCGCCCTGCTCGCCACGCCCATCCTGCTGCCCGGCCTCGCGCGCGCGCAGGCGCAGCGGCCCATCCGCATCATCGTGCCCTACGCGGCCGGCGGCGGCACCGACATCCTGGCCCGCGCGCTGGCCGAGGCGCTGCGCCCCGCCATGGGCGCGCAGCCCATCGTGGTGGAGAACCGCGCCGGTGGCGCCGGCGTCGTGGGCAGCGAGGCCGTGGCCCGCGCCGAGCCCGACGGCACCACGCTGTGCGCCGTCGTCTCCACCCACGTGATGAACAAGCACGTGATGGCGCAGATGCCCTTCGACCCGCTGCGCGATTTTTCCCCGGTGGCGATGCTGGCGCGCAACACCATGGTGCTGGCCGCCTCCAGCGCGCTGCCCTTCACCGATGTGCGCGGCCTGGCAGCCCATGCCCGCGCCAACCCGCGCGCGCTGTCCACCGGCAGCACGGAGGCGCTGTCCTCCTTCATCGGCCAGGAATTCGCCCGCCGCCTGGGGGTGGAGCTGCCGGATGTCGCCTACCGCGCCGGCTCGCAGTTGATGACCGACGTGGTGGCCGGCCACCTGCCGCTGGGCTGGACCAGCACCGCCAGCGCCACCCCGCACATGGCCACCGGCCGCGCGCGCATCATCGCCGTGAGCACCGCCACCCGCACCCCCTTCTTCCCCGACGTGCCCACGGTGCAGGAGCAAGGCGTGGCCGAGTTCGACCTGGCCGGCTGGGTAGCCCTGCTGGGCCCCGCCGCCCTGCCCGACGCCGTGGCGCAGCGGCTGCACGGCGCCATCGCCGCCGCCTATGCCGAGCCCGCCTTCCAGTCGCGCCTCGCCGCCATGGGCATCGAGCCCGACCTGCGCGACCCCGCCGCCACCCGCGCGGCGATGGCGCGCGAGGACCGCATCTGGGCCGCGGCGCGCGCCGCCGGCCACCTCACCCCGCAATAAGGAGCCATCATGGCTGACGCCTCCCTCAAGGCCCGCTTCGACCGGCGCGACTTCGTCGTCGCCCCCGGCATCTTCGACATGATCTCGACCAAGGTGGCGGATGGCATGGGCTTCCCCTGCCTCTACGTCACCGGCTTCGGCACCGTGGCCTCGCATCTCGGCGTGGCCGATGCCGGCATCGCCACCTACAGCGACATGGTGGGCCGCGCCGGCGCCTTCGCGCGCATGGCGAAGACGCCCGTCATCGCCGATGCCGACACAGGTTACGGCGGCCTGCTGAACGTGCGCCACACCGTCATGGGCTACGAGGCCGCGGGCATCACCGGCATCCAGCTGGAGGACCAGGAGGTGCCGAAGAAATGCGGCCACACCCCCGGCCGCCGCGTCATCCCCGCCGAGGAGATGGCGCTGAAGATCCAGGTGGCGGTCGAGGCGCGCCGCGACCCCAACTTCCTCATCGTCGCCCGAACCGATGCCCGCACCAGCCTGGGGCTGGAGGAAGCCATCCGCCGCGGCCGCATCTACGGCGAGGCCGGGGCCGACATCGTCTTCGTCGAGAGCCCGGAAAGCGAGGCGGAGATGGCCGCCATCTGCAAGGCCATCGACAAGCCGCTGCTGGCCAACATGGTGGAGGGCGGCCGCACCCCCGTCCTGCCGGTGGCGCGCCTGAAGGAGCTGGGCTACGCCATCGCCATCTACCCCGCCGTCGGCTTCCTGGCCGTGGCGAAGGCGCTGGAGGATGCCTACGCCACCCTGCGCGACAGCGGCATGCCGCCCGCCGAATCCTACGGCTTCGCCCGCATCTGCGAGCTGATGGGCTTCCCCGAGGTGTGGGCGTTCGAGAAGAAGTGGGCGCGCGAATGAGGGCGCTCGTCTTCGACGTCTTCGGCACGGTGGTGGACTGGCGCTCCGGCGTCGCGCGCGAGCTTGCGCCGTTCCTCTCCGCCATCGGCCGCGACGACCTCGACCCCTTCGCGCTGGCCGATGCCTGGCGCCGCCGCTACCAGCCGGCCATGGAGGAATGCCGCACCGGCCGCCGCCCCTTCACCCGGCTGGACGTGCTGCACCGGGAGAACCTGGAGGCGATGCTGGCCGACCACGGCATCACCGGCATCGCTTCCGCCGACCTCGATGAGCTGAACCTCGCCTGGCACCGGCTGGACCCCTGGCCGGACGTGCTGCTTGGCCTGCACCGGCTGAAGCGCCGCTTCTTCCTGGCGCCGCTGTCCAACGGCAACATCGCGCTGCTGGCCAACATGGCCAAGCGCGCCCGCATCCCCTGGGACGCCATCCTGGGCGCCGAGCCGGTGCGCGCCTACAAGCCGCAGCCCGAAGCCTATCTCCGCACCGCGGAATTGCTGGCGATGCGCCCCGACGAGGTCTGCCTGGTCGCCGCCCACAATGGCGACCTGCGCGCCGCCCGCGCCGCCGGGCTGCGCACCGCCTTCATCCCCCGCCCCACCGAGCACGGCCCGGGCCAGACGGTGGACCTGACGGCGGAAGACCCCTGGGACTGGGTGGCGACGGACTTCGTGGACCTCGCCGTTCAGCTCAGCTGAAGCGCGTCTATCGCGGCGTCCCAGCAAGCGCGGTCGGGCGCGCAGAGCAGCCCGCCCTGGTGCACGCGCGGCGAATAGGCGCGGCGGTCGAATTGCGCGCTGAACCCACCGGCCTCGGCATGCAGCAGCACGCCCGCCGCGTGGTCCCAGGGCATCAGGCGGTTGTAGGCCAGGAGGTGCAGCCCGCCCGTGGCCGCCAGCCGGTATTCATGCGCGGCGCAGCGGAAGTTCAGCGTGCCGCCCAGCCGCGCCAAAGCCGGCAACACCCGCGCCTTGCGCCCGGCTTCCATGTAGCCCCAGGACACGGCGCCCAGCATGGCGCCGACCTCCGCCGGTGCCGCCACCCGGCAATCGGCGCGGTGGCCGGAGGGCGCCTCGATCCATGCCCCCTCGCCGCGCAGCGCGATCGCGGTGTCGTCGCCCATCGGGTCGTGGATCCAGGCGCCGATCGTCTCGCCATTCCACACCGCCGCGGCCATCACCCCGAACATCGGCGCCCCGGCGGCGAAGTTCGCGGTGCCGTCCACCGGGTCCAGCACGAAGGCCAGCCCTTCGCGGTCCAGGAGCCGCAGCGCCGCCGGGTCGGAAGCGGCGGCTTCCTCGCCCAGGATCGCCGCTTGGGGAAAGATCGCGCGCAGCCCGGCGGTCAGCCGGCGCTCCGCGGCCTCGTCGGCCTCGGTGACGAGGTCGAAGGCGCTGGACTTGGTGCGGACCTCCCCGGCGGCGAGGCGGCGGAAGCGCGGCAGGACTTCCAGCCGCGCCGCCTCGCGCAGCAGGGCGGCGACCTGGGCCGCCTGCCCGGCCGTGATCCTCACCGCGGCAGCTGCGCGAAGCGCGCGTGATCCGCCGGGGACAGCCGGGCGGTCAGGCGGATGCCGTCCTCGCCATCGGTGCGCGCCACCACCTCGCCGTGGCGGTACAGCCAGGCGAGGCGCGCGCCATCCTCGGGGCCCAGCAGGTAGTCGCGCTCCACCATGCCGGCGGCCAGGCGCTCATCGAGCGCGGCCAGCAGCGTCTCCATCCCCTCGCCGGTCAGCGCCGAGATGGCGATGGCGCCCTCCGCGCGCGCGGCCACGGCCTCCGGCCCGCCGAACAGGTCGGCCTTGTTCAGCACCTCGATGGTGCGGCCGCGCCAGCCGGGGTCCAGCGCGGCGTTCGGGCCTTCGGCCAGCCCGTCCAGCACCGTCACCACATCCTGCTTCTGCGCCGCGCTGTCCGGGTGGGCGGCGTCGCGCACGTGCAGGATGATGTCGGCGCTCGCCACCTCCTCCAGCGTCGCGCGGAAGGCCTCGATCAGCTGCGTCGGCAGCTCGGAAATGAAGCCCACCGTGTCGCTCAAAATCGCCTGCCGGCCGGAGGGCAGCGCGATCTCGCGCATCGTCGGGTCCAGCGTGGCGAAGAGCTGGTCGCGGGCGTAGACGCCGGCGCCGGTCAGCGCATTGAACAGCGTGGACTTGCCGGCATTGGTGTAGCCCACCAGAGCGATCACCGGGTAGGGCACGCGCTCGCGCGCCTTGCGGTGCAGTCCGCGGGTGCGGCGCACCTGCTCCAGCTCGCGCTTCAGCTTGACGATGCGCTCGCCGATCAGCCGGCGGTCAATCTCGATCTGGGATTCGCCCGGCCCGCCCAGGAAGCCGAAGCCGCCGCGCTGCCGCTCCAGGTGCGTCCAGGAACGCACGAGGCGGGTGCGCTGGTATTCCAGGTGCGCGAGTTCCACCTGCAGCGTGCCCTCGCGCGTGCGCGCGCGCTCGCCGAAGATCTCCAGGATCAAGCCGGTGCGGTCGATGACCTTCACGCCCCATGCGCGCTCCAGGTTGCGCTGCTGCACCGGGGTCAGCGCCGCGTCCACCACCACCAGCCCGGCCTGCTGCTCCTCGATGGCGGCCTTGACCATCGCCACCTGCCCCTCGCCCAGCAGGGTGGAGGGGCGGCGCTGGCGCAGCGGGTGGATCGCCTCGTGAACGATGGTGACGCCGATGGAGGCGGCGAGGCCCACTGCCTCGGCCAGCCGCGCCTCGGCGGCGCGGGGCATGGCCTCGCGCGGGGCGAATTCCAGCACGTTGCCGCGCTGGCTGCGCTCATAGGGCAGCACCACGGCGCAGCGCATGGGCTGCGCCTGGGTGTCCTCACTCGTCCCGGGCAGGGGCGGGCTCCCGGTTCATGGTCAGCGTGCTCTCGCGCACCGGGCGCGGCTCGCCGGCGGCGGCCCCCTGCCCGGCGGCGGCGCCCGCCGCCTGCGGGTCGAACAGCATGATGGGCGCGCCGGGCATCACCGTGCTGATGGCGTGCTTGTACACCAGCTGGGTGTGGCCATCCCGGCGCAGCAGCACGGAGAAGTTGTCGAACCAGGTGATGATGCCCTGCAGCTTCACCCCGTTCACCAGGAACACCGTCACCGGCGTCTTGCTCTTGCGCACGTGGTTCAGGAACACGTCCTGAACGTTCTGGGACTTTTCGGGCATGCGCCCCCCTTCCTCTTGTCTCTCGCCCGCGGAACGCGCCCGCCTCGACCTGCAAGGCGGAATGTCGGGTTTTCAGGCCACCTTGTCCAGCGCTCCCACATGCGCGGCAAGCGCGCGGGCGTCCGGGAAATGCAGGTCGGGCGCGCAGGTCGTGACGCCGCCGTCATGCGCCGCGTCGCCCAGCAGCACGGCGGTGCAGCCGGCGGCGCGTGCCGCCTGCATGTCCAGCGCGGTGTCGCCCACGTACCAGATGGCGGCCCCCGGCGCGTGCCCCATCGCGGCCAGCGCCATGCGCAGGGGGGCGGCATCGGGCTTGTCGGCGGCGGCGTCGCCCGCGCCCACCAGGGCGCCGAAGCGCCAGCCCAGATGGGCGGCCTCGGCCCGCAGCAGCGGCCCCTGCTTGTTGGACACGACGCCCATCGGCCAGCCCTCCAGCGCCGCCAGCATGGCCGGCACACCGGGCATCGGGCGCAGCACCTCCAGGTGGCAGGCGCGCACGCCGGCGTAGAAGACGTCCCGCGCCTCCTCCCACCGCGCGCCGAACATCTCCGGGAAGGACTCGCGCAGGGAGCGGCGGACGTTGGCCAGCACTTGCGTGCGGTCCCATTCCGGCATCGCGAAGTGGCGGAAGGCGGCGTTCAGCCCGTGCTGGATGGCTGCCCAGCCATCCACCAGCGTGTTGTCCCAGTCGAACAGGAGGCAGCGGGGCCTCCCCCGGCCCTCAGGCGGCGGCATTGCGGCCGCCCTGCACCCGCCGCGCGAACAGGTCGAACAGGCGCCGGGCCACCGGTCCCACCTGCCCGTTGCCCACCGGCGCGCCGTCCAGCCGCAACATCGGCTTCACGAAGGAGGTCGCGCTGGTGAGGAAGATTTCACGCGCCCCGCGCAGCACATCCAGCCCGTACTCGCCCTCCTCGAAGGCGATGCCCTCGGCGCGCAGCTCCTCGATGAGCGCGGCGCGGGTGCATCCGGGCAGGATGGCGTGGTCCAGCGGGCGGGTGCGCAGCACCCCCTGCGCATCGACGATCCAGACGGAGGTGGAGGCGCCCTCGCGCACCATGCCGGTGGCGGGGTCGAACATGATGGCCTCGGTGGCGCCCTGGTCGCGCGCCGCCTGGCGGGCCAGCACGTTGGGCAGCAGGTTCACCGTCTTGATGTCGCAGCGCGCCCAGCGCTGGTCGGGCACCGTCACCGCCGTGCCGGTCCAGCCCTCGGCCGCCTTCGGGAAGGGCAGCGTGCGCTTGGCCGTCACCACCAACGCGGGCGGCACGGGCCGGGTGGGGAAGGCGTGGTCGCGCCGGGCCACGCCGCGCGTCACCTGCATGTAGACCAGCCCCTCGGTGACGCGGTTGCGCCGCACCACCTCCTCCAGCACCACGCGCAGGCTGGCGCGCGGCATCGGCATCGGCAGGCGGATCTCCCGGAGGGAGCGCTCCAGCCGGTCCAGGTGCAGCGCCTCGTCCACGAAGCGCCCGGCATGGACGTGGATGACCTCGTAGATGCCGTCGCCGAACTGGTAGCCGCGGTCCTCCACGTTCACGCTGGCCTCGCGCTGCGCGACGTAGCGGCCGTTGACGTAGGCGACCTTGCTCATGGCCCGTTCCCCCCGGCGCGATCCTCGGCCTGCACGCCGAGGAACTTCAGCTTGCGGTGCAGGGCGGAGCGCTCCATCCCCACGAAGTTGGCGGTGCGGCTGATGTTGCCGCCGAAGCGCATCAGCTGCGCCTCCAGGTACTGCTTCTCGAACATCTCGCGCGCCTCGCGCAGCGGCAGCGTCATGATCTCGGAGGAACGGTCCAGGCGCAGCACGGCGGGCGCGGCGCCGACGATCTCCGGCGGCAGGGCGTCGGCGCGGATGGAGCCGGCATCGCCCGGCGCCATGATCAGCAGCCAGTCCACCAGGTTGCGCAGCTGGCGCACGTTGCCGGGCCAGTCATAGGTCTGCAGCGCCGCCAGCGTGTCCTCCGCCAGTTCGCGCCGCGGCAGGCCGCTGGCCTCCGTGCTGCGGGCCATGAAGTGCCGGGCCAGGGCGGGCACGTCCTCCCGCCGCTCCCGCAGGGCGGGCATGCGCAGCGGCACGACGGACAGGCGGTAGAACAGGTCCTCGCGGAAGCGGCCAGCGGCGATTTCCGCCTGCAGGTCCTTGTTGGTGGTGGCGATGACGCGCACGTCCACCTTCACCCGCGTCGCGCCGCCGATGCGCTCGAAGCCCTGCTCCTGCAGGGCGCGCACGATCTTGCCCTGGGTTTCCAGCGGCATGTCCGCCACCTCGTCCAGCAGCAGCGTGCCGCCATGCGCGCGCTCCAGCACGCCGGCCCGGCGCGGCGCGTCGCCCATCGGCTCCACCCCGAACAGCTCGGTCTCGATGCTGGCAGGGTTCAGCGTGGCGCAGTTCAGCGCGACGAAGGGCCCGTCGGCCCGGCGGGAGCGCGCGTGCAGCATGCGCGCCGCCACCTCCTTGCCGGTGCCCGCGGGCCCGGAGATGAGCACGCGCGAGTTCGTCGGCGCCACCTTCTCGATCGCCGCGCGCATCTGCGCCATGGCGGAGGAGGCGCCGACCAGCTCCGTCTCCGCCCCCGCGCGCAGGCGCAGGTCGCTCACCTCGCGGCGCAGCCGCGCCGCCTCCAGCGCGCGCTGCACGATCAGCAGCAGACGGTCGCTCTTGAACGGCTTCTCGATGAAGTCGTAGGCGCCGTTCTGGATCGCCTGCACCGCCGTCTCGATGGTGCCGTGGCCCGAGATCATCACGCAGGGCACCTGCGGCTCCTCGCGGTGCATGGCGTCCAGGATGCCCAGCCCGTCCAGCCGGGAATTCGCCAGCCAGATGTCGAGGATCACCAGGGAGGGGCGGCGCTGGCGGAAATGCGCCAGCGCAGCGTCGCTGCTGGCGGCCTGCCGCGTCTCATAGCCCTCGTCGCTGAGGATGCCGTCGATGAGCGAGCGGATGTCCGGCTCGTCATCCACGATCAGGATGTCATGCGCCATCTTCGCGTTCCATCACCGCCGCCTCGGGCAGGCGCGCGGGCAGCAGCAGCTCCGCGCGCGCCCCGCGGCCGCCGGGCGCGTCCCGCAACGCCACCCGGCCGCCATGGTCTTCCATGATCTTCTTCACGATCGCCAGCCCCAGCCCCGTACCCTTCGTCTTGTGCGTCACGTAGGGTTCCGTCAAGCGTTCCCGCTCCTCGCCTTCCGGCAGCCCCACCCCGTCATCCTCCACCGAGACGCAGATCATCCCGCCGGCCATCTCCAGCGCCACCCGGATGCGGCCCAGCGGGTGGGCCGGCGCCTCCTCCTGCGCCGCGCGCATGGCGATGGCGTCGGCGGCGTTCTGCACCAGGTTGGTCAGCGCCTGGGTCATCAGCCGGCGGTCGCACAGCGCGTGCACCTCCAGCGGCGGCAGCCGCGTCTCGAAGGCGATCTCCGGCCGCGCCGCCTGCTGCAGCACCAACGCCTCGCGCACCAGCCGGCCCAGCTCCTCCGGGCGCATCACCGGCTGCGGCATGCGGGCGAAGGCGCTGAACTCGTCCACCATGCGGCCGATGTCGCCCACCTGGCGCACGATGGTGTCGGTGCAGGCGCGGAAGGTGTCGGGGTCGTCGGTGATCTGCTTGAGGTAGCGGCGCTTCAGCCGCTCCGCGCTGAGCTGGATGGGGGTCAGCGGGTTCTTGATCTCGTGCGCGATGCGCCGGGCCACGTCGGCCCAGGCGGCTTGGCGCTGCGCCACCAGCAGGGCGGAGATGTCGTCGAAGGTCAGCACCCAGCCGCCCTCCATCTCCGGCGACAGCCGCGCCAGCAAGGTGCGCCGCTCCGTGGGCGGGCCCACCTTGATCTCGCGGGTGCCGCCGGTCCCGGCCAGCAGCGGCGCGAATTCCGGCACCAGCTCCGCCAGCGGCCGGCCCAGCGCCCCCTCCAGGTCCAGCCCCAGCAGCTGCGAGGCCGAGCGGTTGGGCAGGTTGATGCGCTTCTCCGCGTCCAGCCCGATCACGCCAGCCGAGACGCCGCCCAGCACCGCCTCGGTGAACACCTGCCGCTCCTCGATCTGCCGGTAGGCCTCCATCAGCTCGGAGCGCTGGGCGGCCAGCTGGTTGGTCATGCGGTTGAAGGCGCGCGACAGGCTGCCGACCTCGTCGTCGGCGTCGCCCTCCTCCACCCGCACGCTCAGGTCGCCGCCGCGCACCCGCTCCGCCGCGGTGATCAGGCGCGAGATGGGGCCGGCCAGCTGGTTGGCCAGCAGCAGCCCGATCAGCACCGCGGCCAGCAGCACCAGCAGCGCGCCGATGGCGAAGATCAGCACGAAGGTGACCTGCAGCCCCTCGCGGTTGCGGTCCAGCGCCTGATACGCCGTGACCGCCGCCTCCGTGCGCTGCATGTGCTCCAGCACCGAGCCGTCCACCGGCCGGCCAATCATCATCAGCAGGCCCGAGGGCTGGGCCAGGGCGATGACGGCGCGCACCCGCCCCTCCTCGTCGCCCGTCACCACCGCGACCTCGCCCTCCTTCGCCGTCTCGATGGCCCAGGCGGGCGGCGGCGAGAGGGTGAACTGCGCCGTCATCCCCGCATGCGCCACGATGCGGCCCAGGATGGGCTCGAACACCACCGCCTCGGTCAGCCCGCGGATGCCGGCCTGGGTCGCCACCACCCGCGCGAAGGCGAGCGACTGGTCGGGCAGCAGCACGGTGGCGCGGTTGAGGTCGTTCGCCATGGCCAGCGCGTCGGCGCGGATGTTGTTCTGGTGCTCCTCCAGGTAGGCGCGCGAGGCACTGAGGGAGGCTTCCAGCGCGGTGCGCACGCGGTCGCTGAACCAGGCCTGGATGCCCAGGTTGAAGAACAGCGCCGCGAAGCCGGCCATCAGCATGGCCGGCACCACGGCGACGACGGAGAACAGCAGCACCAGCCGCGTGTGCAGCCGCGACCCGGCCGCGCCCCGCCGCCGCTCCACCCACACCCGCACCAGCCGCCCGGCCAGGCTGGCGACCAGCAGCAGGATGACGGCCAGGTTTACCAGCACGATGCCGACAACCTGCCCCGGCCGGGTGGGCCCCAGCGGCGAGCCGTCGCTCAGCAGCACGAAGGTGGCCACGCCCATGAACAGGGCGCCGATGGCCAGCCCCAGCGTCACCCCGCGCCCCAGCAGCATGTCCGACACGCGCCGCAGGAACGGCACGCGCGCCTTGGGCATCAGGCCAGGCCCCGCACCACCGGCAGCTCCAGATCCTTCAGCTTCTTGCGCAGCGTGTTGCGGTTCAGCCCCAGCATTGCCGCCGCCTTGATCTGGTTGCCCCGCGTGGCGGAGAGCGCCAGCCGCAGCAGCGGCCGCTCCACTTCGGAGATCACGCGGTCGTGCAGGTCGCGGATGGGCATGCCGTCCTTGTGCGCGGCCATGAAGGCCTTCAGGTGGCGCTCCACCGCCTGCTCCAGCGTCTCGGTGCCGCGCGGCGCGGCGGGGTCGGCGGGAGCCTCGGCCTCCGTCAACTCGGCCGCCACCGCCTCCTCGCCGATCACCTCCTGCGGGTACAGCGCAGCGAGGCGGCGCATCAGGTTCTCCAGCTCGCGCGCGTTGCCGGGCCAGGCGTGGCGCTTCAGCCGCTCCATCGCCTCCGCCGTCAGGGTCTTGCCGGGCAGGCCGGAGGCGCGGGCGCGCTCCAGGAAGTGGCGCGCCAGCAGGGGGATGTCCTCCGTGCGCTCGCGCAGGGGCGGCAGGCGGATGGGCACCACGTTGAGGCGGTAGAACAGGTCCTCGCGGAACAGCCCGGCGCGGATGGAGGCGCGCAGGTCCCGGTGGGTGGCGGCGACGATGCGCACATTGGCCTTGATCGGGCTGCGGCCGCCCACCGTGGTGAACTCGCCCTCCTGCAGCACGCGCAGCAGGCGCGTCTGCGCCTCGGGCGGCATGTCGCCGATCTCGTCCAGGAAAAGGGTGCCGCCGGCCGCCTGCTCGAAGCGGCCGATGCCGCGCGTCAGCGCGCCGGTGAAGGCGCCGCGCTCGTGGCCGAACAGCTCGCTCTCGATCAGTTCGCGCGGGATGGCGGCCATGTTGATGGCCACGAACGGACCGCTGCGGCGGCGGCCGTAGTCGTGCAGGGCGCGCGCCACCAGTTCCTTGCCGGTGCCGCTCTCGCCCGTCACCATCACCGTCAGGTCGGCGGTGGTGAGCCGCGCCACCGTGCGGTAGATCTCCTGCATCGCCGGGGAGCGGCCGACCAGCGGCAGGCGCTCACCCTCCGCATCCTCCTCCGCCGCGGCGGACTTCGCGGGCGCGGCCAGGGCGCGCTCCACCACGCCCAGCAGCTCCTTCAGGTCGAAGGGCTTGGGCAGGTATTCGAAGGCACCGCGCTGGGCGGCCTTCACCGCGGTGGTGAAGGTGCTCTGCGCGCTCATCACCACCACGCGCAGGTCGGGGCGCACGCGCTTCATGCGCGGCAGCAAGTCCAGCCCGTTCTCGTCGGGCATCACCACGTCGGTCACCACCAGGTCGCCCTCGCCATCCTCCACCCAGCGCCACAGCGTGGAGGCGGAGGAGGTGGCGCGCACGTTGTAGCCGGCGCGCTGCAGCGCCTGGGACAGCACGGTGCGGATCGCGCGGTCGTCGTCGGCGATCAGGACGGTGCGTTGGTCGCTCATTCGTCGTTCTCCGGCGCCGCCCCGGCCGGGGCGCCCGGCAACGAGAGGCGGAAGGTCGTGCGGCCGGGCCGGCTGTCGCACTCGATCAGCCCGCCATGGTTGCTCACCAGCTTGGCCACCAGGGCCAGGCCCAGCCCCTGCCCGCCCTTCTTGGTGGTCACGAAGGGTTCGAACAGGGTCGCGCGCAACGGCTCGGGGATGCCGGGGCCGTTGTCGCGCACCATCACCGTCAGCGGCAGGTGCACGCGCTCGCTGCTGCCGGGCACGGCGATGCGCACCCCGTGGTGATAGGCGGTGACGAGCTGGATCTCGCCGTCGCGCGGGTCCACCGCCTCGGCGGCGTTCTTCACCAGGTTCAGCAGGATCTGGACCAGCTGGTCGCGGTCGCCCCACACGCTGGGCAGCGAGGGGTCGTATTCCTCCACCACCCGCAGGTGGGCGGCGAAGCCGCTCTGTGCCACCCGCTTCACGTGGTCCAGCACGGAATGGATGTTGACGGCGCGCGGCTCGATCGGCCGGTCGCCGAACATCTCCATGCGGTCCACCAGGTTGCGGATGCGGTCCGTCTCCTCCTGGATGAGCACGCACAGCTCGCGGTCGCCTTCCGCCGCGCCCTGCTCCAGCAATTGCGCCGCGCCGCGGATGCCCGAAAGCGGGTTCTTCACCTCGTGCGCCAGCATCGCCGCCATGGCGGTGGCGCCGCGCGCTGCGCCCTGGAAGTGCAGCTGCCGGTCCAGCATCGCCGCCGTCGAGCCGTCCTGCAGCGTCAGCACCACGTGGCCCGGGTGCTCGCTCAGCGGCGCACCGTGCGCCGAGACGCCCGAGCGGTGCAGCCGCGGCGATTCCAGCGCCAGGTCGTGGTCTGCCACCGGGCTTTCCGAGTGGCGCACCTGGTGCAGCAGGGCGAACAGGCGGTTGTCCGGCGGCAGCAGCTCGGCCAGGGCCAGCCCCTGCAGGCTGGTCTGCGAGAGCTGGAAGAAGATCTCCGCCGCCGGGTTGGCGAGGCGGAAGCGGTTCTCCGCGTCCAGCACCACGGCGGGCAGCGGCAGGGCGGCCAGCACCGCGGCGGCCTCGGGCGCAGGCGCCGCCCGCGGGCGGCGCAGCATGCGGGAGATCACGCCCTCGGCGGCCAGGGCCATCACGCCGCCTCCCGGAAGGCGTCGCGCACCGCCTCCACGCCGCGCTCGATCAGCGGCGCGTAGAAGCGGCGCACCGCGTCCTCCACCGCCTGCGGGGTTTCCAGCGTGTTGACGCGGGCGCGGAACTCCGCCGAACCGGGCAGCCCGCGCGAGTACCAGGCGACGTGCTTGCGGGCCATCCGCAGCCCCGTGCTCTCGCCGTGGTGGTCCAGCATGGCGCGGTGATGCGCCAGCAGGATGCCCATCTGCTGCTCCAGCGACGGGTCGGGCTCGCGCACGCCCTCGCGCAGGAAGCGCGCCACCTGGCGGGGAAACCAGGGCCGGCCGTAGCAGCCGCGGCCGATCATCACGCCATCGGCGCCCGAGCGCCGCAGCGCCTCCGCGGCGTGCTCGACCTCCACGATGTCGCCATTGGCGATGACCGGGATGGCGACAGCCTCCTTCACCTCGCGGATGAAGTCCCAGTTCGCGGTGCCGGTGTAGAGCTGCTGGCGGGTGCGGCCATGCACCGTCACCAGCCGGATGCCGCATTCCTGGGCAATGCGCGCGAGGCGCGGCGCGTTCAGGCTGTTGTGGTCCCAGCCCATGCGCATCTTCAGCGTCACCGGCACCGGCACCGCCCGGACCACCGCCGCCAGGATGGCGGCCGCGCGGGGCTCGTCGCGCATCAGCGCGGAGCCCGCGCTCTGCCCCACCGCCACCTTCTTCACCGGGCAGCCGAAGTTGATGTCCACGATGGCCGCGCCGCGATCCACCACCAGCCGCGCCGCATCGGCCATCACCGCGGGCTCGCAGCCCGCGAGCTGCACGGAGGACGGGGCGCCGAAGCCCTCGACCTCGGCCATCTTCAGGCTCTGCCGGTTCTCGCGGATCATGGCGGTGGAGGCGATCATCTCGCTGACCACCAGCCCGGTGCCCTCCGCCCGCGCCAGGCGGCGGAAGGGCAGGTCGGTCACGCCGGACATCGGCGCCAGCACCACCGGCGTCTCGATGCGCACGCCCGGGGCGAGCTCGATCGGTTTCAGCGGGTTGCCCATCATTTGGGCACCTCTACGCGGATTGGCGCGCCGCGTCCACGCTTGCCGGAACGGGCATTGTGCGTCAGGACGGGCGGCGCATGAGCATCGCCGCCCTCCTCCTCGCCGCGGGCCGCGGCGCGCGCTTCGGCGCGGCCGAACCCAAGCAATACGCGCTGCTGGCCGGCCGGCCGGTGCTGCGCCACGCCGCCGAGGCGCTGCTGGCCGGCGGGCACGTCGCCACCCTGCTGCCCGTCTGCGCGCCGGGCGAGGAAGCGCGGGTGGCGTCCATCCTGGACGGGCTGCCGCACCGGCCGCCGGTGGCCGGCGGCGCCACCCGGCAGGAGAGCGTGCGCCGCGGCCTGGAGGCGCTGGAGGGCGAGGCGCCGGACATCGTGCTGGTGCATGACGGCGCCCGCCCGCTGGTTCCTCCCGGCACCCTGCCCGCGCTGCTGGCGGCGCTGGCGCAGCACCCCGGCGCCATCCCGGCCCAGCCGGTGAGCGACACGCTGAAGCGCGCCGGCGGCGGCACGGTGCCGCGCGACGGCCTGTTCCGCGCCCAGACCCCGCAGGCCTTCCGCTTTCCCGTGCTGCTGGCCGCGCATCGCGCCGCCGCCGGCGAGGCGACGGACGACGCCCAGTTGCTGGAATGGGCCGGCCAGCCGGTGGCGCTGGTGCCGGGCCACGAGGCCAACGTGAAGATCACCTTCCCCGAGGACCTCGCGCGCATGGAGGCGCTGATGACCCCCCCGATGTGGCCGCGCACCGGCCTGGGCTTCGACGTGCACCGGCTGGTGCCCGGCCGCCCGCTGGTGCTGTGCGGCGTGATGGTGCCGCACGCGCTGGGCCTGGACGGCCATTCGGACGCCGACGTGGGCATCCACGCCCTGTGCGACGCCATCTACGGCGCCCTGGCGGAAGGCGACATCGGCCGCCACTTCCCGCCCAGCGAGGCCCAGTGGAAGGACGCCGACAGCGCCCGCTTCCTGCGCCACGCCGCCGGGCGCATCGCCGCGCGCGGCGGCACGCTGGTGAACGCCGACGTCACCCTGATCTGCGAGCAGCCCAAGATCACCCCGCACGCGCCCGCGATGATCGCGCGCCTGTCCGCGCTGCTGGGCGTGCCCGAAGGCCGGGTGGGGGTGAAGGCGACCACCAGCGAGCGCCTGGGCTTCACCGGCCGCGGCGAGGGCATCGCCGCCCAGGCCGCCGTCTCCCTCTTGCTGCCCGCCGGGACCTGAGCAAAAAAAATGGGCCGCCTCCGGAGAGGCGGCCCGAGGCAAGGTTGAGGAAGGCAAAGCTGCCAGGGTGGCCGAGCCATCCCTGACACGCCGGAAATGGGACGGGCCCGCGCCGCTTCAATCCCCTTCCACCGGCGCATCAGATGACAGGCGCGTCACCTGTTGCCCATCTGCCACACCCCTTCCGGCGGCGGGGCGCGGGCTGGTATCGTGCCGGCCGCACCGGAGGACGCATCCCATGGCCCGACACGACGCCGCCATCATCGGCTGGGCGCACAGCCGCTTCGGCAAGCTGGAGGAGGCGCCCGACACCGAGGCGCTGATCGCCCTGGTGGCGCGCCAGGCCATCGCCGACGCGGGCATCGAGCCGCAGGAGGTGGACGCGGTCTTCCTCGGCTCGTTCAACGCCGGCTTCCAGCAGCAGGATTTCCCGTCCTCCCTGGTGTTCCAGGCGGTGCCGGAGCTTCGCTTCAAGCCCGCCACCCGGCTGGAGAACGCCTGCGCCACCGGCTCCGCCGCCATCCACGGCGCGCTGGACTTCCTGGGCGCCAAGCGCGGCCGCATCACCCTGGTGGTGGGGGTGGAGAAGATGACCGCCGTCTCCGGCCAGCGCGTCGGGGAGATCCTGCTCTCCGCCTCCTACCTGAAGGGCGAGGCGGGCATCGAGGCGGGCTTCGCCGGCGTCTTCGCCCGCATCGCCGAGGCGTATTTCCAGAAGCACGGCGACCAATCGGACGCCCTGGCCGCCATCGCCGCCAAGAACCACCGCAACGGGGTGGACAACCCCTTCGCCCAGATGCGCAAGGACCTGGGCTACGAGTTCTGCCGCGCCGAGAGCGACAAGAACCCCTTCGTCGCGCGGCCCCTGAAGCGCACCGACTGCTCGCTGGTCAGCGACGGCGCCGCGGCGCTGGTGATCGCCGAGGGCGACGTGGCGCAGGCGGCCCGCCGCGCCGTGCGCTTCCGCGCCACCGCGCAGGTGAACGACTTCCTGCCCATCGCCAGCCGCGACATCACCCGCTTCGAGGGCGCGCGCGAGGCCTGGGCCCGCGCCCTGTCGGACGCCGAGCTGAAGCTGGCCGACCTGTCCTTCGCCGAGGTGCACGACTGCTTCACCATCGCCGAGCTGATCGAGTACGAGGCGATGGGCCTGGCGCCCGAGGGCCAGGGCGCGCGGGCGGCGCTGGAGGGCTGGACGCAGCGCGACGGCCGGCTGCCGGTCAACCGCTCCGGCGGGCTGAAGTCCAAGGGCCACCCGATCGGCGCCACCGGGGTGTCCATGCACGCCCTGGCCGCCATGCAGCTGTGCGGCGAGGCCGGCGACATGCAGCTGCCCCGCGCCGAGGTCGCGGGCGTGTTCAACATGGGCGGCGCCGCGGTGGCGAACTACGTCTCCGTCCTCGAAAGAGGCTGATCGCGCCCCTCCTCCACCGCGTGGCAGGCGACCACGGTGCCGGGCGTGCCGCGGGCGGGCAGCATGGCCGGCACCTCGGCCCGGCAGCGTGCATTGGCCAGCGGGCAGCGCGGGTGGAAGGTGCAGCCCGGCGGCGGGCTGATCGGGCTGGGCACCTCGCCGCCGACGGGGATGCGGGTGCGGCCCGTCATCTCCAGGTCGGGGATCGCCTCCATCAGCGCGCGGGTGTAGGGGTGGCGCGGGCTGGCGAACAGCGTCTCGCTCGGCGCCAGCTCCACCACCTTGCCCAGGTACATCACCCCCACCCGGTCGCTGACCTGCCGCACCACCGCAAGGTTGTGCGAGATGAACAGGTAGGTCAGCCCCAGCCGCTGCTGCAGCTCCTTCATCAGGTTGAGGATCTGCGCCTGCACCGAGACATCGAGCGCCGAGGTCGGCTCGTCGCACACCAGGAATTCGGGGTTGGACGACAGGGCGCGGGCGATGGAGATGCGCTGCCGCTGCCCGCCGGAGAATTCATGCGGGAACTTCTCGCCGTCCAGCGGGTTGAGCCCGACCTGCGTCAGCAGTTCCCCCACCCGCTTCAGCTGCGCCTGCTTGCCCTGGATGAGGCCGAAGGCGCGGATGGGCTCGGCGATGATGTCGCGCACGCGCCAGCGCGGGTTCAACGAGGCGTAGGGGTCCTGGAAGATCATCTGCATGCGCTGGCGCCGGGAGGCGTCGGCGCGCGCTTCGGCCAGCGGCAGGCCGTCGAAGATGACCTCGCCGCGCGTCGGCGCGTAGAGCCCGACCACCAGTCGCGCCACGGTGGACTTGCCGCAGCCCGATTCCCCCACCAGGGAGAGGGTGGTGCCCTTGGGGATGGCGAAGCTGACGCCGTCCACTGCGCGCAGCGTGCGCCGGCCCTCGCGCGCGAGGGCGCGTTGCAGCAGCGGGCGGGACACGTCGAAGAAACGCGCGGCGTCGCGCAGCTCCAGCATGATCGGCTCAGCCACGGCGGTGCGCCTCCTCCGGTGCGTAGAGCCAGCAGGCGGCCAGGTTGGCCTTGGCCGGCATCAGCTCCGGCCGCTCCTCCCGGCAGCGGTCGAAGATGCGCGGGCAGCGCGGGTTGTAGGGGCAGCCCTTCGGGATCGCCGACAGCCGCGGCATCGCGCCGTCGATCTGCTCCAGCCGCGCGACGCGGTGCGAGATGGGCGGGATGGAGCCCATCAGCCCGGCGCTGTAGGGGTGGGCGGCGTGCTTCACCACCTCGCGCACCGCGCCGATCTCGATGATGCGGCCGGCATACATCACCGCCACGCGGTCGGCGGTCTCGGCGATGACGCCCATGTCGTGCGTCACCAGCATCATCGCCGTGCCCTTCTCGCGCGCCAGGGTCTTCAGCAGGGCGATGACCTGCGCCTGGATGGAGACGTCGAGCGCGGTGGTCGGCTCGTCCGCCACCACCAGCCGCGGCTCGGCGCAGAGCGCCAGCGCGATGACCACGCGCTGGCGCATGCCGCCGGAGAACTCGTGCGGGTAGCTGTCCACCCGCTGCGCCGCGGCGGGGATGCCCACCATCTCCAGCCACTCGATGGCGCGCTTGCGCGCCTCGGCCGGGTTCAGCGGCAGGTGGGTGGTGATAGTTTCCACCAGCTGGCGCCCCACGGTGTAGAGGGGGTTCAGCGTGGTCAGCGGGTCCTGGAAGATGGCGCCGATCTGCCGGCCGCGGATGCGCCGCAGCTCCTCGTAGGGCAGGTTGTCGATGCGCCGCCCTTCCAGCCGGATCTCGCCGGCGGCGATGCGGCCGGGCGGCTCCAGCAGGCCGATGATGGCGGCGCCCGTCATGGATTTCCCGGCGCCGGATTCGCCCACCACCCCCAGCACCTCGCCGGGGCTGATGTCGAAGGACACGTCGTCCAGAGCCACCAGCGTGCCGCGGCGCGTGGGGAACTCCACCCGCAGGTTGCGGACTTCGAGCAGGGCCATCAGCGGAGCTTCGGGTTGAGGGCGTCGCGCAGCCAATCGCCCAGCAGGTTGACGGACAGCACCATCACGATCAGCGCGATCCCGGGGAAGATGGTGATCCACCATTCGCCGGAAAACAGGAAGTCGTTGCCGATGCGGATCAGGGTGCCGAGGCTGGGCTGGGTGGGCGGCACGCCGACGCCCAGGAAGCTCAGCGTCGCCTCGGCGAGGATGGCGAAGCCCAGGTTGAGCGTGGCGATCACCAGCACCGGCGACATGACATTGGGCAGTACGTGCTGCGCCATGATCTTCAGCGGCGGCAGGCCGATGACGCGCGCCGCCTGCACGTATTCCTTGTTGCGCTCCACCAGCGTCGAGCCGCGCACGGTGCGGGCGAATTGCGGCCAGTTGGAGATGCCGATGGCGAAGATCACCACGAACAGCGCGATCTGGTCATGCACCTCGCGCGGGAGCGCGGCGCGCACCACGCCATCCACCAGCAGCGCCACCAGGATGGAGGGGAAGGTGAGCTGGATGTCGGCTATGCGCATCAGCACCGCGTCGGTCTTGCCGCCCAGGTAGCCGGCCAGCAGCCCCAGCGCCACGCCCAGCGTGGTGGAGAAGATGACGGCGCAGAACCCCACCAGCAGCGAGACGCGCGCGCCATACATGATGGCCGAGAGCACGTCCCGCCCCTGGTCGTCGGTGCCCAGCGGGTAGGTGGCGTCGCCCTCGCCGCTCCAGGCCGGCGGCTTGAAGGCGTCCATCAGCTGCAGGGAGGCGAGGTCGAACGGGTTGTGCGGCGCCAGCAGCGGCGCCAGCACCGCGCCGGCGATGCAGATGAAGGCCACGATGGCCGACAGCACCGTGACCGGCGAGCGGGTGAAGGACCACCACAGGTCGGAGTCGAAGAAGGCGCGCATGGCCTAGTGCCCCTTCCCGCGGCCGATGCGCAGCCGGGGGTCCACCGCGTAGTAGAGGAGGTCCACGATCAGGTTGATGGTCACGAAGACCAGCGCGATCAGCATCAGGTAGGCCGCCATGACCGGGATGTCGGCGCTGCCGACGCTCTGGATGAACAGCAGCCCCATGCCCGGCCACTGGAACACGGTTTCCGTGACGATGGCGAAGGCGATGATGGCACCCAGCTGCAGGCCGGCGATGGTGATGACCGGCACCAGCGTGTTCTTCAGCGCGTGGCCGAAATGCACCGCCCGGTTCGGCAGGCCGCGGGCGCGGGCGAACTTGATGTAGTCGGTCCGCAGGACCTCCATCATCTCGCTCCGCACCAGGCGCATGATGAGGGTGAGCTGGAACAGGCCGAGCGTGATGGCCGGCAGGACCAGCGCCTTGATGCCGCCCCAGGTGAGGAAGCCCGTGCTCCACCAGCCGATGCGCACCACCTCGCCCCGCCCGAAGGAGGGCAGCCAGCCCAGCCAGACGCTGAAGGTGAGGATGAGCAGGATGCCGATCAGGAAGGTGGGCAGCGACACGCCGACCAGCGAGAAGGTCAGGAAGAAGCGCGAAAGCCAGGAATTGCGGTAGAGGCCGGTGTAGACCCCCATCGGCACCCCCACCGCGAGGGCGACGAAGGCCGCGCACAGCGCCAGCTCCAGCGTCGCCGGCGCGCGCTCGGCGATCAGCTCTGCCACCGGGCGGGACAGGCGGTAGGACAGGCCGAACTCCCCCTGCGCCGCGTTGCCCAGGAAGGTGAGGAACTGCACGAAGAAGGGCTTGTCCAGGCCCAGGTCCCGGATCAGCGCCTGGCGCTGCGCCTCGGTGAAGTCCTGGCCCAGCATGATCGCCACCGGGTCGCCGACATAGGCGAACATGGCGAAGGAGATCAGCGACACCACCAGCATCACCGGCAGCGCCTGCAGCAAGCGGGAGATGACGAAGGCGAACATCAGTTCACGACGACCCAGCGGAACTGCGGCTCGTTGTTGGCCATGTGCGGCATCTGGATGTTCCCGCGCAGCGCCCAGGGAATCACCTGGTGGTGCAGCGGGATGTGCGGCACGTCCTCGCGGTACAGGCGCAGCGCCTCGCGCATCGCCGCCTGGCGCTCGGCGCCCTGCTGGGTCTTCATGCGGCCGATCAGCGCGTCCATCTGCGGGTTGGAGTAGCGGCCGTAGTTCCAGATGCCGTCGCCCTGCGCCGCGGTGCGCGTGGCCAGCAGCGACTGGAAGGAATACAGCCCGTCCAGCGTCGGCACGCCCCAGCCCAGCATGTAGATGGAGGTGTCGTCGCGCTGGATCTTGGCGAAGAACGGCGCCAGCGGCATGGCGTTCAGCCGCGTGCGCACCCCCACCCGCGTCCACATCGCCGCGATGGCCTGGCAGATCTGCTCGTCGTTGATGTAGCGGTTGTTGGAGCAGTCGAGCGTGATCTCGAACCCGTTGGGGTAGCCCGCCTCCGCCAGCAGCGCGCGCGCGCGGGCGGCGTCGAAGGGCAGGCGCACGTCCTCCTCCCGCGCGAAGCCCTGCACCTGCTCGGGAAACAGGGTGCCGGTGGGCACCGACTGGCCGCGCATGATGGTGCGCTGGATCGCGGCGATGTCGATGGCGTGGTAGAGCGCCTGCCGCACCCGCAGGTCGCGCAGCGGGTTGCGGCCGCGCACGTCGGAATACAGCAACTCGTCGCGGAAGGTGTCCATGGCGATGAACAGGGTCCGCACCTCCGGCCCCTCCAGCACCCGCGTGTTGGGAGAGCTGCGCAGCCGGTTCAGGTCCTGGATGGGCGGATCCAGCACGAAGTCCACCTCGCCTGAGAGCAGCGCGGCCACCCGCGTGGCGTCGGAGGCGATGGGGCGGAACTGGATCTCCGTCACGTTGCCGGTGTTGCCCGGCTCGCGCCAGCCCCACCATTCGGGGTTGCGGCTCAGCACCGTGCGCACGTCGGGCTCGCGCAGGGTCATGCGGAAGGCGCCGGTGCCGTTGGTGTTGCGGACGGTGTGCATCTCCTCGCGCTGGCGGGTGTTCTGCGGGCGCACGGCGTTGTGCCGCTCGCTCCAGGACTTCGACACCATGAACACCGAGGCCAGCTTGTTGGGCAGGATGGGGTCCACCGCCTTGGTCACGATGTCCACGGTGAAGCGGTCCACCGCCTCCGCGCGCTCGATGGTGTCCACGAAGATGCCGAAGTTGCTGGTCGGCTGCAGGGCGCGGGTGATGGAGAACACCGCGTCCTCGCTGGTGAAGTCCTCGCCCTCGTGGAACCTCACGCCCTGGCGCAGCACGAAGCGCCAGCGCGTCGGCTCCACCTGCGTCCAGGACAGGGCCAGCCCCGGTTCCAGCTGCAACTGCTGGCCGCGGGCGATCAGCGGGTCGTAGATCTGACGCAGCACCATGGAGACGGTGCCGACGTTCTGCGAATGGGGGTCCAGGGTGTTGGGGTCGCCGCTGGCCGCCCAGCGCACCACGCGCGGCTGCGCCTCGGGGCGCGGCTGCGCCTCGGGGCGCGGCTGCGCCTCGGGGCGCGGCTGGGCATCGGCGTTCGCGGCCAGGCCGAGCACCGTCGCCGCGGCCAGCATCATCCGTCGCATCATCGGGTGTTCTCCCCCTTGCAGCCTCCCCGTCGGCCGTGCCCCGGGAGATTCCCGCTATAGGCCGGTGCGCGGCGGCGTGGAAGCCCAGTCCTTCAGCAGCGAATAGCCCAGCGCCAGCACCACCGGCCCCAGGAACAGCCCCAGGAAGCCGAAGGCGAACACGCCGCCCAGCGCGCCCAGGATGGTCAGCAGCAGCGGCAGGTCCGCCCCGCGCGCGATCAGCCAGGGCCGGATGACGTTGTCCACCGAGGAGATGCCCAGCGCCCCGTACAGCGCCAGGAAGATGCCCCACCCCGTCGAGCCCGTGGCGAACAGCCAGATGGCCGCGGGGATCCACACCACCGGCGCGCCCACCGGCAGGATGGAGATGCAGCCCGCCACCACCCCTAGCAGCGCCCATTGCGGCACGCCGGAGATCCACAGCCCGAAGGCCGTCATGAAGCCCTGCACGATGGCGGTGCCCAGCAGCCCGAAGACCACGCCCTGCGTCACCGCGGCCGTCGTCTCCCACAGGTGGTCGGCGCGGTCGCCGGCCAGCCGGCGCAGGATGGCCTGCGACCGCGCGGCGATCGCCGGGCCGTCGCGGTAGATGAAGAAGGACAGCAGGATGGCGATGATGACCTCCGCCAGCCCCGACAGCACCGCCAGCAGCACGGACAGCGCCCCCTGCGCGATGGTGCCGGCATGCGGCTCCAGCGCCGCCGCCAGCCCGCCGATGTCGCCCGCGAAGCTGCCGGCCCAGCCCGCCAGCCAGGGCCCGGCGAAGGGGATGCCCGCCAGCAGGGGCGAGATGTCGGGCGGGCCTTCGCGCAGCACGCGCTCGATCCAGTCGCGGATGCCGTCGATGTCGTCGCGCCGCACCGGGGCCGCCAGCAGGATCGGCAGCGCGATCACCACGAATTCCAGCAGCACCATCACCAGCGCAGCCGCCGTCGGGCGCAGGCGGGCGCGGTCGGTCAGGAAGCGGAAGGCCGGCCAGGTGACGAACACCAGGATGACGGCCCAGAGCAGCGCGGAGACGAAGGGCCGCAGCACCAGGAAGCAGGCGGCCGCCAGCAGCGCCGCCGCCGCCAGACCGATGACCTTGGCGATCGACTCGTCCCGCATGCCCACGGTTTGCCGCAACCACGGCGCTTCGGGTAGTCTTTTCACCGCCGTGAACGTCCTGGCCCCGCAGCCCCCCCGCCTGTCCATCGAGGTCGTGTTCGACTTCGTCTGCCCCTGGTGCCACCTGGGGGTGGCCCGGCTGCTGCGCCTGCTGGCCGCCCGCCCGCACTGGAACGCCGACCTGCACTGGCGGCCCTTCCTGCTGAACCCCGACATCGCGCCCGGCGGCGCCTCCCGCGCCGATTGGCTGTCCCGCAAGTTCGGCGGCGAGGAGCGCGCCCGGCGCCTGCACGGCGCCATCGCGGAACTCGGCGCCGCCGAGGGGCTGGCCTTCCGCTTCGACCTGCTGCGCCGCATCCCCTCCTCGCTCGACGCGCACCGGCTGCTGCGCTGGGCCGGCCGGCAGGGGCCGGCGGAATCCCTGGTCTCGGCCATCTTCCGCGCCCATTTCGCCGCCGGCCAGGACATCGGCCAGCCCGCCGTGCTGGCGGCGCTCGCCGCCGCCGAGGGGCTGGACGGCGCGGCCGCCCACCGCTTCCTGCTCGGCCAGGGCGAGGCCGAGTGGGTCCACCTGGAGAACCTGCGCGCCCACCGCCTGGGCATCAACGGCGTGCCCTGCTTCCTGGTGGACGGCCAGCACGCCATCGCCGGCGCCCAGGAGGCGGACGTGCTGGAACGGCTGATCGAGGTGGCGCTGGCCCATTGAACCGCCCCCGGTTCATTGTCCATGCTGCAGCGCAGTGCCGCCACCAGGAGTCATTCGCTTGCGCCACGCCGCCCTGCTCGCCGCCTGCCTGCTCGCCCTGCCCGCCGCGGCCGAGGACCTGCCAGCCGGGTTGGAGCTGCGCGTCGGCCTGATGGCGCATGACCCGGGCTTCCTGGACGGCAAGGAGTCCGGCGCGCTGGTGAACGCGGAGGTGCTGCTGCCCTCGCCCTTCCCCGTGCCGGCCGCCACGCCGCGCTGGGCCTGGCTGCTGCGGCCGCGCCCGCATCTCGGCGGCTCGCTCAACACGGCGGGCGACACCTCGCACGGCTATGCCGGGCTGACCTGGACCGCCCTCCTGGGGCGCGACGCCCTGCGCCCCGGCGATGCCATCCGCCTCGACCTGTTCGGCGGCGGCGCGCTGAACGATGGCCGCCACGGCACCCGCGAGCCCGACCGCAAGGCGCTCGGCGGCAACCTGCTGTTCCGCATGGGCGGCGAGGTCGGCTGGCAGTTCACCCGCCACTGGTCGGTGTCCGCCTATGTCGAGCACCAGTCGAACGCCGGGCTGGCGCGGCGCAACCAGGGCCTCAACAGCACCGGGCTGCGGCTCGGCTACGCCTTCTGACCTGTCAGGCAGGCTGTTAGGCGTCGCGCTGGCCGTCGGTGACGCGGCGGCGGGCGCGGTGCAGGTGGTGGGCCATCGCCAGCGACGCCGCCTCCGGGTCCTGCGCCTCGATGGCTTCCAGGATGGCCTCGTGCTCCTCCACCACCCGGCGCGCGCGCTCGCGCGAGCCGGCGCGGGTCAGGCCCAGCGCCACGCTCATGGTGCCGCGGATCGGGCCGGCGAGCGCCTCCAGCATCGCCACGAACAGGTCGTTGCCGCTGGCCGCCGCCACGGCGCGGTGGAAGCCGTAGTCGGCCGGGGCCGCGACCTCGCCGGCGGCCATCGAGGCGCGCAGCGCCTCCAGCGCCTCGCGGATGGCGCGCAGGTCCTCCGGGCCGCGGCGGCGGGCAGCGAGCGCCGCCGCCTGCGCTTCCAGCCCCACCCGCACCTCCAACGTGCGCAGCAGCCCGGGCACGTCCGTCACCTTGGCCAGCCGGGTCAGCCCCTCCGGCGGCCGGCGCTGCACGAAGGTGCCGGAACCCTGGCGGGTGCTGACCAGCCCGTCGGCGTGCAGGCGCATCAGCGCCTCGCGCACCGTGGGGCGGGAGACGCCGAAGTCTCGGCAGATCTGGTTCTCCGAGGGCAGCTTGGCGCCCTCGGCCAGGGCGCCGGAGGCGATGCGCTCCAGGATCTGGCCGTAGAGCTGGTCGCCCAGCCGCCCCCGCGCGGGGCGCACCAGCCCCAGATCCTCCGCATCGCTCATCACGCCATCCTGCACGGAAACGCCGCCGGCGCAAAACCTGTCTGACAGGTTGACGAGTGCCATCGGCCCGTGACAGATGCCGAGGACCAAGGAGGAACGCCCGATGACCGACATCCGCCAAGCCCTGACCGGCATCTCCGGCATCCTCGTCACGCCCTTCGAGGGCGATGACCAGCTTGCCCCCGCGCAGCTGCGCCCGGTGGTGGAGCGCGCGGTGACGGCCGGCGTCCATGTCCTCACCGCCAATGGCAACACCGGCGAATTCTACGGCCTCTCCGCTGCCGAGGCCGAGCGCATGGTGCATGAGGCGGCGTCCCTGATCGCCGGCCGGGTGCCGCTGGTCGGCGGCGTCGGCCGCGCCCTGCCCGATGCGCTGGCCCTTGCCCGCGCCTCCCGCGCCGCCGGTGCTTCGGCGCTGATGGTCCACCAGCCGCCCGACCCCTTCGTGGCGCCGCGCGGCGTGGTGGAGTACGTGCGCCGCATCGCCGACGCCGTGCCGGGCCTGCCGCTGGTGCTCTACCTGCGCAATGACGGCATCGGGCTGGACGCCATCGCCGCCCTCACCGCCATCCCGGGGGTGGTGGGGGTGAAGTGGGCCTCCCCCACCCCGCTGCGGCTGGCCGAAGCCATCCGCCGCGCCGACCCCGCCATCATCTGGGTTGGCGGCCTGGCCGAGCCCTGGGCGCCGCCGCTCTGCGCCGTGGGTGCGCGCGGCTTCACCTCCGGCCTCATCAACGTGTGGCCGGAGCGCTCGGTGGCCATCCACGCCGCGCTGGCGGCCGGCGACTACCCCAAGGCCAATGCCCTGATCGCCGAGATGGAGCCCTTCGAGGCGCTGCGGGCCGAGGAGGGCAACGGCGCCAATGTCTCCGTGGTCAAGGCGGCGCTGGCCCTGCTGGGCGAGGATTGCGGCCATGCCCGCCCGCCCGCCGCCTGGCCGCTGAGCGAGCGCCAGCACGCCACGCTGCGCCAGGCCCTGCAAGGCTGGGGCCTGTTGGCGAAGGAGGCCGCGTGATGCTCGCGGGCGCCATGCTCATCGGCGGCGAGGCGGTGCCGGGCACCGGCCGCCCCATCCGCGCCGTCGCCGCCGCCACCGGCGCGCCGATGGACCCGCCCTATCCCGGCGGCGGCGCCGCCGAGGTGGAGCGCGCCTGCGCCCTGGCCGAGGCCGCCTTCGACACCTTCCGCGAGACGACGCCCGAGGCCCGCGCCGCCTTCCTCGAAGCCTGCGCCGCCAACATCGCCGCCCTGGGCGACGCCCTGACCGAGCGCGCCATGGCGGAGACCGGCCTGCCCCGCGCCCGGCTGGAGGGCGAGCGCGGCCGCACCGCCGGCCAGCTTCGCCTGTTCGCTGCCATGCTGCGCGAGGGCTCCTGGGCCGAAGCGCGCATCGACCCCGCCCTGCCCGACCGCCAGCCCCTGCCCCGCGCCGATTTGCGGCTGCGGATGATTCCGTTGGGGCCGGTCGCGGTGTTCGGCGCCTCCAACTTCCCGCTCGCCTTCTCCGTCGCCGGCGGCGACACCGCGGCCGCGCTGGCCGCCGGCTGCCCGGTGGTGGTGAAGGCGCATTCCGCCCATCCCGGCACCTCTGAGATGGTGGGCCAAGCCATCGCTGCCGCGGTGCGCGACTGCGGCCTGCCCCCCGGCACCTTCGCCATGCTGTTCGGCTCCGGCGGCGAGGTCGGGCAGGCGCTGGTGGCCGACCCGCGCATCAAGGCGGTGGGCTTCACCGGCTCGCGCGCCGGCGGCACGGCGCTGATGCGCACCGCCGCCGCGCGTCCCGAGCCCATCCCGGTCTATGCCGAGATGTCCTCCATCAACCCCGTCGTGCTGCTGCCCGCGGCGCTGGAAGCGCGCGCCGAGGCGCTGGCCGCCGGCTTCGTCGGCTCGCTCACCATGGGCGCCGGGCAGTTCTGCACCAATCCCGGCCTGGTCCTGGCGCTGGACAACCCGGCGCTGGACCGCTTCATCGCCGCCGCATCGGCCAAGCTGCGCGAGGCGCCGGCCCAGGTGATGCTGACGCCCGGCATCCTGCGCGCCTACACCGAGGGCGTGGCGACGCTGGCCGGCCATGCCACGCAGCGCGCCGAGGGCCAAGCGGCGACCGGCCTGCAAGGCGTCGCCGCCCTGTTCGAGACGGATGCCGCCAGCTTCGCCGCCAACCACGCCCTGGCCGAGGAAGTCTTCGGCGCCGCCTCGCTGGTGGTGCGCTGCCCGGACCTCGCCACGCTGGCGCGCGTCGCCGCCGCGCTGGAAGGCCAGCTGACCGCGACCCTGCACCTCGACGCGGCGGATCACGACGCGGCGCGCGCCCTGCTGCCGGTGCTGGAGCGCCGGGCCGGCCGCGTGCTGTGCAACGGCTGGCCCACGGGCGTGGAGGTCAGCCACGCCATGGTGCATGGCGGGCCCTATCCGGCGACCTCGGACGGGCGCTCCACCTCGGTCGGCACGCTCGCCATCGGGCGGTTCCTGCGCCCGGTCTGCTACCAGGACCTGCCGGATGCGCTGCTGCCGCCGGCCTTGCGGCAGGCCAATCCGCTGGGCCTGCCGCGCCGCGTGGACGGGCGCTTTACACCGGCCTGACGCCCGCCGCACCCTGATGCCAACGAAGGAGGAAACGCCAATGACCATCACCCGCCGCGCCGCGCTGGCGCTGCCCCTGCTGCCCGCGGCCATCCTGCCGGCCCGCGCCCAGCCCGCCTGGCCGTCGCAGCCCATCCGCATCATCGTGCCCTTCGCGGCCGGCGTGTCGGACAACATCGCCCGCCTCGTGGGCGCCGAGATCAGCAAGGTGCTGGGCCAGCCGGTGGTGGTGGAGAACCGCCCCGGCGCCGGCGGCAACATCGGCAGCGAGGCCGTGGCCCGCGCCGCGCCGGATGGCTACACGCTGGTGCTGGGCACCATCAGCAGCCACGCCATCAACCCGGCCATCACGCCGCGCATGCCCTATGACAACATCCGCGACTTCGCGCCGATCACGCAGCTTTCCTCCCAGCCCAACGCCATCGCCGTGCCGGCCTCCTCCTCCGCGCGCGACATCAACGGGCTGGTCGCGGAGCTGCGGCGCGACCCCGGGCGGCCCTTCGGCACCTCCGGCGTCGGCACCTCCGTCCACCTGGCCGGCGCGCTGTTCCAGCAGCTGACGAACACGCAGATGGACCACGTGCCCTATCGCGGCTCGGCCGGCGTCACCACGGCGCTGATCTCGGGCGAGCTGCCGCTGGCCTTCGACAACCTGTCCTCCGTGCTGCCCTTCCACCGCGAGGGGCGCATCCGCATCCTCGGCGTCACCTCGAAGGAGCGCGTGGCCGCGGCGCCCGAGATCCCCGCGGTGGCCGAGACGGTGCCGGGCTTCGAGAGCCTGTCCTGGCATGGCCTCTTCGCCCCCGCGCGCACGCCCGGCGCCATCGTGCAGCGCCTGCAGCGCGAGGCCGCGGCGGCGCTGGCGCTGCCCGCCATGGCGTCGCGCTTCGCGGAACTCGGCATCACCCCGGTCGGCTCCACGCCGGACGCCTTCGCCGCCTTCGTCGCCAGCGAGACGCAGCGCTGGGCGCAGGTGGCGCGCACCGCCAACATCCGGCTCGACTGATGGCGAAGCTGCTCGTCGCCCGCCGGGTGCCCCCTGCCGTCGCCGCCCGCGCGTGCGCCGAACACGACGCCACCGTGACCGAGGTGGACCTGGACGCCGAGGCCGCCATCGCCGAGATGGCGCGCATCGGCGCCGAGGCGCTGTTCACCGGCCCGCGCCTGCGGCTGACGGCGGCGCACGTCGCCCGCCTGCCCGCCAGCCTGCGCGTCATCGCCAATGCCACCGCCGGAGTGGACCACATGGACGTGGCCGCCGCCCGTGCCCGCGGCATCTCCGTGACCAACGCGCCCGACGTGCTGACGGAATGCACGGCGGACCTCGCCTTCCTGCACATCCTCGCCGCCTGCCGGCGGGTGCGCGAATACGCGCGCATCATGGAGGATGGCTGGCGCAAGCCGACGGGCATGCCGGACAACCTCGGGCTGCGCGCCTCGGGCCGCACGCTGGGCATCGTCGGGATGGGGCGCATCGGCCGGGCGGTGGCGCAGCGCGCGCGCGGCTTCGGCATGCGCGTGCTGTATCACAACCGCACGCGGCTGGACGCGGCGCTGGAGGATGGCGCCGCCTACCTGCCCACGCTGCACGCGCTGCTGGGCGCGGCCGACATCGTCTCGCTGCACCTGCCCGGCGGGCAGGGCACGCTGATGGGTGCCGCGGAATTCGCGGCGATGCGGCCGGGCTCCGTCTTCGTCAACACCGCGCGCGGCTCGCTGGTGGATGAGGCGGCGCTGCTGGCGGCGCTGCACTCCGGGCACCTCTTCGCCGCCGGGCTGGACGTGTTCCAGGACGAACCCGCCTACAACCTGGCGCTGCGCGACCACCCGCGCATCTTCCTCACCCCGCACGTGGCCTCCGCCACGGAGGAGACGCGCGACGCCATGGGCTTCTGCGCGCTGGACAACATCGCCGCCGTGCTGGCCGGCCACCCCGCCCCCAACCCCGCCTGAGAGACGACGCCATGACCCGCAAGAGCCCCGCGGACCTCCGCTCCCGCCGCTGGTTCGGCCCGGCCGACCTGCGCTCCTTCGGCCATCGCTCGCGCGCCATGCAGATGGGCTACGCGCCGGAGGAGTGGCAGGACAAGCCGGTCATCGCCATCCTCAACACCTGGAGCGACCTGCAGCCCTGCCACACCCACTTCAAGACGCGGGTGGAGGACGTGAAGCGCGGCATCCTGATGGCCGGCGGCTTCCCGGTGGAGCTGCCGGCGCTGTCGCTGAGCGAGAGCTACCTCAAGCCCACCAGCATGCTCTACCGCAACATGCTGGCGATGGAGGCGGAGGAACTGCTGCGCTCGCACCCCGTGGACGGCGCGGTGCTGATGGGCGGCTGCGACAAGACCACGCCGGGGCTGATCCTCGGCGCGACCTCCATGGACATCCCGGCCATCTACGTGCCGGCCGGGCCGATGCTGCGCGGCAACTTCCAGGGCAAGCACCTGGGCTCGGGCAGCGATTCCTGGAAGTACTGGGACGAGCTGCGCGCCGGCACCATCACCGACAAGGACTGGCTGGGCGTCGAGGCCGGCATCGCCCGCAGCCCCGGCACCTGCATGACCATGGGCACGGCCAGCACCATGACCGCCATCGCCGAGGCCGCCGGCTGGGTACTGCCCGGCGGTTCCTCCATGCCCGCCGCCGATTCCGGCCATATCCGCCTGTGCAGCGAGAGCGGGCGGCGCATCGTGGAGATGGTGTGGGAGGACCTGAGGCCCTCGCGCATGCTGACGCGCGCCTCCTACGTCAACGCCATCGCGGTGGCGATGGCGATGGGCTGCTCCACCAACGCCATCATCCACCTGATCGCCATGGCGCGCCGCGCCGGGCTCGACATCGGGCTGGACGATTTCGAGGCGGCATCCCGCAAGGTGCCGGTGATCGGCAATGTCCGTCCCTCCGGCAAGGAATACCTCATGGAGGATTTCTACTATGCCGGCGGCATCCGCGCGCTGATGGCCAACATCCGCGAGCACCTGGACCTGTCCTGCCTGACGGTGAATGGCCGCACGGTCGGCGAGAACATCGAGGGCGCGCGTTGCTTCAACGACGACGTGATCCGGCCCACGGCGAACCCGATCTACGGCGAGGGCTCGCTGGCCGTGCTCAAGGGCAACCTGGCGCCCGATGGCTGCGTCATCAAGCCCGCGGCGATGGACCAGAAGTTCCTCAGGCACCGCGGCCCGGCGGTGGTCTTCGACGACTACCCTTCGATGAAGGAGGCCGTCGAGGATGAGAATTGGGACGTCACGCCCGACCACGTGATGGTGCTGCGCAACGCCGGCCCGCTGGGCGGCCCCGGCATGCCGGAATGGGGCATGCTGCCCATGCCCAAGGCGCTGCTGAAGCAGGGCCACCGCGACATGCTGCGCATCAGCGACGCGCGCATGTCCGGCACCTCCTACGGCGCCTGCGTGCTGCACGTGGCCCCCGAGAGCTTCGTCGGCGGCCCGCTGGCCCTGCTGCGCACCGGCGACATGGTGAGCATCGACGTGGATGCGCGCCGCATTGACATCGAGGTGAGCGACGAGGAACTCGCCGCCCGCCAGGCCGCCTTCCAGCCGCCCGAGCGCCGCTACGAGCGCGGCTATGGCTGGATGTTCAGCCGCCACATCCAGCAGGCCAATCTGGGCTGCGACTTCGACTTCCTGCGCAGCGACTTCGGCGCGCCCGTCCAAGAACCCGTGATTTACTGAGGATCGCCGCCATGGCCCTTTCGGATGCCACCCGCGCCAAGCTCAAGCGCGTCTCCACCGCGACGCTGGCCACCGCGCTGTTCAAGCGCGGCTTCCGCCAGCAGATGATCCAGGACGTGCGCCCGCTGCACGCGCCCGGCACGGAATCCATGGTGGGCGAGGCCTTCACCGTCCGCTACATCCCGGCGCGCGAGGACCTGAACACGCTGGAGGTGTTCAAGGACCCCGAGCACCCGCAGCGCAAGGCGGTCGAGACCTGCCCGCCCGGCCACGTGCTGGTGCTGGACAGCCGCAAGGATGCCCGCGCCGCCTCGGCCGGCGGAATCCTGGTGGCGCGGCTGCACGCGCGCGGCGTGGCCGGCGTGGTGACGGATGGCGGCTTCCGCGACAGCCTGGAGATCGCCACGCTGGGCATCCCGGCCTTCCACAACCGCCCCTCGGCGCCGACCAATCTGACGCTGAACCACGCCATCGCGCTGAACGAGCCCATCGCCTGCGGCGACGCCCCGGTGTTTCCCGGCGACGTGCTGGTGGGTGACGGCGACGGCGTCATCGTCCTGCCCGCCCATCTGGCCGACGAGCTGGCCGACGAGGCCACCGAGATGACCGCCTACGAGGATTTCGTCACCGAGCGCGTGAAGGCCGGCCATCCGATCCGCGGCCTGTATCCGGCGACGGACCCGAAGAACCTGGAGATCTTCGCGGAGTGGCGCAAGGCCAACAACCGCTGAGAACGCAGCAAGGGAGGAAGCAAGGACAATGAACACCACATCACGGCGCGGCGTCCTGGCCGCGGGCGGGGCGCTGCTGGCAGCCCCTGCCCTGGCGCAGGTCTTTCCCTTCACGCCCAACCAGCGCTACCCCGATCCGGCGGTGCAGGTGCTGGACCCCAGCTTCGCGCGTTACCGCATCTACTCCTCCACCGTGGAGCAGATCGCCAGCGGCATGCGCTGGGCGGAGGGGCCGGCCTACTTCCCCGCCACCGGCACGCTGCTGCTGAGCGACATCCCCAACAACCGCATCATGCAGTATGACGAGCGCACCCGCCGCTTCGGGGTGTTCCGCGAGAACGCGAACTACGCCAACGGCAATGCCCGCGACCGCCAGGGCCGCCTCGTCACCTGCGAGCATTCCGTGACGCGCCGGGTGACGCGCACCGAGCATGACGGCCGCATCACCACCCTAGCCGACAGCTTCGAGGGCAAGCGGCTCAACGCGCCCAACGACATCGTCGTGCGCTCCGACGACAGCATCTGGTTCACCGACCCCGTCTTCGGCATCAACGGCGAATGGGAAGGCAGCCGCGCCCAGCGCGAGCAGGCCAACACCAACGTCTTCCGCCTCGCGCCCGACGGCCGGCTGACCGCCGTCATCACCGACCTGGTGAACCCCAACGGCTTGGCCTTCAGCCCAGATGAGAGCAAGCTCTACGTCGTCGAATGGCGCGGCACGCCCAACCGCTCCATCTGGCGCTACGACGTGGCGGCGGATGGCAGCGTGTCCAACAAGATGAAGTTCGTGGACGCCGCCGACCAGGGCGCGCTGGACGGCTTCCGCGTGGACCGCGACGGCAACCTGTGGTGCGGCTGGGGCTCCAACGGCGCGCTGGAGGCGACGCCGCGCGAGGCGAATGGGCGGCAGGTGTATAACTTGCGCGGCCGCTCCGAGGACCTGGACGGCGTGATGGTCTTTAACCCCGAGGGCAAGGCCATCGGCTTCATCCGCCTGCCGGAGCGCTGCGCCAACCTGTGCTTCGGCGGGCCCAAGGGGAACCGGCTCTACATGGCCTCCTCGCACTCGCTCTACGCGCTATACGTCGAAGCGCACGGGGCGGTGTGATGCGGCGCCGCTCTTTCCTCCTCGCGCCGGTGGCGCTGCCTGTCGTCGCCCTGGCGCAGACCGGCTGGCCGCAGCGCGCGGTCACTATCGTGGTGCCCTTCGCCGCCGGCTCGTCCTCGGACATCATCGCCCGCGCCACGGCGCAGCAGATGTCCGCCACGCTGGGCCGCCCCTTCGTGGTGGAGAACCGCCCGGGCGCCACCGGCGAGCTGGGCGCGCGCGGCGTCATCCGTTCCGCGCCGGATGGCCATACGCTGATGCACGGGCCGATCAGCGTCTGGGCCATCAACGTCGCGCTGCGGCCCAAACTGGGCTACGACCCGGTGCGCGAGCTGACGCGCATCACCCAGACGGTGCGCACGCCCAACATCCTGGTGGTGAACCCGCGCCTGGTGCCGGCGACCGACCTGCCCTCGCTGCTGGAATGGATGAAGCGGCCGGGCAACAACGTCTCCTACCCCTCCTCTGGCGTCGGCTCCTCCGACCACCTGACGGGCGAGATGTTCAAGATCGCTACCAGCACCGACATGACCCATGTGCCCTACACCGGCGGCGGCCCGGCGATGACCAGCATCATCGCCGGCGACACCCAGGTCAGCTTCCAGAACCTGGGCGCCGTGATCCCGCACATCCAGGAAGGGCGGCTGCGCGCCATCCTCACCACCGCCGAGGCGCGCTCGCCCGTGCTGCCCAACGTGCCGACGGCGGGCCAGGCCGGGCTGCGGGACTTCGTGGTCTATTCCTGGCAGGGCTACGGCGCGCCGCCCAACATGGATGCGGCCCTGCTGCGCGAGGTCCACGCCGCCATCACCGCCGCCCTGCGCGCGCCGGCGGTGGCGACGCGGCTGACCGACCTGGGCTTCGACATCGTCGCCAGCACGCCCGAGGAGTTCGCCGCCTTCCAGGTGGGGGAGATCGAGCGCTGGCGCCAGGTGGTCCGCGCCGGCAACATCCGCGCCGATTAGCTACATCCGCCGCAGCGCATCCACGATGCGCCGCGCGCTGCCATCGGCGGCGACGAGGATGATGTCGAAGCGCATCCCCGCCGCGCCGTGGCCGGGGTTGCGCGCCAGCCAGATCTCGGCCGCCGCCATCAGCCGCGCGCCCTGACGCGGCGTCAGGGCGAAGGCGGCCTCGCGGAAGGAGGGGCGCGCCTTCACCTCGACGAAGGCCAGCACGCCATCCCGCTCGGCGATCAGGTCCAGTTCCCCGGCCGGCGTGCGGCAGCGGCGGGCCAGCACCGCCCAGCCCTCGGCCACCAGCGCAGATTCGGCGATGGCTTCCGCATCCAGCCCGGTGCGATGCGCAACGTGGCCACGCCGCGCCCGGTCAGGCGGCAAGCAGCGCCTCGCGGATGGCGGCGACGGCCTCCGGGATCATTTCCGCCGTCACGTCCAGGTGGGTGCAGGCGCGCACGCGGCCGCCGAGCGCGCTGACCCAGATACCCTTGGCGATCAGGCGCTGCTGCAACTCCGGGATGGGGACGCCGGTGCCGGCGATGTCGAAGAAGACCAGGTTGGTTTCCGGCTCCTCCGCCACCACGCCCTCGATCTGCGCCACGCCGCGGGCCAGCGCCTTGGCGTTGGCGTGGTCTTCGGCCAAGCGGTCCACGTGGTGGTCCAGCGCGTGCAGGCAGGCGGCGGCGCAGACCCCGCCCTGCCGCATCGATCCGCCCAGCCGCTGCTTCCAGCGCCAGGCCTGGTCAATGAATTCGCGCGAGCCGCAGAGCACTGCGCCCAGCGGCGCCCCCAGCCCCTTGGTGAAGTCCAGCCAAACGGAATCGTAGCCCGCCACCATCTCGGCCGGACTGATGCCGGCGGCGACGGTCGCGTTCAGCAGCCGCGCGCCGTCCATGTGCGTCGCCCAGCCCTGCTCATGCGCGATGGCGGCGAGTTCGTTCAGCGTCTCCAGCGTCCACACCGCGCCCCCGCCGATATTGGCGGTCTGCTCCACCTCCAGCAGGCGCTGCGGTGGGGCGTAGCGGGTGCGCGGGCGGATGGCGGCGCGCAGCTGCTCGGGCGTGAACATGCCGCGCGGGCCGTGCAGCCCCATGATCTGCACGCCGGTCAGCGCGGCGTGGGTGCCGCCCTCGCTGTGCAGGATGTGGCTGGTCTCATGCGCCACCACCTCGTCGCCCTTGCGGCAATGGGTGAGGATGGCGATGACGTTGCACATGGTGCCCGACGGCAGGAAGACCGCGGCCTCCTTGCCCGTCAGTTCCGCCATGCGGTCGCAGAGCGCCCAGACCGTCGGGTCGTCGCCCATCTGCTCGTCGCCGGTGTCGGCGCGCAGCATGGCCTCCAGCATCGCCGGCGTCGGGCGGGTCTGGGTGTCGGAGTAGAGGTTGATCCGCGGCTTGGGGGCGCGCGGGTCGGGGCGGGGCGGCGTCCAGTGCAGGCTCTCGTACATGCCGCGCAGCCTACAGCTTCCGCGCGACCTGGGCGAGGTAGCCGCGGTTGCGCGTCGGCGTGATCCAGACCTCGTTGATGCAGATGTGCGCTGGGCGGGTGGCCAGGAAGACCACCAGCTCGCCGCAATCCTCCGGCTGCACCATCTCGCGCAGTTCCCCCTCGCTCAGCGGGTTGGGGCGCTTCTCCAGGATGGGGGTGCGCACCTCGCCGGGGCAGAGCGCGGTGGAGCGGATGCCGTTGGCGCATTCCTCGATGTTGATGGAATGGCTCATCGCCACCACCGCGTGCTTGGCCGCCGTGTAGCCCGGCCCGCCCATCGGCGAGACGTTCCGCCCGGCCATGGAGGCGGTGTGGATCATCACCCCGTCCCCCTGCGCGCGCATCATCGGCAGCATGGCGATGGCGGCGTGGAAGGCGCCCATCACATTGGCCTCCATCAGCTCGCGCACGCCCTCCGGCGCCAGCTTGGCCCAGGCGCGCTGCACGATGTTCAGCCCGGCATTGTTCACCAGGATGTCGCAGCGCCCGAGGCGCGCCTGGATGGCATCCGCCACGCGCTGCACGGCGGTGGCATCGGCCATGTCGGCGGCCTGGACATGCGCGGCGGCGCCGATGCGCGCGGCCACCGCCTCCAGCTTGGCCACGGTGCGGCCGGAGAGCACCACCGTCGCGCCCTCGGCCGCAAGGGCCAGCGCCGCGGCCTCGCCGATGCCGCTGCCCGCGCCCGTCACCCAGGCGACCTTGCCGTCCAGCTTGCCCATCCTGCCACGCCCTCCCTTTGCGAACAGGCTAACCCATGCTGCACTCCGGGCAACCCGAGGAAAGGGACCGAGGAATGGCCAAGTTCACCATCGTCACGCCGGCTGGCGCCAGCTTCACCACCGCCGGCGGCGGCTACGCGCTGGAGATGGAGGCGCTGTCCGGCCTGGACGCCGAGATCGTCGAGGCGCCGACCGACACCGCCGGTTTCATCGCCGCGGCGAGGGAGGCGGACGCCATCTACGGCAAGGGCATCCCCATCACCGCCGAGATCATCGGCGCCCTGACCAAGTGCAAGGTAATCAGCCTCGGCTCGGTGGGGGTGGACAGCGTGGACGTGAAGGCCGCCACCGCCGCCGGCATCCCGGTCACCAACATCCCCGACACCTTCATCGAGGAGGTGGCCGACCACGCGCTGACGCTGCTGCTCTCCACCTTCCGCCGCGTCATCGAGCAGGACCGCATGGTGCGCGAGGGCCGCTGGAGCGAGGGCCGCCCCGCCCTGCTGAAGATCCCGCGCCTGTGGGGGCAGACGCTGGGCCTCATCTCCTTCGGCCGCGTCGCCCGCGCGGTGACGCGCCGCGCCAGGGGCTTCGGGCTGAACGTGGTGGCCTACGACCCCTTCGTCGAGGAGAGCGTGATGCATGAGATGGGCGTCACGCCCGTCACGCTCGACCAGTTGCTGGCGCAGTCCGACTTCGTCTCCATGCACGCGCCCGCGCGGCCGGAATGCACGCACATGCTGCGCGCCGAGCACTTCCGCGCGATGAAGCGCAGCGCCATCTTCCTCAACACCGGGCGCGGGCCGACCGTGGATGAATCCGGGCTGATCCAGGCCTTGCAGGAAGGCTGGATCGCCTATGCCGGCCTCGACGTGCTGGAGGTCGAGCCGCCCTCGCACAACAACCCGATCCTCTCGATGGACAACGTCATCCTCTCCGCCCACACCGCCTCCGCCTCCGCCCGCTTCGACGAGGCGCGCAAGCGCCGCGTCGGCGCGGAGCTGGCGCTGGTGGCGCAGGGCAAGTGGCCGATGTCCTGCGTGAACCCGGCGGTGCTGCAATCCACCAGCCTGCGCCGCTGGCAGCCGGTGGCGATCGGGCGCGGGCCGAACAGCTAGCCGGGCGCCGCCGGGCGCGGCTACCCTGCCGCGCATGATCCACATCGAGACGCCCACCCCCGCCCGCCGCCTGCGCCCGGCCGAGGGCGAGGGGCGGCACATGGTGGTGTCCGGGCCTGCCGACCCGTCCTGGCAGGCGCGCGGCGCCGGGGCGCTGGAGGATGCGGGCGAGGGCTGGGTGCGCGCGCACGCGCCCGGCCTGCTGCTGGCGACGCCCTTCTTCGCCGGCACCGCTGGGCGGCTGACCCTGCGCCTGCGCCCCGAGGGCGGCGTGCTGTCCATCGAGACGCAGAACCCCACCCGCTTCAACAAGGCGCGGCTGGAACTGGACGCGGCCGGCAAGGTCACCTTCCGCGGCGACGAGCTGCGCGAGGCCACCGTCACCCCCCGCGGCGACGGCACGCTGGATGTGGTGGCGGAGTTCGCGCCCTTCCGCACGCGGCTGGACTTCCTGACCTTCCACCTCGACGGCGGCGCGGTGGCGCTGCGCGACGTGGAGTGGCGAAGCTGGGAGCTGGACGTGCCGCAGCCCAGCGCCGCCCACGCCGCCGCCATGGGCGAGAACGGCGCCTACACCTGCGTGCATGAATGGGCGGTGTACCGCGACTACGTGCACCTGGAGTTCGAGATCCTGCGCCCCGGCGCCCTGCCCTCCTCCCTGTCCATCGAGAGCGAGGTGCCGCTGGCCCATGCCGCCTGGTTCACCCACGACCTGCTGGGCGAGTGGCGCGCCCCGCCGGAAGGGCCGGGTCTGCACCCGCTGGGCCCGCCGGGCAAGCCGCGCTTCCCCATCCCCTCGCCCGCGCTGATGGACATCTACGGCCCCAGCCGCGCCTGGGCCGGCCACGTGGTGCGCGCCGTGACCGCCGAGCCGGTGCAGATGAGCCAGGTGCCGCTGGAGGAAAGCGAGAAGCTGGCGCGCATCCAGGTCCATGCCCGCTTCGACGACGGCCACACCGTGGTGGTGCGCCCGCTATGGTCGGTGGTGCGCACCGCCTTCTGGGTGCCGCTGATCGACCGCCACCTGGCCCGCGCGGTGAAGGCGCACGGGCCGGGCCAGGACTTCATCGAGATCGGCGGCCGCGGCCCGGGGGCGGAGGCGGTGCGCCGCCGCGTCGAGGGCCAGTGGCGCTACCTGGGCGTGGACATCGAGCCAGGCCCCAACGTGGACCTCGTGGCCGACGTCCATGCCCTGTCGGAGATCCTGCCGCATGGCCGGGCCGGCGCGGTGTACAGCAACTCGGTGCTGGAGCACCTGTTCTCGGCCGAGCGGGTCATCGCCGAAAGCAACCGGCTGCTGCGCGAGGGTGGGCTGTTCGTCGCCATCCTGCCCTGCATGTGGCCGCTGCACCAGGAGCCCTGGGACTTCCAGCGCTGGACGGTGCACAAGTTCCACGCCGTGCTGAACCGCCACACCGGCTTCGAGGTGCTGGAAGCCTTCGAGATCAACGAGTTCCACCTGGTGCCGAAGCTGCCCTACCTGCCCGGCATCAACCGCGGCCAGGACGCGCGGGCGCCCGGCATGGTGGGGGTGGTGGCGCGCAAGACCGGGCCGGCCGAGCCGGGCTGGACCGGCTGGGCGCCCGGCCTGGCGAAGGGCCGCTACGAGGCCTGAACCGCCGGCGCGCCGGGCCGGCCGTAGAGCTGCATGGCCCGGCGCTCGAAGGCGCGGACCATCAGGCGCACCGCCTCGTTGAACACGGTGCCGATGACCGCCTGCAGCAGGCGGGAGCGGAACTCGAAGTCCACGAAGAAGTCCACCTCCGTCCCGCCCTCGACCTCGCGGAACTTCCAGGTGTTGTTGAGGTAGCGGAAGGGGCCGTTGAGGTAGCGCACCCGCACCTCCTGCGGGCGGTCCAGCGTCACCTCCGAGCGGAAGGTCTCGCGGAACAGCTTGAAGCCGATGGTGAGGTCGGCGATCAGCTTGTTCTCCTCGCGCGAGACGATGCGCGCGCCGACGCACCAGGGCAGGAACTCGGGGTAGCGGTGGACGTCGGCCACCAGCTGGAACATTTGCTCGGGGCTGTAGCGCAGGGTGCGCTTCTCGGCATGGGTGGGCATCAGGCGGCCGTGGCCAGGCGCTTCTCCCGCGCCGCGCGCAGCGCCGCGAAGTCGCGGTCGGCGTGGTAGGAGGAGCGCGTGAGCGGCGTGGCGGACACCAGCAGGAAGCCCTTGGCGCGAGCCAGGCTGGCGTAGTCCTCGAACTCGGCGGGCTCGACGAAGCGGGCCACGGCGGCGTGCTTCACCGTGGGCTGCAGGTACTGGCCGATCGTGAGGAAATCCACCTCCGCCGAGCGCATGTCCTCCATCACCTGCTGTACCTCGATTTGGTCCTCCCCCAGCCCCACCATCAGGCCGGACTTGGTGAAGATGGAGGGGTCGAGCTGCTTCACCCGGTCCAGCAGGCGCAGCGAGTGGTAGTAGCGCGCCCCGGGCCGGATGGAGGGATACAGGCGCGGCACGGTTTCCAGGTTGTGGTTGAACACGTCCGGGCGCGCGGCCACCACCACCTCCAGCGCGCCATCCTTGCGCAGGAAGTCGGGGGTCAGGACCTCGATGGTGGTGCCGGGCGCGGCGGCGCGGATGGCGGCGATGGTCTGCGCGAAGTGCAGCGCCCCGCCGTCGCGCAGGTCGTCGCGGTCCACGCTGGTCACCACCACGTGCCGCAGCCCCATCGCCGCCACCGCCTCGCCCACCCGGCGCGGCTCGTCGGCGTCCAGCGCCTTCGGCAAGCCGGTGGCGACGTTGCAGAAGGAGCAGGCGCGGGTGCAGGTCTCGCCCATGATCATCATGGTGGCGTGGCGCTGCGACCAGCACTCGCCGATGTTGGGGCAGGCGGCTTCCTCGCACACCGTCACCAGCTTCTGCTCGCGCATCAGGGCGCGCGTCTCGTGATAGACCGGGTGCGTCGGCGCCTTGACCCGGATCCAGGCGGGCTTGCGCTGGATGGGGTTGTCGGGCCGGTGCGCCTTCTCCGGGTGGCGGGGGGCGGCGCGGTGGTCGATCTCGGTGCGGGCCATGGCGTCCCACATATAGCGCGCCCCCGGCCTTTACGAAGCCCCGCGCGCCTGGGCGATGGCGGCCTCGTCGTAGCGCGCCAGGAAGGGCGAGCGGACGGGCACCGCCAGCCCGCGCGACTTCACGTAGCACCACGCCTCCCGCGGGCCGGACGGCGTGTCCACCCGCAGCACGCCCTTCAGGTGGCCGGGCTTGCCCATCGACTCCAGCCGGTCCAGCAAGGACAGGCGCGCTTCCTCCACCTCGTAGAGCTCCCCCTCCACCGGCTGGCCGGCGCCGGGCTCGGGGAACATCATCGGCTTCAGCTCGTCGGTGGCCAGGACCAGCGGGTGGGGTTCGGCGGTGCTGGCCGGGCCCAGCACGGGCACGCCCGCCAGCCCCTCCGCGTGCAGCGGGAAGCCGCGCTTGAGCGTGCCGTAGATGAAGACCAGGACCGTCATGCGCCCCCCAACGGCGCGCGGGCGCCCGGGTTGGCCGCCCTTCAGATGTGGATGACGCGCCCGTAGGCGTCCAGTACCGCCTCGTGCATCGCCTCGCTCACCGTCGGGTGGGGGAAGACGGTGTGCATCAGCTCGGCCTCGGTGGATTCCAGGGTGCGGGCGATGCCGTAGCCCTGGATCATCTCCGTCACCTCCGGCCCCACCATGTGCGCGCCCAGCAGCTCGCCGGTCTTGCTGTCGAACACGGTCTTCACGAAGCCCTCCGGCTCGCCCATCGCGATGGCCTTGCCGTTGCCGATGAAGGGGAAGCGGCCCACCCGCACCTCGTGCCCGGCCTCCTTCGCCTTGGCCTCGGTCAGGCCGACGCTGGCCACCTGCGGGCGGCAATAGGTGCAGCCGGGGATGTTCAGCACGTCCATCGCGTGCGGGTGCAGCCCGGCGATATGCTCGACGGCGATGATGCCCTCGTGGCTGGCCTTGTGCGCCAGCCAGGGCGCGCCGGCGACGTCGCCGATGGCGTAGACGCCCGCCTCGCCGGTTCGGCACATGCTGTCGATCACCACGTTGCCGCGATTGAGCTGGACCTTGGTGCCCTCCAGCCCGAGGTTCTCCGTGTTGGCGACGATGCCGACGGCGGAGATCATGCGGTCGGCCACGATCTCCTGCACCTTGCCGCCGGCCTCGACGATGGCGGTGATGGTATCCGCGCCCTTGCGCACGCCCTGCACGCGGGCGCCGGTCAGCACCTTCATGCCCTGCTTCTCGAAGGCCTTGCGGACGAAGGTGCTGATCTCCGCGTCCTCCACCGGCAGGATGCGGTCCATCACCTCGATCAGCGTCACCTCGGCGCCCATGTTGAGGTAGAAGGACGCGAACTCGCTGCCGATGGCGCCGGAGCCGACGACCACCAGCTTCCTCGGCATGGCCTCGGGCACCATCGCCTCGCGGTAGGACCAGATGAGCCTGCCGTCCGGCTCCATGCCCGGCAGGGCGCGGGCGCGGGCGCCGGTGGCCAGGATGACGTTCTTCGCCTGGAGTTCGGTGGCCTTGCCGTCCTTGCCGGCCACGGCCACCTTGCCCGGCCCGGCCAGCTTCGCCGTGCCGTCGAACACCGTGACCTTGTTCTTCTTCAGCAGGTGCTTCACCCCGCCGGAAAGCTGCCCGGCCACGGCGCGGGAGCGCTTCACCACCTTCTGGAAGTCGAAGCGCACGTTGTCGGCGGCGAAGCCGTAGGCGTCCAGGCTGTGCAGCAGGTGGTTGATCTCCGAGGCGCGCAGCAGCGCCTTGGTGGGGATGCAGCCCCAGTTCAGGCACACGCCGCCCAGGTGCTCGCGCTCCACCAGCGCCACCTTCATCTTGAGCTGGGCGCCGCGGATGGCGGCCACGTAGCCGCCAGGGCCGCCGCCCACCACCACCAGGTCGAACTGCTCGGCCATCATCCGGCTCCTTCGGCAAGGCGGGTCAGGGCGTCGCCGCTGAGCCGCATGTCGGTCCATCCATCCCGCGCCACGGCGCCCATCGCCCGGTAGGCGGCGATGGCGGGCGCGTTCCAGTCCAGCACGTTCCACTCGACGAAGCCGCATCCTTCGGCCAGGGCGCGGCGCGCGACCTCGGCGAAGGCGGCGCGGGCCAGGCCGCGGCGGCGATGCGCCGGCTGCACGAAGATGTCCTCGATCCACAGCGCCGCCCGGCCGGAGAAGGAGGGGAAGGTGCGGTGGAACAGGCACACCGCCACCGCCTCCCCCGCCGCTTCCGCCACCAGGGCCCGCGCGCTGGGGGCCGGCCCGAACAACTCCCGCCGGTAATCCTCCGCCGTGGCGCGGAACTCGTGCTCCAGCTTCTCATAGGCGGCCATGGCGCGCAGCAGGCGATGGATGGCGGGGACGTCCCGCTCCTCCGCGTCGCGCCAGGCCGGCCCGGTCACAGCATCAGGCTCAGCGGGTTCTCGACCAGGCCCTTCAGGGTCTGCATGAACTCCGCGGCCAGCGCGCCGTCGATGACGCGGTGGTCCACGCTCAGCTGGCAGGTCATCACCGTGGCGATGGCCAGCGCGCCGTTCCTCACCACCGCGCGGGGCTCGCCCGCGCCCACCGCCAGGATGCCGGCCTGCGGCGGGTTGATGATGGCCGCGAAGTGGCTGACGCCGTACATCCCCATGTTGGAGATGGAGAAGCCGCCGCCCTGGAACTCCTCGGGCTTCAGCTTGCCAGACTTGGCGCGCGCGGCGAGGTCCTTCATCTCGTTGGAGATGGTGGACAGGCCCTTGCGGTCCGCGCCCTTCACGATGGGGGTGATGAGCCCGTCCGGAATGGCCACCGCCACCGAGATGTCCACGTCCTGGAACTGCAGGATCGCATCCTCCGTCCAGGAGGCGTTGACGCCCGGGTGCCGGCGCAGCGCCACCGCGCAGGCCTTGATGACCAGGTCGTTCACCGAGAGCTTGAACGCCCCCGCGCCGTCCTTGGGCGATTGCGCGTTCAGCTCGCCGCGCAGCTTCAGCAGCGCGTCCAGCTCGATGTCCATCGCCACGTAGAAGTGCGGGATGCTGGCCTTCGACTCCGACAGCCGCCGCGCGATGACCTTGCGCATGGAGGAGTTGGGCACCGCCGTGTGCGGCGCCGACACCGCCACCGGCTGCGGCTTCGGCGCGGCGGGCGCGGGCGCCGGGGCAGCGGCAGCCGGGGCCGGCGCAGGCGCGGACGCCGCCGCCTTGGGCCGGCTCATCGCCGCCTCCACATCCGCCTTCACGATGCGCCCCTGCGGGCCGGAGCCCTGGATGCCCGCGAGGTCCAGCCCGGCCTGCTGCGCCATGCGGCGCGCCAGCGGCGAGGCGAAGACCCGGCCTTCATGCCCCGCCGCCGGGGCGGGCGGGGTGCCGCCGCCGCTGGTCGGCATGGGCGGGGGCACCGGCTGCTCGGGCGCGCCGGCCACCTGGCCACCCGCAGCCTCCACCGCCGCCAGCGCCGGCGCCTGGGAGGCGCTGGGCGCGGGCTTCGAGGCGCCACCTTCCGGCACCGCCTCGCCGGCTTCCACCAGCACGGCGATGACGGCGTTGACCTTCACCCCCTCGGTGCCGCCGGGCACGAGGATGCGGCCGAGGATGCCCTCGTCCACCGCCTCGACCTCCATGGTGGCCTTGTCGGTCTCGATCTCGGCGATGACGTCGCCGGACTTCACCGTGTCGCCCTCGTTCTTCAGCCAGCGCGCCAGCGTGCCCTCCGTCATGGTGGGGCTCAGCGCGGGCATCAGGATGTCGGTGGCCATGGTGGCGCCCCCTCAGCGGTAGGTCACGTTGCGGGCAGCTTCCACCACCTGTTCCAGCCGCGGCAAGGCCAGCTTCTCCAGGTTGGCGGCGTAGGGCATCGGGATGTCCAGCCCGGTCACCCGCACCGGCGGCGCGTCCAGGTGGTCGAAGGCGGTCTCCATCACCTGCATCGCCACCTCGGCGCCGATGCCGGCGAAGGGCCAACCTTCCTCCAGCGTCACCAGCCGGTTGGTCTTGCGCACCGAGTTCGCGATGGTCTCGGTGTCGAGCGGGCGGATGGAGCGCAGGTTGACCACCTCGGCGCTGATGCCCTGCTCGGCCAGCTTCTCCGCCGCCTGCATCGCCATGCCGACCATGATGGAGAAGGCGACGATGGTGACGTCCGTGCCCGGCCGCTCCACCTTGGCCTTGCCGATCTCCAGGATGAAGTCCTCGTCCGTCGGGCAGTCGAAGGTCTGGCCGTAGAGGATCTCGTTCTCCAGCACGATCACCGGGTTGGGGTCGCGGATGGCGGCGCGCAGCAGGCCCTTGGCGTCGGCCGCGTTCCAGGGCGACACCACCTTCAGCCCCGGGCAATGCGCGTACCAGGAGGCGTAGCACTGGCTGTGCTGCGCCGCGACGCGGCTGGCCGCGCCGTTCGGCCCGCGGAAGGTGATGGGGCAGCCCAGCTGGCCGCCCGACATGTACAGCGTCTTGGCGGCCGAGTTGATGATGTGGTCGATGGCCTGCATGGAGAAGTTGAAGGTCATGAACTCCACGATGGGCTTCAGCCCCGTGAAGGCCGCGCCCGTCGCCATGCCGGTGAAGCCGTGCTCGGTGATCGGCATGTCCAGCACGCGGCGCGGGCCGAACTCGTCCAGCAGGCCCTGGCTGATCTTGTAGGCGCCCTGGTACTGCGCGACCTCCTCGCCCAGCAGGAAGACGTCGGGGTCGCGCCGCATCTCGGCGGCCATGGCGTCGCGCAGCGCCTCGCGCACCGTGATGGGCTTGGCCGGGCCCCAGTCCTTCTCCGGCGCGGCGCCGCGCGCCTGGGCGGCGCCGGAAGGCTGCTTGGTCAGCGCCGCCGGCGCCTCGGCCTGCGGCAGGGGGGCCGCCTTCTCGGCGTGCACGCCGGGCAGGGCGGCGGGCGTGGCGCCGCCGCCAGCGCCGCCGTCCAGCTCCGCGATCACCGAGTTGACGGACACGTTCTCCGTCCCCTCCGGCACCAGGATGCGGGTCAGCGTGCCCTCGTCCACCGCCTCGACCTCCATGGTGGCCTTGTCGGTCTCGATCTCGGCGATGACGTCGCCGGACTTCACCGCCTCGCCTTCCTTCTTCAGCCAGCGGGCCAGCTTGCCCTCGGTCATGGTCGGCGACAGCGCCGGCATCAGGATCTCGGCACCCATCTTACTTCGCCCCCTGCACGGCCGCGCCGGCCTTGCCGTCGCCTTCCACCAGCACGTCGGTCCACAGCTCGCTCTCGGGCGGCTCCGGGCTCTGCTGCGCGAAGTCGGCGCTGTCCTGCACGATCGCCTTCACCTCGTCGTCGATCGCCTTCAGCTCGGGCTCCGTGACGCCGGCGGCCAGCACCTCGGCGCGCGCGGTTTCGAGGCAGTCGTGCTGCTCGCGCATCTTCTGCACCTCCTCGCGGGTGCGGTACTTCGCGGGGTCGGACATGGAATGCCCGCGGTAGCGGTAGGTCTTGACCTCCAGCAGGTAGGGACCCTGGCCGCCGCGGGCATGCGCCACCGCGCGCTGCGCCGCCTCGTGCACGCTCTGCACGTTCATGCCGTCCACCTGCTCGCCGGGGATGCCCCAGGGCGCGCCGTTGCGCGACAGGTCTTTGGAGGCGCTGGCGCGGTCCACGCTGGTGCCCATGCCGTACTTGTTGTTCTCGATCACGAAGATCACCGGCAGCTTCAGCAGCGCCGCCAGGTTGAAGCTCTCGTACACCTGGCCCTGGTTGCTGGCGCCCTCGCCGAAATAGGCCACGGCCACCCGGCCGTCCTGGCGGTACCAGTTGGCGAAGCCCAGCCCGGCCCCCAGCGCCACCTGCGCGCCGACGATGCCGTGCCCGCCGTAGAACCCCTTCTCGCGCGAGAACATGTGCATGCTCCCGCCCTTGCCCTTGGAGTAGCCGCCGATGCGGCCCGTCAGCTCGGCCATCACGCCGCGCGCCTCCATGCCGGTGGCCAGCATGTGCCCGTGGTCGCGGTAGGAGGTGATGACCTGGTCGCCCTCCTCCAGCGCCAGCTGGATGCCGACCACCACCGCCTCCTGCCCGATGTAGAGGTGGCAGAACCCGCCGATCAGACCCATGCCGTAGAGCTGCCCGGCCTTCTCCTCGAAGCGGCGGATCAGCAGCATGTCGCGATAGGCCTTGAGCAGCTGCTCGCGGCTCATCACCGGCTTGGCGGACAGCTTTCCGCGGCGCTTGGTGGCGGGTTCGGCGGGCATGCGGACCTCTCCTCGGGAAGGGGATTTCTGCCCGAGTTACGCGCGCCGAAGCGGAATCGCAAGGACGCCATCTTGCGAAAACCGGCGGTTTTGCTCCGCAAAATGACGTTTAACTGGATCGCAGTTAAATTGCTGCGCTGCACCGGCGCAACATGTCAGAACAGGCGCTGGCCGGTCTGGTAGGGGATCACCACCTCGCCCGGCTGCACCAGGTTCAGCAGGGCGCGCGCGCGCTCCTCCAGCTGGTCGCGGTCGATGGTGGCGCCGCGCAGCGCGTTCACCCGCCGCTCCGCCGCCTCGCGCTCCGTGGTGGCGCGCGCCAGCTCGGCCCGCGCCTCGGCGATCTGCACCAATCGCGCCTCGCGCGCCACCAGCCCGCGGTCGCCATGCGAGGCGTGCCAGATGAAGAAGGCCGTCAGCGCGGACAGCACCGCCGGCGCGGCCAGCAGCTTCAGCCCGCGGCCCAGCGCCGCCCCGATGCGCGTCATGAGACCCTTTCCCCCACCCCAAAGCGGCCGCGGGCGCCGCCTCCCCCCGGAGGCCACGCCCGCGCCATCATCACCCACGGAAGGTGAAGAAGTCCAGAACGGACTCGCTCAGCGGCGCAGGATGGTGCGTCCGGCGTAGCGCGCCGCCGGGCCCAGGTCCTGCTCGATGCGGATCAGCTGGTTGTACTTGGCCAGCCGGTCGGAGCGCGACAGCGAGCCGGTCTTGATCTGCCCGCAATTGGTCGCCACCGCGAGGTCGGCGATGGTGCTGTCTTCCGTCTCGCCGGAGCGGTGGGACATCACGGCGGTGTAGGCCGCCTTGTGCGCCGTCTCCACCGCTTCCAGCGTCTCCGTCAGGGTGCCGATCTGGTTGACCTTCACCAGGATGGAGTTGGCCGTGGCCTTCTCGATGCCCTGGCGCAGCCGCTCCGGGTTGGTGACGAACAGGTCGTCGCCCACCAGCTGCACCGTGGCGCCCAGGCGCTCGGTCAGCAGCTTCCAGCCGGCCCAGTCATCCTCGCCGCAGCCATCCTCGATGGAGACGATGGGCCACTTGGCGCACAGCGCCGCCAGGTAGTCCACCATGCCGGCGGAATCGAGCGTCTTGCCCTCGCCCTCCATCACGTAGCGGCCGTCGTGGAAGAACTCGGTGGAGGCGCAGTCCAGCGCCAGCATCACGTCCTCGCCGAGGCGGTGGCCGGCCTTCTCGCAGGCGCGGGCGATGAACTCCAGCGCCTCGTCGGCGCTCTTCAGGTTCGGCGCGAAGCCGCCCTCGTCGCCCACGTTGGTGTTGTGGTGCGCGTCGTGCAGCGCCTTCTTCAGGCTGGCGAAGATCTCGGCGCCGATGCGGCAGGCGTCGGCCACCGTGCCGGCGGCCACCGGCATCACCATGAACTCCTGGATGTCGATCGGATTGTCGGCGTGCTTGCCGCCGTTGATGATGTTCATCATCGGCACCGGCAGGGTGCGCGCGAAGGCGCCGCCGACGTAGCGGTACAGCGGCAGCCCGTGCGCGGCCGCCGCCGCCTTGGCCACCGCCAGCGACACCGCCAGGGTGGCGTTGGCGCCCAGCCGCGCCTTGTTGGGCGTGCCGTCCAGCTCGATCATCACCTCGTCGATCTTCACCTGCTCGGCGGCGTCCATGCCGCCGATGGCGTCGAAGATCTCGCCCTCGATGTTGGCCACCGCCTTGCGCACGCCCTTGCCGCCGAAGCGCGCCGCGTCGCCGTCGCGCAGTTCCACCGCCTCGTGCGCGCCGGTGGAGGCGCCGGACGGCACGATGGCCTGGCCGCGCGAGCCGTCATCCAGCACCACCTCCGCCTCCACCGTGGGATTACCGCGGCTGTCGAGGACCTCGCGGGCGATGATGTCGGCGATGGCGGGCATGGCGCTCTCCTGATTGGGGGTGGACCGCGCTTAGGCGGGCGCGCCCGGCTGGACAAGGGGGCGGGTTGCGCCGCACAAACCCCGCATGCCCACGCAGGGGCCGCCCGGCCCGCGCCCCGCCTTCGCCGACGACCTCGCCGCCGCGCGGCGGGAGGCCTTCGCCTTGCTGGCGCGCGGCGTGGCCGACCGCCGCTCGCCCTTCCACACCCCCACCCTGGCCACCGTGGGCGCGGATGGCGGGCCGCGCGCCCGCACCGTGGTGCTGCGCGGCTTCGCCGCCGAAGAACGATGCCTGCGCCTGCACACCGATGCCCGCTCCGCCAAGGTCGCCGAGTTGGCGCGCGAATCCCGGGCGGAGCTGCACCTCTACGACGCCGCGCGGCAGGTGCAGCTGCGGCTGCGCGGCCGCGCCACCCTGCACCAGACTGACGCGGTGGCCGACGCCGCCTGGGCCGCCAGCCGCCCCTTCTCGCGCCAAATTTATTCGGCGCAGCCCGCGCCGGGCCTGCCGGTCCCGGCCCCGCCCCCCGCCCCGCGCGACCCCGAGGCCGGCCGGGCGGACTTCGCCGTGGTGCAGCTGCGTTTCGACCGGCTGGAATGGCTGTGGCTCTGCGCCGCGGGGCATCGCCGCGCGCTGTTCACCTGGGAACCGGAGGCGATGACGTGGCTGGCCCCCTGACACCGGAACTCATCCAGGCCGAGATCATGCGCCAAGTGGCCGCCCGCGGCGCCGGCCGCAGCATCTGCCCCTCGGAAGTGGCGCGTGCGCTGGCGCCGGAGGCCTGGCGCCCGCTGATGTCGCCGGTGCGCAAGGAGGCCGCGGCGCTGGCCGCCGACGGCCGGCTGGACATCCTGCGCAAGGGCAAGCCCATCGCGCCCGAGGCGATGCGCGGGGTCATCCGGCTGGCCGCCAAGCCGTGAAGGCGCTGCGCCGCCTGCTCGGCCGCAAGGCGGCGCCGCCGCCGGGCAGCAAGGCGGCGCCGCCGGACGGCCCGTCCCTGCCGCCGCTGCCCGCCGCGCCGGAACCGCTGCCCGACCCCGCGGCCGGCGACGGGTTGCTGGCGGCGGCGCTGCCGCTGGCCTGGCGCCGTCGCGTCCTGCTGTGCTGGGGCGATGCCGCCCGCGTGGCCCGCTTCACCCTGGCCTGCGAGGCGGCGGGCGCGCGGGCGGTGCAGGTGGTGGCGCCCGAGCCCCACGGCGCCGCCGCCGCGCTGGCCGAGGCGGCGGCGGAGCGCGGCCTGCCGCCGCCGCGCGCCACCAGCCTGCCGGTCGGCGGCGCGCGGGTGGTGGATGCAGGTCCCTGCTGGTGGCTGGACGGCCAGCCCGGCCCTGCCCTGTCCCGCTTCCGCCCCGATCTGGTGGTGGATGGCGGGCAGCTGGTGCACCGGGAGGAGCCGCTGGCGCGGCTGCGCGCGCTGGCGGCCACCGGGGCGCGTCACTTGGTTCTGGAAACCCCGGTGGTGGGCGCCTCCGGCGCCTTGGCGGAGGCCGGCTTCCGCCCGGGCGACACCTGGTTCGCCGTCTCCATGACGCCGGCGATGTCGCGCGCCATGGCGGCGTGGTGGGCGGCGCGCGCGGTCGAGCTGGAGCAGTATCGCCTGTTCCCCGGCGGCTTCACCGCCGCGCAGGCCCATGCGGCCGGGCTGACCGGCACGGCGTGGTGGAGCTTCATGGACCGCCTGGCGCTGGTGGCGCTGCTGGGGCAGGCCGGCTGGCGTGCCCGCCGCCTGGAAACGGGCTGGGACGGGCGCTCCGTCGTGGTAGTGGCGGAACGCGCATGAGAATCTGCCTGTTGACGCTGGATTTCGCCGGCCCCATCCGCAATGGCGGCATCGGCACCGCCTTCGCCAGCCTGGCCGACGCCCTGCTGGCGGCGGGGCACGAGGTGACGCTGCTCTACCCGGCCGCCTTCTCCGAGACGGCGCCCCTGGCCGAATGGGTGGCGCGGCTGCGGCGCCGTGGCCTGCGGATGGAGACGCTCGACGCCGCGGAGGCGGAGCCGCGCCTGTCCCTGCTGGCGGCGCATTGGCTGGCGGAACGCGACTTCGACGTCGTGCACTACCACGAATGGCGCGGCATCGGCTTCTTCGCCGCCCAGCTGCGCCGCTCCGGGCTGGGGCTGCGCCGTACCGCGCTGGTGTGCCAGCTGCATTCCCCCACCGAGTGGCACCGCCGCCACAGCGACGACTTCCTGCCCGGCACCGGGGCGCTGGAGGTGGCCCACATGGAGCGCCGCTCGGCCGAGCTGGCGGACCTCGTGGTGTCGCCCAGCGCCTACCTGCTCGGCTGGGTGCGCGCCGAGGGCTGGGTGCTGCCGCGGGCGGAGGTGATTCCCAACCTGCTGCCCGGCGCCTTCCCCCGCCGCCCCGGCACCCCCCGCGCGGTGACCGAGCCGGTGTTCTTCGGCCGGCTGGAGGAGCGCAAGGGGCTGGCGCTGTTCTGCGAGGCCGTCACCCGGCTGGTGCGCGCCGGAACCCCGCCGGCGCGCGTCGCCTTCCTCGGCAAGGTGGGCGAGGCCGGCGGCACGGACGGGCTGTCCTTCATCGCCCGCGCCGCCGCCGGCTGGCCCTTCCCGTGGGAGGTGCGCAACGAGCTGGACGTGGAGGGCGCGCGCGCCTTCCTGGCCGCGCCGGGGCGCCTGGCGGTCATCGCCTCCTCCTCGGAGAACTCGCCCTACACGGTGCTGGAATGCCTGGGCGCCGGCACCCCGTTCCTGGCCGCCGATGTCGGCGGCATCGCGGAGCTGGTCCATCCGGAGGACCGCGCCGCCGTGCTGTTCCCGCGCGGGGCGGCGGCGCTGGCGGAGGCGCTGGCGGCGCGGCTGGCCCACGGCGCCCCGGCGTTGCGCCCGGCCACCCCCTTCGCCGCCGCCGAGGCGCGCTGGTCCGCCCTGCAAGCCGAGGCCGCCGCCCTGGCCGCCCGCCCACCCGCCACCGCCGCCGGCACGCCGCTGGTGACGGTGGTGCTGCCCACCTATGACCGCCCCTTCCCCCTGGCCGAGGCGCTGCGCAGCCTGGAGGCGCAGGACTGGCCGGCGCTGGAGGTGGTGGTGGTGGACGATGCCAGCCCCTCGCCCGCCGCCCGCGCCTTCCTGGCGGCGCTGGAGCCGCGGCTGGCGGCGCGCGGCTGGAGGCTGCTGCGCCAGCCCGCCAACGCCTATCTCGGAGCGGCGCGCAACGCCGGCATCGCCGCCGCGCGCGGCGAGTTCGTCGCCTTCCTTGACGACGACAACCTGGCCTACCCGCACTTCGTCTCTTCCCTGGTGCGCGCGGCGCTGCATTCGGGGGCGGCGGTCGTCACCTGCCAGCTGCACGAGTTCTCCGGCGAGACGCGCGGGCCGGAGGACCACCCCGCCCTGCCCAATGGCTGGATTCCCCTGGGCGGCCCGGCGGAGCTCGGCCTGACCGACAACCGCCTCGGCGATGCCGGCTTCCTGATCCGCCGCGAGGCGCTGGAGCGCCTGGGCGGCTTCACCACCGACCGCGCCGCCTTCGAGGACTGGGAGCTGCTGCTGCGCGCCGCCCTGGCGGGGCTGGACATCCTGTGCCTGCCGCTGGCGCTGTACCACTACCGCGTCGCGCCGGACGGCATGCTGCGCGGCATGGGCCGCCACCAGGCCTTCCGCGCCCATGCGCGCATCGCCCGCGCCTGGGCCGCCGCGCCGGACGGGCCGATGCTGCGCCGCGCCCTGGCCGCCGCGGCCGAGCAGCTGGTGGCCCCGCGCTATCCGGCAGCGCCGGGCCACCTGGGCTGGGCCAACGCCGCCCCCGCTTTCGCCGACGCCGCGCGCCGCCTGCGCGCCGCCGGCAGCCCCGCCGCGCCCCTGCTGATGGCCCAGGCCGCCCGGCTGGCCCCCGGTGACCCGGCGCTGGCCGCCCTGGCGGCGGAATTCGGCGCGTGAGCGGCGCCGGGCTGCGCGACGCCTGGGCGCTGGCCGCGCCCTACTGGCGCTCGCCCGAGCGCGGGCGCGCCTTCCTGCTGCTGGGCGTGGTGGTCGGGCTGAACCTGGCCCTGGTGGCGATGTCGGTGCTGCTGTCCTTCTGGAACCGCGAGTTCTTCAACGCGCTGGAGGCCCGCGACGCCCCGCAGTTCTCCGCCCTGCTGTTCACCTGGGCGGACACCGACAGCGGCCCGATGCCCGGCTTCGCTTGGATCGCCGCGCTGTACATCCTGGTGGCGGTCTACGCCCTGTACCTGCGCCAGGCGCTGCAGATCCGCTGGCGCCGCTGGATCACCGCCGAAATGGTGAACGACTGGCTGGCTGGCCGCGCCCATTACCGCCTCGCCCTGGCCCCCGCCGGCGCCGACAACCCCGACCAGCGCGTGGCCGACGACGCCCGCATGTTCGTGGACGAGACGCTGGCCCTCGGGCTGGGGCTGATGCGCTCCCTGGTCACGCTGCTGTCCTTCATCGTGGTGCTGTGGTCGCTCTCGGCCAGCGTGACCGGCGCGGTGCCGGGCGCGCTGGTCTGGGTGGCGCTGCTCTATGCCGGCGCGGGCACGGCGCTGGCGCACGTGATCGGCCGGCCGCTGGCCCGGCTGAACTTCCACCAGCAGCGGGTGGAGGCCGATTTCCGCTATGCCCTGGTCCGCTTCCGCGACAGCTCCGAAGGGGTGGCGCTGCACCGCGGCGAGGCGGAGGAGCAGGCCGGGCTGCTGGCCCGCTTCCGCGCCCTGATGGAGAACTGGTGGGCGCTGATGGTGGCGACCAAGCGCCTCACCTTCTTCACCGCCGGCTATTCCCAGGTGGCCATCGTGTTTCCCTACGTGGTGGCTGCTCCCGCCTTCTTCGCCGGGCGCATCCCGCTGGGCGGGCTGACGCAGACCGCCGGCGCCTTCAACGAGGTGCAGGGCGCGCTGTCCTGGATCGTGGACAACTACGCGGCGCTGACCGCCTGGCGCGCCACCGTCGCCCGCCTCACCGGCTTCCGCGAGGCGGTCGGGGCCGCCCGCGCCCACGCCGCCGAGGGCCCCCAGGCCGTCCCCGGCCCCGCGGGCGAGATGCGGCTGGAAAGCGTCACCCTCGCGCTGCCGGACGGGCGCGTGCTGCTGTCGGGCGCCGACGCCGCGATCCGCCAGGGCGAGCGCGTGCTGGTCACCGGCCCCTCGGGCTCGGGCAAGTCCACCCTGTTCCGCGCGATGGCGGGCATCTGGCCCTTCGGCGAGGGCCGCGTCCTGGTGCCCGAAGGGGCGCGGGCGCTATTCCTGCCCCAGCGCCCCTACCTGCCGCTGGGCACGCTGCGCCGGGCCCTGGCCTATCCCGCCGCCCCGGACGCCTTCACCCCCGCCGCGCTGGAGGACGCCCTGGCCGCCGTCGGCCTGCCCCACCTTTCCGCCCGGCTGGAGGAGGAGGACGCCTGGTCCCAGCGCCTTTCGGGCGGCGAGCAGCAACGGCTGCAATGGGCGCGCGCCCTGCTGAACAAGCCGGACTGGCTGTTCCTGGACGAGGCGACGGCCAGCCTGGACCCGGCGATGGAGCGGCGCCTGCACGAGGAGCTGCTGGCCCGACTGCCGGGCGTGACGCTGGTGTCCATCGCGCATCGCCCGGCGCTGGCGGGCTTCCACGGCACGCGGTGGGAACTGCGCGGCGGCCGGCTGCTCAGCGGGGCGTAGCGGCGCCGCGCACCCGCACCAGCACCTCCACCTCCCCCGGCCGCTCGGCCAGGGTCCGGCGCAGGATCTCCACCAGCGTCTCGGGCGAGACGTGCAGGTCCACCGTCTGCGCCGTGTCGTCGTAGACGATGTGGGAGTGCGGCTCCGTCACCGTGTCGAACAGCGGCTCGGCGGTGCCGGGCACCCGGCCCAGCAGGCCGCGCGCCACCAGCGCGTCCAGCAGGCGCGGCAGCTCGGCCGGGGCGATGGCCGCGCGCTCCGCCAGCCGCGCGACGGCGGAGAGCGGCAGGTGCGTCTCGCCCTCCGCGCGCAGCAGCGCCAGCAGGCGGGGCAGCGGGCCGCGCCCGGGCAGGCCGGCGCGGCGCAGCTCCTCGGCCAGGGCGGTGTCCGCCGCCAGGGGCATGTGGCCGGTTTCCTTCCCTTCCAGATGCCGGGGGAGGGCCGGCGGCCCGCCCCCGGGGTAGCCCGTCAGCGCTTCAGGTCGTAGCGGTCCAGGTGCATCACCTTGCTCCAGGCCCGCGCGAAGTCGCGGGCGAAGGCCTCCGGCGCGTCGGACTGGCCGTACAGCTCGGCCAGGGCGCGCAGCTGGGAATTGGCGCCGAACACCAGGTCCACCCGCGTCGCCGTCCACTTCCGCGTGCCGGCCTTGCGGCAGCAGGCCTCGTAGAGGCCGGGCTGGCCCTCCAACGGCTTCCACTCGTGGGCCATGTCCAGAAGGTTGACGAAGAAGTCGTTGGTCAAGGCGCCCACCCGCTCGGTCAGCACGCCATGGGGCGCGCCGCCGGTGTTGGCGCCCAGCACGCGCAGGCCGCCCAGCAACACCGTCATCTCGGGGGCGGAAAGCGTCAGCAGCTGGGCGCGGTCCACCAGCGCCTCCTCCGCCGGCATGGCCTGGCTGGGCTTGGCGAAGTTGCGGAAGCCGTCCTGCATCGGCTCCAGCGGCTCGAAGGAGGCGGCGTCGGTCTGCTCGGCCGTGGCGTCGGTGCGGCCGGGGTGGAAGGTCAGCTCCACCTCGGTCCCGGCGGCGCGCGCCGCCTGCTCCACCCCGGCGTCGCCCGCGAGCACGATCAGGTCGGCGAGCGAGATCTTGCGACCGGAGGGGCCGGCGTTGAACGTGGCGCGGATGCCTTCCAGCACGCCCAGCACGCGGGCGGTGCGGGCGGGGTCGTTGGCCTCCCAGTCCTTCTGCGGGGCCAGGCGCAGCCGGGCGCCGTTGGCGCCGCCCCGCTTGTCCGAGCCGCGGAAGGAGGAGGCCGCCGCCCAGGCGGTGCCCACCAGCTCCGCCACCGAAAGCCCGGAGGCCAGCACCTCCCGCTTCAGCGCCGCCACGTCGCCCTCGGTCACCAGCGGGTGGTCCACCGGCGGCACCGGGTCCTGCCAGATCAGCTCCTCGTCGGGCACCAGCGGGCCCAGGTAGCGCGCCTTGGGCCCCATGTCGCGGTGGGTCAGCTTGAACCACGCGCGGGCGAAGGCGTCGGCGAACTGGTCCGGGTTCTTGTGGAAGCGCTCGGAGATCTCGCGGTAGATCGGGTCCTCGCGCAGGGCGAGGTCGGCCGTGGTCATCATCGGCGCGTGGCGCTTGGCGGGGTCATGCGCGTCGGGGACGGTGCCCTGGGCCTCGGGGTTCCTGGGCGTCCATTGCCAGGCGCCGGCGGGGCTCTTGGTCAGCTCCCAGTCGTAGCGGAACAGGTTGTCGAAGTAGCCGTTGTCCCAGGCGATGGGGTTGTTGGTCCAGGCGCCCTCGATGCCCGAGGTGATGGTGTGCACGCCGAAGCCGCTCTCGAACTTGCTGGCCCAGCCCAGCCCCTGCTGGTGGATCTCCGCGCCCTCGGGCTCCAGCCCGACATGGGCGGCGTCGCCGGCGCCGTGGCACTTGCCGAAGGTGTGGCCGCCGGCCACCAGCGCCACCGTCTCCTCGTCGTTCATCGCCATGCGCGCGAAGGTCTCGCGGATGTCGCGGGCGGAGGCCTTGGGGTCCGGGTTGCCGTTGGGGCCCTGCGGGTTCACGTAGATCAGGCCCATCTGCACCGCGGCCAGCGGGTTCGCCAGCTCGCGGTCGCCGGAATAGCGGGTGTCGCCCAGCCAGGTGTCCTCGGCGCCCCAGTAGACGTCCTCGTCCGCCTCCCACACGTCGGCGCGGCCGCCGGCGAAGCCGAAGGTCCTGAGGCCCATGGATTCCAGCGCGACGTTGCCCGTCAGCACGAACAGGTCCGCCCAGGACAGGGCGTTGCCGTACTTGCGCTTGATGGGCCACAGCAGGCGGCGGGCCTTGTCGAGGTTGGCGTTGTCGGGCCAGGAATTCAGCGGCGCGAAGCGCAGCTGGCCGGAGCCGGCGCCGCCCCGCCCGTCCGCCGTGCGATAGGTGCCGGCGGCGTGCCAGGCCATGCGGATGAAGAAGGGCCCGTAATGCCCGTAGTCGGCCGGCCACCAGGGCTGGCTGTCGGTCATCAGCGCGTGCAGGTCGCGGATGACGGCCTGGAGGTCCAGCTTGGCGAAGGCCTTGGCGTAGTCTTGCGCCGGCAGCGGGTTCCCGGCCGGATGGTGCTGGTGGAGGATGCGCAGGTTCAGCGCGTTGGGCCACCAGTCGCGGTTGCCGCGGCCGCTGACGCTGGCGTGCTTCGGCGCGCCATGCATGACGGGGCATTTGCCCTGAGCGACTTGTCCGTCCATGGGGTTGGTCCCCTCCCTCCCGTTGTCTGGGAAGAATGTTGGGCAAGGCGGAAAAAACTTCAACCGCCATGCAACCCTCCGTGGCGCGGACGCTCAGGCTCCTTCCAGCGCCGCCAGCACCGCCGCCCCGTAGCGCTCCAGCTTGGACGCGCCGACGCCGGGCACCTGCGCCAGCTCGTCCAGCGAGGCCGGGCGGCGCCGGGCGATCTCGGCCAGGGTCTGGTCGTGGAAGATGACGTAGGCCGGCACCTGCTGTGCGCGCGCCTGCTCGCGCCGCCAGTCGCGCAGGGCGCCGAACAGCGGGTCGTCGGAGGGCGGGGGCACCCGGTCCTCGCGCGGGGCGGCGGCGCGGAAGGAGGATTCGCGCAGCAGGAAGGCGCGCTCGCCGCGCAGCAGCGGGCGGGCGGCCTCCGTGGGCACCAGCTCGCCGTGGCTTTCCACCGCCACGTCCAGCGCGCCCTCGGCCACCAACTGGCGGGCGACGTCCTTCCACACCGGGTCGGCCACCCCCTTGCCCTTGCCGAAGGTGGGCAGGCGGTCGTGGCCGAACTGCGCCACCTTGTCCGTCATCCGCCCGCGCAGCACGTCCACCAGGTGGTTCAGCCCGAAGCGGCTGCCGGTGCGCACCGCGGCCGAGATGAGCTTCTGCGCCGCCTCCGTGGCGTCCACCAGCCGCGGCGGGGCGGCGCAGACGTCGCAGCGCCCGCAATCGGCCGGCAGGTCCTCGCCAAAGCAGCGCAGCAGGGTGCGGCGGCGGCAGGTGGCGGATTCGGCGATGGCGACCATGGCGTCGAGCCGTGCGCGCTCGATGCGCTTCTGCTCGTCGCCCGCCGGGCTTTCGGCGATGCGGTGGCGGGCCAGGGCGATGTCGCCGGCGCCGTAGAGCAGCAGGGCGCGGGCGGGCTGCCCGTCGCGCCCGGCCCGGCCGATCTCCTGGTACCAGCCCTCCGGCCCCTGCGGCAGCGAGAGGTGCGCGACGAAGCGCACGTCCGGCCGGTCGATGCCCATGCCGAAGGCGATGGTGGCGCACATCACCACCTGCTCGCCGCGGGCGAAGCGGCGATGCGCCTCCCGCTTGGCCGCCGCGTGCATGCCGGCGTGGAAGGCCAGCGCCTCGTGCCCGTCGGCGCGCAGCCATTCCGCGGTGGATTCGGAGCGCGCGCGGGTGCCGCAGTACACGATGCCCGTCCCCGCTTGCCCGCGCAGGAAGGCGCGCAGCTGCGTGCGCTCGGCGTCGCGCGGCACGGCGGCGAGGTGGATGTTCGGCCGGTCGAAGGAGGAGCGGAAGACCGGCGCCTCCTCCAGCCCCAGCAGGCGGCGGATGTCCTCGGCCGTGCGCGGGTCGGCGGTGGCGGTCAGCGCCAGGCGCGGCACCTCGGCGAAGCGCTCGTGCAGGGTGGTCAGCGCGCGGTATTCGGGGCGGAAGTGATGGCCCCATTGGGAAATGCAGTGCGCCTCGTCCACCGCGAACAGGGCGAGGGGGCGCTCCGCCAGCCGCTCCAGCATGCCCTCCATCGTCAGCCGCTCGGGCGAGACGTAGAGCAGCTTCAGCCGGCCGGCCTGGATGTCGCGCCAGACGGCGCGGCGCTCCTCCTCCTCCAGCTCGGAATGGAGGGCGGCGGCGGCGACGCCCTGCTGGCGCAGCGCCGCCACCTGGTCCTCCATCAGCGCGATGAGGGGCGAGACGACGATGGCCAGCCCGGGCCGCACCAGGGCCGGCACCTGGAAGCACAGCGACTTGCCGCCGCCGGTGGGCATCAGCACGAGGCCCGAGCCGCCCTCGCAGACGTGGTGCACCACCTCGGCCTGGCGGCCGCGGAAGCCGTCATGGCCGAAGACCTCGTGCAGCACCTGTTCGGGAGTGGCCGGCATGGAGCGCGCGGTCTAGCGCGGCGCGGCGCGCGCGGCCACCCGGTCCGGGGTGGGAAGGATGGTGCCCCCGACAGGATTTGAACCTGCAACCACCTGATTACAAATCAGGTGCGCTACCGTTGCGCCACAGGGGCCCGCCGCCCTGCCGGGGCATGGTCCGGTTGCGCGGAACCACGCCCCGGAGATGCCAGAAAGGCGATTGAGCGCGGCGACGTTGCCCCCGCCGCGGGGCGCAGTCTAGCCGCTGGCGCCCCGGCTTGCCAGCGCCGCCCTTCCGGCCCTTGATGCCGCGATGCGCCGCCGCCCGCCCCATCGTGCCCCCCGCCCCGACGCCCAGGCCGCGACGGAGGAAGGGGTGTGGCTGCACGGGCTGCACCCGGTGGCCGCCGCCCTGGCCAACCCTGCCCGCCGCCTGCGCCGCCTGCTGGTGACGCGCGGCGCCGAGGCCGAGCTGGCCGAGCGCGTGCCCGCCCCTTGGCGCATCGCCCCCGAATTCGTGGAGCGCGAGCGGCTGGACCGCGTGGTGGGCGCCGACGCGGTGCACCAGGGCGCCGCCCTGCTGGCCGAGCCCCTGCCCGCCCCGGCGCTGGAGGCGGTGCTGGAAGGCACCACCGGCCCCGTGCTGGTGCTGGACCAGGTGACCGACCCGCGCAACGTCGGCGCCATCCTGCGCTCGGCCGCCGCTTTCGGCGCCGCCGCCGTGCTGATGCAGGAACGCCACGCCCCGCCCGAGACCGGCGCCCTGGCCCGCGCGGCCTCCGGCGCGCTGGAGGTGGTTCCGGTGCTGCGCGAGGTGAACCTGGCCCGCGCCATCGAGGCGCTGAAGAAGGCCGGCCTGTGGGTGGTGGGGCTGGAGGCCGCGGGACCGGTCACCCTGGCGCAATCCGGCCTCACCGGCCGCCGCGTGGCGCTGGTGCTGGGCGCCGAGGGCGAGGGCATGCGCCGCCTGACGCGCGAGGGCTGCGACGAGCTGGTGCGCCTGCCGATCCGCCCGGCCATGGAGAGCCTGAACGTGTCCAACGCCGCCGCCGTGGCGCTCTACGAACTGGGGAGGGAATGATGGACGCCGCCGACCTGATCCTGGAGGCGCGCCGGGCCCGGCGCGTGCTGGCCCCGCTGGGCGCCGCCGCCCCCGCCACGCCCGAGGCCGGCTACGCCGTGCAGCTCCAGGTGGCGCAGCGCCTGGGCGCCGTGCCGCCCTGGGGCTTCAAGATCGGCGCCACCACGCGGCAGATGCAGGACTACCTGGGGCTGACCGGCCCGGCCGCCGGCTTCGTGCCCGCCACCTCCCCCCACCCGGACGGCGCGCGGCTGCGCTTCGGCGACTTCCTGCACCCGGGCGTGGAGTGCGAGGTGGCGGTGCGCCTGGGCCGCGACGTGCCCTGGGGCGCCGAGGCCGGCATCGCCGACGTGGCGGAAGCCTTCGCCGCCATCGAGATCGTGGAGAAGCGCTACGGCGACCTCGGCGAACTTGGGACGCCGACTCTGATCGCGGACTGCGTGTTCCACGCCGCCGGGGTGCTGGGGCAGGCGCCGCCGGATTGGCGGGAACTGGACCTGGCCGCCATCCGCGGCGAGCTGCGGGTGGACGGCGAGGTCAAGGGCGGCGGCTTCGGCCGCGACCTGCTGGGCCACCCGCTGGAGGCGCTGCGCTGGCTGGCGACGTCGCCCGCCGCGCGCGAGTTCGGCGGGCTGCGCGCCGGGCAGGTGGTGTGGCTGGGCAGCGTCACGCCGCCCATCTGGCTGGAGGGCCCCTGCGCCGTCGAGGTGGCGTTCGACGGGCTGGGCAAGGTTTCCGTCAGCTTCGGGTGAAGGGCCAGGCGCCGCCATCCACCGCGGTCAGGAAGTCGAGCAGGGTGCGGTTGAACAGGTCCGGCTCCTCCAGGTTGATGGCGTGGCCGGTGCGCGGGAACACCGCCAGCCCGCTGTCGGGGATGGTGCGCTTCAGCCACAGCGTGGCGTCCAGCGACGGGGCGTCCTCGTCGGCCGCCACCAGCAGGGTGGGCACGCGCAGGCGGCGCAGCCCCTCGGCGAAGTCGTGCAGGCTGGAGCGGCCGCCCTGCACGCCCTGCATGGTGCCGGCGCTGCCCTCGGCCGGGTGGGCGGCGAAGCGGGCGCGGAACTCGGCGTGGCCGCGCGGGTCCTTGGCGGCGAAGGTGACGCGTGCCGGGCTGGAATCGTAGCGGGCGGCGAAGGCGTCCATGCCGCCCTGGCGGATGGCCTCCGCATTGGTGCGGGCGGCGGCGGCGAACTCCGCGTGCTCCGCCGGCATGGCGCCGTAGCCGACCCCGGCGACGGTGAGCGAGCGCGCCAGGTGCGGCGCGTGCAGCCCCAGGTGCAGCGTGGCGAAGGCGCCCATGGACAGCCCCACCACATGGGCGGGCGCCAGGTCCAGCCCCTCGATGACGGCGACGAGGTCGTCGCGCGCCTGCTCCTGCCCGTAGGCGGGCGCCAGGGAGGAAGGCGGGTAGCCGCGGGCGGCGTAGGTGATGCAGCGGAAGCGCCGGGCGAAGAACCGCATCTGCGGCTCCCAGGAGGCGGCGTCGCCGGCGAATTCGTGCACGAACACCAGCGGCCGGCCGCGGCCCGCCTCCTCCACGTGCAGGTCCACCCCGTCCCTGGTGCGAATCAGCGGCATGCCCGTCCCCCAGCTTGAAGCCGGAGGGTGCGGCGCGCCCCGACGCCATGCAAGGCGGGCATGGGAAGCCTTCCCGCCGCCCCCCTGGAAAGAGGACGCGAGGGGTCCTATTTCAGCGGCGTCGAGGAGAGAACCGGTGCTCAAGCTGTCCCGCCTGACGGACTATGCGGTGGTGGTGCTGGCCCGCATGGGCGAGGCCCCCGATGCGCGGCAGAGCGCGCCGGAGCTGGCCGCGCGCACCGGCCTGGCCGAGCCCACCGTGGCCAAGGTGCTGAAGATCCTGGCGCAGTGCGGCCTGGTGGTCGGCCTGCGCGGGGCCCGCGGCGGCTACGTGCTGGCCCGCCCGCTGGGGGCGATCCGCCTCAGCGAGGTCATCACCGCCTTCGACGGCCCGATCGCGCTGACCGCCTGCGTCGAGGGCGGCGGCGGCGGCTGCGAGGCCGGCGGCGGCTGCCCGGTGCGTGGCCGGTGGGAGCCGGTGAACGCCGCCATCCGCGACGCGCTGTCCGCCGTCACCATCGCCGAACTGGCCGGCCCGCGGCCGGTCGCCTTCATTCCCGAGGCGGAGATCCGCCTCGCCGCCGAATAATCCAGGGAGCCGTCATGCCCGCCGTCGCCGAGACCATCGAGACCGTCCAGGCCGCCCAGGAAGGCGGCTACAAGTGGGGCTTCGAGACCGACATCGAGATGGAGTTCGCCCCCAAGGGGCTGAACGAGGACATCGTCCGCTTCATCTCCGCCAAGAAGAAGGAGCCCGCCTGGCTGCTGGAATTGCGGCTGAAGGCCTTCGCGATGTGGCAGAAGATGGAGGAGCCCGACTGGGCCGCCGTCAACTACCCGCGCATCGACTACCAGGACGCCTACTACTACGCGGCGCCCGTGAAGAAGGCCGGCCCGAAGTCCCTGGACGAGGTGGACCCGGAGCTGCTGAAGACCTACGCCAAGCTGGGCATCCCGCTGAAGGAGCAGGCCATCCTGGCCGGCGTCGAGGGCGCGGGCGACAGCCCGTCGGATTCCGGCCGCATGCCGGTGGCGGTGGATGCGGTGTTCGACAGCGTCAGCGTCGCCACCACCTTCCGGGGCGAGCTGGCTAAGCACGGCATCATCTTCTGCTCGATCAGCGAGGCGGTGCAGGAGCACCCGGAGCTGGTCCGGCAATACCTGGGCAGCGTGGTGCCGCAGGGCGACAATTTCTTCGCCTGCCTGAACAGCGCCGTCTTCACCGACGGCTCCTTCGTCTACATCCCCAAGGGCGTGCGCTGCCCGATGGAGCTGAGCACCTATTTCCGCATCAACGCCAAGAGCACCGGCCAGTTCGAGCGCACGCTGATCATCGCCGACGAAGGCTCCTACGTCTCCTACCTGGAGGGCTGCACGGCGCCGCAGCGCGACGAGAACCAGCTGCACGCCGCGGTGGTTGAGCTGGTGGCGATGGACGACGCCTCCATCAAGTATTCCACCGTGCAGAACTGGTACCCCGGCGATGCCGAGGGCAAGGGCGGCATCTACAACTTCGTCACCAAGCGCGGCGCCTGCCGCGGAGCGCGCTCCAAGATCTCCTGGACGCAGGTGGAGACGGGGTCGGCCGTCACCTGGAAGTATCCCTCCTGCATCCTGCAGGGCGATGATTCGGTGGGCGAGTTCTACTCGGTGGCGGTGACCAACAACTTCCAGCAGGCCGACACCGGGACCAAGATGTTCCACATCGGGCGGAACACGAAGTCCACCATCGTCTCCAAGGGCATCAGCGCCGGGCGCAGCCAGAACACCTATCGCGGCCTGGTGCGCATCGGCGCCAAGGCCAAGGGCGCGCGCAACTTCACGCAGTGCGACAGCCTGCTGATCGGCGACCAGTGCGGCGCGCACACCGTGCCCTACATCGAGAACCGCTGCCCCTCCGCCAAGGTGGAGCACGAGGCGACCACCTCGCGCATCGCCGAGGACCAGCTGTTCTACTGCCGCGCCCGTGGCCTGAACGAGGAGGAGGCGGTGGGCCTGATCGTCAACGGTTTCTGCCGCGAGGTGCTGAAGGAGCTGCCGATGGAGTTCGCTGTCGAGGCGCAGAAGCTGCTGGCGATCAGCCTGGAAGGGAGCGTTGGGTGATGCTGAAGATCGAAGGGCTGACCGCCGAGGTCGAGGGCAAGCAGATCCTCAAGGGCGTGGACCTTGAGCTGCCGCAGGGCGAGGTGCACGCCATCATGGGCCCCAACGGCTCGGGCAAGTCCACCCTCTCCTACGTGCTGAGCGGGCGGGAGGGCTACGAGGTCACCGGCGGCTCCGTCACCTGGAACGGGCAGGACCTGCTGGCGATGGAGCCGGAGGAGCGCGCGGCCAGCGGCGTCTTCCTGGCCTTCCAGTACCCGGTGGAGCTGCCCGGGGTGGGCAACGCCAACTTCCTGCGCACCGCGCTGAACGCCCAGCGCCGCGCCCGCGGCGAAACCGAGGTGGACGCCATGGCCTTCCTCAAGCTGGCGCGGGAGAAGCTGAAGGCGCTCAAGATGAGCGACGAGATGCTCAAGCGCAACGTCAATGTCGGCTTCTCGGGCGGCGAGAAGAAGCGCAACGAGGTGTTGCAGATGGCGCTGCTGAACCCGTCCCTCGCCATCCTGGACGAGACGGATTCGGGCCTGGACATCGACGCCCTGCGCATCGTCAGCGAAGGCGTGAACGCGCTGCGCGGCCCGTCCTTCTCCGCCCTGGTCATCACGCACTACCAGCGCCTGCTGTCCTACATCGTGCCGGATCGCGTGCACGTGCTGATGGGCGGGCGCATCGTGCGCTCCGGCGGCAAGGAGCTGGCGCTGGAGCTGGAGGCGCAGGGCTACGGCGAGGCGGCGGCATGAATGCCCTGACCGCCGGCTCCGCCGCCTTCCTGGCGCGCTACGAAGGGCTGCGCGCCCGCCTGCCCGGCCCCGCCGCGCTGCGCGAGGATGGCGCCGCCCTGCTGCGCGAACGCGGCCTGCCCGGCCGCCGCGTGGAGGAATGGCGCTACACCGACCTCGGCGCCCTGGCGCAGATCGGCTTCACCGAGGCGCTGACCGAGGCGGTGGAGCACCCTGCCCTGCCGCCGATGCGCGCCGCGCATCGCGCCGTCTTCGTGGATGGGCGCTTCTGCGCGCACCTGTCCGCCCTGCCCGCCTGGGCTGCTTCCCTGCCGTCGGCGCTGGACGCCGCCGCGCCGCTGCTGCGCGGCGCCGAAGGCCAGCCCCTGGCGGCGCTGAACGCCCTGCTGTGGGAGGACGGGCTGTTCCTGGACCTGACGGCCGGCACCGAGGGCGGCACGCTGGAGCTGCTGTCGCTGGCGGCCCACGCCGCCCGGCCCATCGCCTTCCACCCGCGCCACGTGCTGCGCCTGGCCGCCGGCGCCAGCCTGACCCTGCTGGAAACCAGCCTGGGCCCGGCCGGCGCCACCTACCTGCATAACCCCGTCTTCGACGTCACGGTGGCCGAGGGCGCGGCGCTGACCCATGTTCGCGTGCAGCGCGAGGGGCGGGGCGCCTTCCACCTGGCCACGGTGCGCGCCGACGTCGCGGCGGGCGGCACCTATGACAGCTTCACGCTGAACGCCGGCGCCCGGCTGGCGCGCGGCGAGATGCACGTGGCGCTGAACGGCCCCAGGGCGGCGGCGCACCTGAACGGCGCGCAGCTTGCGGCGGACGGCCAGCACGCCGACATCACCACCTTCCTGGACCACGCGGCCCCCGATTGCCCCAGCCGGCAGACGGTGAAGACCGTGCTGGCCGGCCGCGCCCGCGGGGTGTTCCAGGGCAAGATCCTGGTGCGCCAGGCGGCGCAGCGCACCGATGGCTACCAGATGAACCAGGCGCTGCTGCTGAGCGAGGAGGCGGAGATCAACGCCAAGCCGCAGCTGGAGATCTACGCCGACGACGTGAAGTGCAGCCACGGCGCCACGGTGGGCGCGCTGGACCCCGACCAGCTGTTCTACCTGCGCGCCCGTGGCGTGCCGGAGCGCGAGGCGCGCGCCCTGCTGGTGCAGGCCTTCCTGACGGAGGCGGTGGAGGGCGTGACCGACCCCGCCGCCCGCGCCGCGCTGGACGAGGCGGTGGCCGGCTGGTGGGAGCGGGAGGCGGCCTGACCATGGACATGCCCCTGCCCGCCTTCGACGTCGCGCGCATCCGCCAGGACTTCCCCATCCTGGCGCAGCCGGTGCATGGCCGCCCGCTGGTGTTCCTGGACAGCGGCGCCTCCGCCCAGAAGCCGCGGCAGGTGATGGACGCCATGCGCGCCTGCATGGAGACGGCCTACGCCAACGTCCACCGCGGCGCCTACCACCTGAGCGAGCTGGCGACCGAGAAGCATGAGGCCGCGCGGGAGGCGGTGGCCCGCTTCCTCAACGCCGCGCGGCCGGAGGAGATCGTCTTCACCGGCAGCAGCACCAACGCCATCAACCTCGTCGCCCATTCCTTCGGGCGCGGGATGCTGAAGCCCGGCCAGCGCGTGCTGGTGAGCGAGATGGAGCACCACGCCAACCTGGTGCCCTGGCAGATGCTGCGCGACGCCGGGCTGGGCATCGGCCTGGGCCACGTGCGCATCACCGATGCGGGCGAGCTGGACCTGGATTCCCTCCGGGCGGAGTTGGCGAAGGGCGATGTCGGCCTCGTCGCCGTCACCCACATGTCCAACGTGCTGGGCACCGTCACCCCCGCCGCCGCCATCGCCCGCCTGGCGCACGAGGCCGGGGCGCGGGTGCTGTTCGACGGCTCCCAGGCCGCGGTCCACCGGCGGGTGGACGTGCAGGCGCTGGACGCCGACTTCTACGTCTTCACCGGACACAAGCTCTACGGCCCGACCGGCATCGGCGTGCTCTACGCCAAGCGCGAGCTGCTGGAGGCCATGCCGCCCTTCCTGGGCGGCGGCGACATGATCGAGACGGTCACGCTGGACGGCTTCACCTGGGCCGCCCCGCCCGCCCGCTTCGAGGCCGGCACGCCGCCCATCATCGAGGCGCAGGGCCTCAAGGCCGCGGTGGAGTACGTGGAGGCCATCGGCCTGGACGCCATCGAGGCGCATGAGCGCGCCCTGGTGGACCACGCCATGCGCGTGCTGCCGGAGGTCGAGGGCCTGTCGTTGGTGGGCGCCGCGCAGGACCGCGGCGGCGTCTTCGCCTTCGCGCTGGACGCGGCGCACCCGCACGACCTGTCCAGCTTCCTGGACCGCCGCGGCGTGTGCATCCGCGCCGGGCGCCATTGCGCCGAGCCGCTGCACGCCCGGCTGGGGCTGGAGTCCGGCAGCGCCCGCGCCTCCTTCGGCCTCTACACCACCAGGGAGGAGGTGGACGCCCTGGCGGAGGCGCTGCGCGAGGCGCGGCGGTTCTTCGCGTGAGCGACGCGGCGCTGGAGGGCCTGTACGCCGCGCCCATCCGTGACCACGCGCGCCAGCCGCGCCACCGCGCCCGGCTGGAATGCGCCGACGCCACGGCGCGCGGCGACAACCCGCTGTGCGGCGACCGGGTGGAGGTGTTCCTGGCGCTGGAGGGCGGGCGCATCGCCCGCGCGTCCTTCCTGGGGCGCGGCTGCGACGTGTCCCAGGCCAGCGCCGACCTGATGGCGGGCGCCCTGCCGGGGCTGGACGCCGCGGGCGCCCGCGCCCTGTCGGCGCAGGTGCAACGGATGGCGCGCAGCGGCGAGGCCGGCGGCGTGCCGGAAGGGCTGGCCGCCCTGGCGGCGGCGGCGCGTTTCCCCAGCCGGGTGAAGTGCGCGACCCTGCCCTGGGTGACCCTGGAAGCCGCGCTGGACGGCGCGCGGGAGGCGAGCAGTGAGTGAACCCGTGACGACCTGGACCCCGGATGGCGAGGTGAGCCGCGCCCTGCGCGAGGAGCAGGTGATCGAGGCGCTGAAGACCGTCTTCGACCCCGAGATCCCGGTGGACATCTTCGAGCTCGGCCTCGTCTACGCCATCGAGCTGGACGACGCCGGGGCGGTGACGGTGGAGATGACGCTCACCACCCCTTCCTGCCCCTCGGCCCAGGAACTGCCGGCGCAGGCGGAGGAGGCGATCCGCCAGGTGCCGGGCGTGACCGATTGCCGGGTGGAGGTGGTCTGGGACCCGCCCTGGGACCAGTCGCGGATGAGCGAGGACGCCCGCCTCGCCCTCAACATGTTCTGACCGAAGGAGGCCCGAATGGACATGACCACGCCCATCGCCCGGCCCAAGCGCGAGCTGCCGCCGTTGCTGACCCTGTCCGACGCGGCGGCAGAGCGGCTGCGCGCCCTCTACGCCAAGGCGGAGGGCGGCAAGCTGCTGCGCATCGGGGTGAAGACCAAGGGTTGCTCCGGCATGGCCTATGACCTCGACTTCGTGGACGCCGCGGGGCCGGGGGACGAGGTGGTGAAGGACAAGGGGCTGACCCTGCTGGTGGACCGCAAGGCCTCGCTCTACCTGATCGGCACGGTGATGGACTACGAGGTGAAGGCGATGAGCGCCGGCTTCTCCTTCACCAACCCGAACGAGAAGGGCCGCTGCGGATGCGGCGAGAGCTTCCACGTCTGAGTCACGGGCGCCCGGCGCAGGCGTGGCGGGCCACCGCTGCGCGCGTCGCCCCCGGCAGGGCGCGGCCTGACGCCGCGTTGCGGCGGGCCTGGGCGCAGCCGAACCAGAAGTAGTCGCTGGCGGGGTCCACCACCAGCCGCGCCGGCGCCAGGCCGGGCGCGAGCATCACCGACAAGAAGGGCAGCGTGCTGTGCCACGCGAAGGGCGCGCTGGCGGCGGGCAGGACCGTGCCGGCGATGGGCCCGGCGCCGGGCGTGGCGGCCAGCGCCCGCACCGCCGCCGCGTGGCCCAGCCAGCCCGCGGTGAAGCGCGCCGCCTCTCCTGCATGCACCAGCGTCACCAGCAGCAGCGCCGGGCGCCAGTCCCGCCGTGGCCGCGGCAGCCAGCCGCGCGCGTGCAGCGCCGCCCCGAAGGCCAGCAGCGCCGCGCCGAGGAACAGCAGGGTGCGCGCGAAGTACCGCCCCTCGGCGTGCAGCGGCGCCAGGCCGGAGGCCCACCAGGCCACCAGCGCCGCCGCCACCAGCACCGGCGCCCAGCGCGTGAGCGGCGCCAGCAGCAGCCAGCCGCTTAGCACCGCGGCGATGGTCAGCAGCAGGGGGGCGAGGGCCGGGCGCCACTGGAAGAACCCGGCGCCCACCCGGCCCATCACCTCCGCCACGTAGGGGTCGGGGCGCACGGCCAGCTTCAGCAGCGCGAAGCCCGCCAGGGCCGGCAGCAGCGCCAGCGCCCCGCGCCGCAGCGGCCGCCAGCCCGGCGCCAGCGCCAGCAGCCCCACCAGCCCAACCGCCCACAGCAACCCGGCCTCGTGCGACAGCGCGGTGATGCCCAGCGCCAGCGCCAGCCACGGCAGCGGTGCCGCGTGCCAGCCCAGCGCCAGGGCGGGCCAGAAGGCGGCGTGCGCCACCCACAGCTCGGTGGGGAAGCCGAAAACCAGCGGCAGCAGCAGCGCGGCGGAGGCGCAGGCCCAGGGAAGGATGCGCCCCGTGCGGTCGGCGGCCAAGGTGGCGGCCAGCCCCAATGCCGGCAGCGCCAGGAAGGCCGCATGGAAGGCCAGCACGCCCGCTTCCGGTGCCCCGGCCAGGCGCGTGACGGCCTCGCCCAGCCCCGCCGTCAGCGCCCAGGCGGCGGCGCGGGCGGGAATCTGGCGGAAGTGGAAGTCCCACGAATCGGCGGCGGCCACGGCGTAGGAGAACAGCGCGCCGTCGCCGAACAGCAGCAGCCCGGCGCCCAGCCCGGCCAGCGGGAAGGCGGCGCACCAGCCCCAGGCCAGCACCGCCAGCATGCGCGTCATCTCCTGGTGGCCTTTCCCTGCGCCGCCACGGCGTCTAGCCTCCGCACCGCATAACGGGAAGGAAGCAGCATCCATGATGCTCGAAGGCAAGGTCGCGGTGGTCACGGGGTCCGGGGGCGGCATCGGGCGCGAGATCGCGCTGGCGATGGCAGAGGCCGGCGCGAAGATCGTCATCAACGACATCGGCGCCAGCCTGGGCGGCGAGGGCTTCTCCGCCACCCCGGCCGAGCAGACCAAGGGCATCATCGAGCAGAAGGGCGGCCAGGCCGTCATCAACACCGACAGCGTCAGCGAGTGGGCCAACGCGCAGAAGATCGTGCAATGCGCGATGGACAATTTCGGCCGCGTGGACATCGTGGTGAACAACGCCGGCATCCTGCGCGACCAGATCTTCCACCGCATGTCACCCGAGGAATGGCTGGCCGTCATCAACGTCCACCTCAACGGCTCCTTCTTCGTCTCGCGCGCCGCGGCCGAGGTGTTCCGCAAGCAGGAAAGCGGCGCCTTCGTCCACATCACCAGCACGAGCGGGCTGATCGGCAATTTCGGACAGGCCAACTACTCGGCGGCCAAGCTGGGGATCGTGGCGCTGAGCAAGTCCATCGCGCTGGACATGAAGCGCTACAACGTGCGCTCCAACTGCCTCGCCCCCTTCGCCTGGAGCCGCATGACCAGCTCCATCCCCGCCGAGACGCCGGAGCAGAAGGCGCGCGTGGAGCGGCTGATGCGCATGGGGCCGGAGAAGAACGCGCCGCTGGCGGTGTTCCTGGCCTCCGACGCGGCGAAGGAGGTCTCGGGCCAGATCTTCGCCCCGCGCATGCACGAGCTGTTCCTGTTCTCGCAGAACCGCCCCATCAAGTCGGTGCACAGCGAGAGCGGCTGGACGCCGGAGAAGATCGCCGAGATCGCCCTGCCGGCGATGCGCACCGCCTTCACGCCGCTGGAGCGCTCGGGCGACGTCTTCTCCTGGGACCCGGTGTGACGGAGGCGCTGCGGGCGCGCTACGGCTTCCTTCCCTTCGCGCCGCCGGAGGGAAGCGAGGCTCTGCGCCCGCTGCTCGACCGCCGCGTCACCCGGCGCTTCACCGCGCAGGAGGTGCCGGACGGCCTGCTGCGCATGGTCGTCGCCGGCGCGCAATCGGCGCCGAGCAAGAGCGACCTGCAGCAATACTCCATCATCGCCATCCGCGGGCACGCCACGCGCGCGCGCATCGCCCAGGCCATCGGCACCATGCCCTGGATCGCTGAGGCGCCGGTCCTGCTGCTGTTCTGCGGCGACCTGCGGCGCAACCGTCTGGTCGGCGCGCGCGCCGGCCTGCCCAACGCCAATGACAGCGTGGACAGCTTCATCAACGCCACCGCCGACGCCGCGCTGGCGCTGGGCTTCGCCGTCATGGCGGCGGAGGCGCTGGGGCTGGGCAGCTGCCCCGTCTCCTACGTGCGCAACCACCTGGACCTGGTGCGCGACCTCTGCGCGCTGCCCGCGGGCGTGTTCCCCCTGGCCGGGTTGGCGCTGGGCTGGCCCGCGGCGCGCAACGAGGTGTCCGCCCGCCTGCCGCCCGAGGTGGTGCTGCACGCCGAGCGCCACGCCGACGCCGACCCGGCGGCCATCGCCGCCTACGACGCCCGCCGCCCGCCGGCGAAGCCGCGCTACCCCGAGGTGCACGGCGCGGCCCCTGGGGGCTGCCGCTGGAGCGAGAACGTCGCGCGCCAGCTCTCGGTGCCGGAGCGGCCGGGAACGCGGGACTGGCTGGCCGGCCATGGCATCGCGCTTGGCTGAGCGCGCGGCGGCGAGCGGCGGCAATCGCCCGGCGCCGGCGCGCGACGCCTCCTCCCTGCTGCTGTGGCGGGAAAGCCGCGGGCGGGGGCTGGAGCTGCTGATGGGCCGGCGCCACCGCGCGCTGCGCTTCATGCCCGGCATGCTGGTCTTTCCCGGCGGGCGGGTGGACCGGGCCGACTACCGCGCGCCGGCCGCCAGCGAGCTGCCCACGGACACGCTGGCGCAGCTCGGCTATTCCGCGCGGCCCAGCCTGGCGCGCGCCCTGGGCGTGGCGGCGGCGCGGGAGCTGCTCGAGGAGACCGGCCTGGTGCTGGAGGGCCTGGCGCCGCTGCGCTACCTGACGCGCGCCATCACCCCGACCGACCGGCCGCTGCGCTTCCACGCCCGCTTCCTGCTGGCCCCGGCGGAGGCCGCCACGGGCAGCCTCCAGGGGTCGGGGGAGCTGGAGGAGCTGCGCTTCTTCACCCCGGAGGAGTTCGCCGCCGCGCCGCATGCCGCCATCACGCGCATGATCGTGGACGAGTTCCTGCGCTGGCGTGCCGACCCGGCGCGCCCGCTGGTGCGCATCATCGGCCGCGATTCACGCCGGCCGGAGAAGCCGCCAAAGCCCTGAGTCGCAGGCCGCCGCGCCGTCCTCCTCCAGCATCAGCAGGTGGGCGAGCATGGAGCGCGCGGCGGCGCGCACCAGCCGCGGGTCCAGCGGGCCGTAGACCGGGCCGACCAGCGCCTCCAGCGGCGCCGGCCCGTGCTCGCGCAGCGCCTTGAGGATGCGCCCCTCGCGCTTCTGCCGGTGGGCCGAGAGCGCGTCCAGGAAGGGCATCGGCTCGGGCAGGCGCGGGCCGTGGCCGGGGAGGTAGAGGCGGTCCTGCCCCTCGCGCTCGCGCAGCCTGCCCAGGCTGCGCATGTAGTCGCGCATGGAGCCGTCGGGGGGCGAGACGACCGAGGTGGACCAGGACATCACGTGGTCGGCGCTGAGCAGGATGCCGGTGCCATCCAGCGCGAAGCACAGGTGGTTGCCGCAATGGCCGGGGGTGAACAGCGCCGTCACCCGCCAGTCCGCCCCTTCCAGCGCCGCGCCGTCGGCCAGGCGGTGGTCGGGCTGGAAGTCGTGGTCGCCGCCCTCCTGCCCGGCATCCTTCGGCGTGGCATGCGGGCCGTGGGCGTAGCTGGGGGCGCCGGTCAGGCGTTGCAGCTCGCGCACGCCGGGCGAATGGTCGTTGTGGGTGTGGGAGACGAGGATGTGGGTGATGCGCTCGCCCGCCGTGGCGGCCAGGATGGCCTGCAGGTGGCGCGGGTCCGCCGGGCCGGGGTCCAGCACCGCCACCGAGGCGCCGCCGCCGATGAGGTAGGTGTTGGTGCCGCGGAAGGTGAAGGCGGAAGGGTTGTCGCACAGCACGCGGCGCAGGCCGGGCGCCACCTGCTCCACCTCGCCGGGCGGCAGCGCGTCCTCGCGCAGGAAGGGCACGTTCATCGGGGTTTCCTGCGCATCTCGTGGCGCATGATGAGCAGCCCGGCGCCGACGATCAAGGCGGCGCCGGCCAGCGTCCACGCGCTCGGCCGGTCGCCGAACACCACCAGGCCGAAGGCCACCGACCACAGGATGCCGCTGTAGGAGAAGGCGCCCAGCGCCGAAACCTGGGCGGAGGCGTAGGCCTCCGTCAGCAGCACCTGCGCCACCCCGCCCACCAGCCCGATCACCAGCAGCCACAGCCAGCCCCCCGCCGAGGGCGTGACCCAGACCAGGGGCAGCGCCGCGCCGGTGAAGGCGGTCATCAGCAGGGATTGCCACAGCACGATGGTGCCCGAGCGCTCCGTCGAGGAGAGCGAGCGCACCAGCAGCGTGGTCGCGGCCGAGAACACCCCGTGCGAGACCGCCACCGCCATCCCCCAGGCGGCGGCCGCGTCCACCGCGCCGCCGAAGGCCCCCTTGCCCAGCGCGATGACCAGGATGCCGGCGAAGCCCAGCCCCACCGCGGCGAAGCGCGCGCCGCCCACGCGCTCGCCCAGGAAGGGGATGGCCAGCAGCGTCACGAACAGCGGGGTGGCGTAGGTCAGCGCCGCCTGCTCGGCCAGCGGCAGCAGGGTGAGGGAATAGAAGGAGCAGGCCATGGCGGTGGTGCCGGTCAGGGCGCGCAGCGCGTGCTGGGGCAGGCGCCGGGTGCGCAGGCTGGGCCGGTCCTTGCCGCGCAGCACCAGCAGCAGCACCACCGGCACCGCCAGCAGCGAGCGGAAGAACATCACCTGCAGGAAGTGCAGATCCGCGCCCGCCAGCTTGACGAAGACGTTCATCACGGAGAACAGCGCCGTCGCCGCCAGCATGCACAGCGCCCCGCGGCGGATGTCGTGGCGCAGCGCCATCTCAGCGCGGCGGGCCGGCGGGCAGCGGCGGGACGGCCGGCGGGCGCAGCCGGCCGCGCTCCTCCGCCCGGCGCACCCTTTCGCGGTGCACGTTGTACAGGCCCGCCGCCACCACGATGGCGGCGCCCCCCAGCGTGGTCCAGGCCGGCACCTCGCCGAACAGGACGAAGCCCAGCCCCACGCCCAGCAGCAGCGGCGTGTATTCCAGCGGCGCCAGCGCGGCGATGCTGGCCATGGCGAAGCCGCGCGCGAACAGCAGGTGGGCCAGGGCGTTGGCCATGCCGAAGAACACCAGCAGGCCCACCAGCCAGCCGGGGAACAGCTCTGGCCCATCGGCGTCTGGCCACAGCGCCTCCACCGGCAGCAAGGCCAAGCCGAAGGGGATGTGCATCAGCATCAGCCAGAAGGCGATGGCCTGCGGCGTGTCGGTGCTGGCCAGGGTGCGCGTCCAGATGCGCGACAGCGCCATGCCCAGCACGCCGACCAGCAGCAGCGCCGTTTCCCACCGCCACAGCTCGCCGCCCGGCTGCAGCATCACCAGCACCCCGGCGAAGCCGAGCAGGCAGGAGGTCCAGCGCCGCCAGCCCACCTTCTCGCCCAGCAGCGGGATGGCCAGCAGCGTCATCAGCAGCGGCGATGCGGCCGCGACGGCGTAGCTGTCGGCCAGCCCGACCCCCGACATCCACACGAAGTACCAGATGACCGAGACGCAGCAATGCATGGCCGAGCGCCCCAGCACCAACGGGGCCCGGCGCGGCCGCAGCCCGCGGAACCCCGCCATGGCCGCCACCGCCAGCGCGCCGACGCCGCCGCGCCACAGCATGGCGCCGGCCACGCCGATGGCGGGCAGCATGGCCTTCACCGCCGCGTCCGCCAGGGTGATGACGCCGTAGCCCATGAAGGCGAACAGCAGCCCGCGGACCGCCGCCTCGCCGGAGGTCTGGCGTTCAGGCAAGCGTGGCTTCCGCCGCCATGCAGGTGGCGCCCGAGGGGTCGCGCGTCTCGGCGCGCGCGGCGTCGCCCTCCACGCGGGCCAGCACGCGCAGGGGGTGGCCGGCGAAGGCGGGGCGGGCGCCGCGGAAGGCGAAGCGCGCCAGCCGCCGGCCCGGCGCCGCGGCCAGCACGGCGGCGGCCATGAAGGTGCCCTGCAGCGGCCCGTGCACCACCAGCCCGGGATAGCCTTCCTCCTGCGTCACGTAGGGCAGGTCGTAGTGGATGCGGTGGCCGTTGCCCGTCAGCGCCGAATAGCGGAACAGCATCAGCGCGTCGGGATGCTCCACCCGCTCCAGCGCCGGGCCGAAATCGGCAGCAGCGGCGGCGGGCTTCACCGCCGCGCCCTCGGCGCCGCGGTAGACGATGTCGTGCTCCTCCGTCAGCACCGGGCCGCGGTCGTTCGCCAGCGCGTGCTGCACGGTGACGAAGACCAGCCGGCCGGAGCCGCCCGTCTTCTCGCGCACCGCGAGGATGGTAGAGCGGCGGGTCACCCGGTCCTCCGCCCGCAAGGCGTTGGCGGTGAACTCCAGCCGGCCGCCGGCCCACATGCGGCGCGGCAGGTCGTGCACGGGGGGCAGGAAGCCGCCGCGGCGCGGGTGGCCGTCGGGGCCCACGCCGGAGGGGCGGCGCCAGTCCTGGAACAGCATCCAGTGCCACAGCGGCGGCACGTCGCCCTGCGGCACCTCCAGGTCCAGGGTCGCGGCCAGGCCTTGCACCAGGCGGGGGTCCAGCCGGTCCTCCGCCGTCTCGGTCTTGCCGATGAATTCCTCGAATGCCATGCGCGCCCTTCCCCCCGCTTGGTTGCTCCGGTGCGGGGGCATCCTCCCCGCGCCCGGCCGGGGCGTCCAGCGCCACCGCCACGGGACCGCCATGCGCCGGACTTGCCGCCGCCGCGATTGGAGGCGAGAGAAGGAGGGTGGACCCGCGGGAATACGCGCTGATGGATGCGGTCGAGGACCGCATGTGGTGGTACCGCGCGATGCACGCGCGGGCCGCGGCGGCGCTGCACGCGCTGCCGCCGGGCGCGGCGGTGCTGGATGCCGGCTGCGGCACCGGCGGCTTCCTCGCCCGGCTGGGGGCGGAGCGGCCGGACCTGCGGCTGCACGGCGTGGAGTACGCGCCGGAAGCCGCCGGGCGCGCCGCCGCCAAGTCCGGCGCTGCGCTGGTGGCCGGCAGCGTCAACGCCCTGCCCTTCGCCGATGCCAGCTTCGACGCCGTGGCCAGCCTGGACGTGCTGTGCCACCGGGCGGTGGACCAGGGCGCCGCGCTGGGCGAGTTCCGCCGCGTGCTGCGCCCCGGCGGCGCGCTGCTGCTGAACCTGCCGGCGCACGAGTGGCTGCGCTCGGCCCATGACGCCCGCGTGCACAGCGACCGCCGCTACAACCGCGCCGGGCTGCGGGCGGCGCTGGCGGGGGCGGGCTTCGGGGAAGCGCGCTGCTGGCACTGGAACTCCCTGCTGCTGCCGCTGATGGCCGCCCAGCGCAAGCTGCTGACGCGGCGCGCGGACGCGGCCTCCGACGTCACGGAATACCCGCGGTGGCTGGACGCCGCGCTGTTCGCCGCAACCGAGGCCGAGCGCGCGCTTTCGGGGCTGGGGCTGCGCTTCCCGGCCGGCGGTTCGGTCATGGCGCTGGCGCGGCGATAGGACCAAGGATGGACATGCAGCACCCGGTCGGCCTCTCGGTCGTCATCCCCGTCTATCGCGGCGCCGCCACCATCGGGCGGCTGGTGGAGGCGCTGAGCGCCCTGCGGCCGGAGGGCGGGCTGGAAATCGTGCTGGTGAACGACGGCAGCCCGGACAACTCGGGCGAGGTGTGCCGGGAACTGGTCCGCACTGCCACCGTGCCCATCACCTTCATCGAGCACGCCCGCAACTTCGGCGAGCACAACGCGGTGATGACCGGCTTCCGCCACGCCCGCGGCGCCTACGTCATCAACATGGACGACGACCTGCAGAACCCGCCGGAGGAGGTGGTGCGCCTGTACGACCACTGCCGCCTGGGCAACTGGGACGTGGTCTACACCACCTACGCCAAGAAGGAGCACGAGGGCTGGCGCAACCTGGGCTCGCGCTTCGCCAACCGGGTGGCGGACGCGCTGCTGGACAAGCCGCGCGGGCTCTACCTCTCCTCCTTCCGCTGCTGCGCGGCGCTGGTGGTGCGGGAGGTGACGAAGTACGAGGGCCCCTACCCCTACATCGACGGCCTGATCATGCAGGTGACGCAGCGCATCACCACGCTGGAGGTCAAGCACTACGCCCGCGCCGAGGGGCAGAGCAACTACACCATGCGCCGGCTGGTGCGGCTGTGGCTGAACCTCGCCACCTCCTTCTCCCTGCTGCCGCTGCGGCTGGCGATGTTCGCCGGGGCGGCGATGGGCGTGCTGGGGCTGCTGCTGGCGCTGTTCGTCATCATCGAGGCGATGTTCATCGAGACGCCCTCCGGCTGGGCCTCCACCATGACGGTGATGCTGCTGATCGCCGGGGTGCAGTTCCTCATCCTGGGCGTGATGGGCGAATACCTCGGCCGCGCCTTCCTGTCGGCCAACGGCAAGCCGCAGGGCGTGGTGCGCGTGGTCCAGCGGGGCGGGCCGTGAACCCCTACTGGGGCGCGCTGGCGGGGGCCATCACCTCCTCCATGGTCGGGCAGGTGCTGCTGAAGGCCGGCGCGGGGGGCGAGGGCGGGTTCCTGGCGCAGCTGTTCCGCCCCTCCACCGTGGTCGGGCTGGGCTTCTACGGCGTCGGCGCGCTCCTCTACATCGTGGCGTTGCGCAAGATCCCGATGAGTGTGGCGCTGCCCTGCACCGCCGCGTCCTACGCGCTGATCGCGCTGATCGGCTGGCAGTTCTTCGGCGAGGCGATGGGGATGCAGAAGCTCGCCGCCATCGCCCTCATCATGGCGGGCGTTGCGCTGCTGGCGAGCGCCTGACACCCTGCGGGGCATGGCCTCGCGCATCCTCCACCGCTCCCGCCAGGACCCGCCCCGCGCCGTGGGCGGCCATGGCTCCTGGCTGCTCGAGGAGGGCGGGCGCGAGGTGCTGGACGCCTCCGGCGGCGCCGCCGTCGCCTGCCTGGGCCACGGCCACCCGCGCGTCATCGCGGCCATCAAGGCGCAGCTCGACCGCGTCTGCTACGTCCACACCTCCCTGCTCTCCAACGACCCGGCGGAGGAGCTGGCCGAGGCGCTGGTGGGGCACGAGCCGGGCGGGCTGGCGCGCGCCTATTTCGTGTCCGGCGGCTCGGAGGCTGTGGAGGCGGCGCTGAAGCTGGCGCGGCAATACTTCGTGGAAATCGGCCAGCCGCAACGCAGCCGCATCATCGCGCGGCGGCAATCCTATCACGGCAACACGCTCGGCGCGCTCTCGGCCGGTGGCAACGTGGCGCGGCGGGCGCTCTACGCGCCGCTGCTCTCGCCCGCCTTCTCCCACGTGTCGCCCGCCTTCTCCTGGCGGGAGATGCGCGAGGACGAGGACGAGGCCGCCTATGTCGCGCGCCTCGCCGCCGAGCTGGAGGCGGAGTTCCAGCGCCTCGGCCCCGACACCGTCGCCGCCTTCATCGCCGAGCCGGTGGTGGGCGCCACCACGGGCTGCGTCACCGCCCCCGCCGGCTACTTCCCCGCCATGCGCGAGGTCTGCGACCGCCACGGCGCGCTGTTGATCCTGGACGAGATCATGTGCGGCATGGGCCGCACCGGCACGCTGCACGCCTGGGAGCAGGAAGGCGTGGTGCCGGACCTGCAATGCGTGGCCAAGGGGCTGGGCGGCGGCTTCCAGCCGATCGGCGCACTGCTGGTCTCGCGCCGCGTCGCCGAGGGGATGGCGGCGGGTTCCGGCGCCTTCCAGCACGGCCACACCTACCAGGCGCATCCCGTCGCCTGCGCCGCCGCCCTGGCGGTGCAGCAGGTGATCGCCGAGGACGACCTGCTGCCCCGCGTGCGGGCGATGGGCGCGCGGCTGGAGCAACGGCTGGTGGAGCGCTTCGGCAACCACCGCCACGTGGGCGACATCCGCGGCCGCGGCCTGTTCCGCGCCATCGAGCTGGTGGAGGACCGCGCCACCAAGGCGCCCTTCGACCCCGCCCATGCCCTGCACGCCCGCGTGAAGGCCGAGGCCTTCGCGCGCGGCCTGGCCTGCTACCCCACCGGCGGCACCGCCGATGGGGTGGCCGGCGACCACGTGCTGCTGGCCCCGCCCTACATCATCACCGAGGCCGAGGTGGACCTGGCGGTGGAGCGGCTGGGCGAGGCGGTGGACGCCGCCCTGCTGGGCTGCCGCTGAGCGGCCGATTCACCGCTCCGGGCTTCGCCCTGCGCGGATCGGGCGCTATCCGGCCCTGACGCGCTCCACGTAGCCGGGCAGCGCCGCCGGATCGAGCCAGCGGGACACGCTGACGATCTCGCCCTCGGGCTCCATCCAGGTGGTGTGGCCGCCGGCGCCGCTGAAGCAGGCGCTGCTGCGGCTGGCCGCCGGCCACTTGGCGCCGTCCGAGTTCAGCCAGAACAGGAAGCCGTAATGCGGGTTCAGCGCGCAGGGCGTGCGGCACATCCGCAGCCATTCGCCGCGCACCAGCCCCTTGCCCTCGGCGGCCACCATCAGGCCGATGCGCGCCTGGTCCTCGGCCGAGATCACCACGCCGCCGCCCCAGTGGCCGCCGCCGGAGACGCTTTCCATCTCCTCGCCATCCACCTCGATGGTGGAGGTGGAGTAGCCGCGCCAGGACCATGAGTCCGAGCAGCCCAGCGGGTCGGCGATGCGCTCGCCGAACACCACCGGCAGGGGGCGGCGGAACACCAGCAGCAGCGCCAGCGCCAGCGCGTTCACCCGGACGTCGTTGTATTCCCAGTACTCGCCCGGCGCGTGCAGCGGCCGGGCGGAGCGCTTGGTCCCCTGCCCCTCCACGCCCAGGTTGCGGCCGCGGTCAATGAGGTCGCTCTTGCCCCAGAGCGTGCCTTCCCACTCGGAGGTGTTGGTCAGCAGGTGCCGCCAGGTGACGCGGCTGTTCTGCGCGCCCTCGAAGGCCGGGTGGGCGGCGCGCTTCAGCACCGCCTCGTCGAGGTCGGGGATGCGGCCATCGGCCCAGGCCAGCCCGGCCAGCAGCGCGAGGTAGGACTTCGCCACGCTGAAGGTCATGTCCGGGCGCTGGGTGTCGCCCCATTCGGCGACGCGGATGCCCTTGCGGAACACGATGCCCGCCGGCCCGCCGCGCGGCGGCGCCGGGCCGAGCACCTCGTTGTCCGGCGGCCCCTCGAAGAAGCCGCCCTGGAGGTGCGCCAGGATGTCGCGCGGCCAGGGCGTCTCGTGCGCCTGGGCCCACTCCACCGCGGCGCGCATCAGTGCGCCGTCGCCTTCGGCCCCGGCAGCTCAATGTCGATGGACAGCGCCGAGACGTCGCCCCCGCGCTCCAGGTTCACCTGGACCTTGTCCGGGTCGATGGCGACGTAGCGGGCCACCACCTGCACCAGCTCCTGCTGGAGCTTGGGCAGGAAGTCCTCGCGCCCGCGGCCCACGCGCTCGTGGCTGATGATGACCTGCAGCCGGTCCTTCGCCGCGGCGGCGGAGGAGGCGGGCTGCTCGCGCTTCTGCTTCTGGAAGAAGGACAGCCAGCTCATGCCGCCCTCCCGCCGCCGAACAGGCGCCCGAAGAAGCCCTGCTTCTTCGGCGGCTCCAGGAAGCGGTGCGGCCGCTCCTCGCCCAGGAAGCGGGCCACGGCGTCGGCATAGGCCTGACCGGCGTTGCTCTCGGCGTCCATGATGACCGGGTTGCCGGAGTTCGAGGCCTTGAGCACGCTCTCGCTTTCCGGGATGACGCCCAGCAGCGGGATGGCCAGGATGTCCAGCACGTCGTCCAGCTTCAGCATCTCCTGCCGCTCGACGCGCGCGGGGTCGTAGCGCGTCAGCAGCAGGTGCTGCTTCACCGGGTCCTTCTTCTCCTCGGCGCGCTTGGACTTGCTTTGCAGCACGCCCAGGATGCGGTCGCTGTCGCGCACGCTCGACACCTCGGGGTTGGTCACCACGATGGCCTGGTCCGCGAAGTACAGGGCCAGCAGCGCGCCCTTCTCGATGCCCGCGGGGCTGTCGCACAGGATGTAGTCGAACTCCTTGCCCAGCTCCTCGATGATGCCGGCCACGCCTTCCTTGGTCAGCGCGTCCTTGTCCCGGGTCTGGGAGGCGGGGAGGATGTAGAGGCCCTCCACCCGCTTGTCCTTGATCAGCGCCTGCTGGAGCTTCGCCTCGCCGCTGATGACATTGACGATGTCGAACACCACGCGCCGCTCGACGCCCATGATGAGGTCGAGGTTGCGCAGCCCGACGTCGAAGTCGATCACGACGGTGCGCTTGCCGCGCTGCGCCAGCCCGGTGGCGATGGCGGCGCTGCTGGTGGTCTTGCCCACGCCCCCCTTGCCCGATGTGACGACGATCACCTGCGCCATGGTTGTCCTGCCCCCTGTCCTGCCCTGTGCCGCGCCTCAGACCAGCGGGTCGAAGCGCAGCTGCTCGCCATCCAGCCGCACCGCCACGGCGCGGCCGATATCCGTGTCCTGGAACCCTTCGCGCACGGCGTAGAACCCCGCGATCGCCACCAGCTCCGGGTCGAAATGCGTGGCGAAGATGCGCGCCTCCGCGTCCTCCTGCGCGCCGGCCACCGCGCGGCCGCGCAGCGCGCCGTAGACGTGGATGTTGCCGTCCGCCAGCACCTCGGCGCCCGCGTTCACCGCGCCCATCACCACCAGGTCCGCCCCCTGGGCGTAGATGCGCTGGCCGGCGCGCACCGCCTGGGTCACCAGCATCGTCTTGGCGGCGGCCGGGCGCGGCGGCGCCGGCGCGGCCACCGGCACCACCGGGGCCACGGCCACCGCCACCCCGCCGGCCGCGCCCATCGGCGCCACCTCGCCTCCGCCGCCCGCGGCGCGCAGCAGCGGCAGCCCGGCCGCCGCGGCGTCCGCCCGCAGCGCCTGCCCGCCCCCGGTGACGCCCACGGGAATGATCTCCAGCGCCCGCAGCCCGTCCACCAGCGCGGCGAAGTCCACCTGCTGGCCCTCCACCTCGTCCAGCCCGATGGCGATGGGGGCGAAGCGCAGGAAGCCCGGGGCCTTGCGGAACTGCTCGCCCAGCGCCGGCAGCACATCCTCCGCGCGCGGCGACACCAGGCGCAGCGTCAGCAGCGAATAGGTGCCGGCGCGCAGCCGGAAGCTGTCGGGCAGGCTGGCGGCGGGCCGCGCCTCGGCGGTCATGGCGATCGGGGCTTCCTGTTCGAGAAACTTCGGCGAAGCCTCCACATAGCCGCCCGGGGCGCCCTGGCGAAGCCCCCTTTCGCGGGGCACGATGGGAAGGATGCGCCGCCTGCTGCCCGTGCCGCCGCTGCTGGGGCTGGTGCTCGGCCTGGCGGGCTGGGCACCGGGCTTCCTGCTGGGCGCCGCGCCGGTGCTGGGCTTCCTGCTGTGGGACATGGCGCAGTCCCTGCGCCGCGGCGCCTTCGGGCTGGACGCCATCGCCGGGTTGGCCATGGGCGCGGGCCTGGCCATGGGCCAGGGGCTGGCGGCCTGCGTGGTGGCGCTGATGTACGCCGGCGGCCAGTTCCTGGAGGCCCATGCCCAGCGCCGCGCCGGGCGCGAGATGGCGGCCCTGCTGGCCCGCCAGCCCCGCACAGCCCTGCGCGACGGCCCGGACGGGCTGGAGGAGGTGCCCATCTCCGCCCTGCGCCCCGGCGACCGCCTGCTGGTGCCGCGCGGCGCCGTGCTGCCGGTGGACGCGGTGCTGGAGGACGACCTCGCCACGCTGGACGAATCCGCCCTGTCCGGCGAGGCGATGCCGGTGCGCCACGCGGCCGGCGACGCGCTGCTGTCGGGCGCCACCAATGCCGGCGACGCCTTCCGGTGCCGCGCCACTACCGACGCCCAGGCCAGCACCTTCGCCGGCATCCTGCGCCTGGTGCGCGCGGCACAGGAGGCGCGGGCGCCGATGGCCCGCCTGGCCGACCGCTGGGCGCTGGGCTTCCTGCTGTTCACCCTGGCGCTGGCCGGGCTGGCCTGGGCGGCCTCGGGCAGCGCGGAGCGGGCGCTGGCGGTGCTGGTGGTCGCCACCCCCTGCCCCTTGATTCTGGCGGTGCCGGTGGCGCTGATGGCCGGCGTCTCGCGCTGCGCCGCGCTCGGCCTGCTGGTGAAGTCGCCCGCCGGGGTGGAGGCCCTGGCGCGCATCCGCGTGGTGGTGCTGGACAAGACCGGCACGCTGACGCGCGGCGCGCCCGAGGTGGACCCGGCGGCGGACCGGGAAGCGCTGCGCCTCGCCGCGGCGTTGGACCAGGGCAGCACCCACCCGGTGGCGCACGCGCTGGTGGCCGCCGCCCGCGCCCGCGGCCTGGCCCTGCCGGTGCCCGCGCAGTTCACCGAGACGCCCGGCGAGGGCGTGGCCGGCCTGGTGGACGGCGTCCCGGCCCGGGCCGGCGGCGCCGCCTTCGCCGGCGTGCCGCCGCCGGAGGTGCCGCCGGGCGCCATGGCGGTCAGCGTCAGCCGGGCCGGCGCGCCGCTGCCGGCGCTGCTGCTGCACGACCCGCTGCGGCCGGAGGCGGCGGACACCCTGGCGGCGCTGCGGGCCCAGGGGGTGCGCCGCTTCGTGCTCGCCTCCGGCGATGCGCCCGGGCCGGTGGCGGCGGTGGCCCGGGCGCTGGGGCTGGCGGAATGGCACGCGGCGATGGACCCCGCCGGCAAGGCGGCGCTGCTGCCGGCGCTGCGCGCCGACGGCCCGGTGCTGATGCTGGGCGACGGGGTGAACGACGCCCCGGCCCTGGCGGCGGCCGACCTGGGCGTGGCGGTGGCGGCGCGCGGCGCGGCGGCGGCCGACGCGGCGGATGCGGTGCTGGTGGCCGGCGGCCTGCGCCCGCTGCCCGGGGCCATGCGCGCCGCCCGCCGCGCCGTGGCCATCGCCCGCCAGGGTGTGCTGGTGGGCATCGGCCTCTCGGCGCTGGGGATGGTGGCGGCGGCGCTGGGCTGGCTGACGCCGGTGCAGGGCGCGCTGATCCAGGAGGGCATTGACGTGGCGGTGATTCTGAACGCCCTTCGCGCGCTGAACGACGGAGGGACACCGACATGCCGCAGGTCAAGCGCCTCGCCATCCTCGACGACTACCAGGACGTCACCTTGAGGTTGGGCCCCTGGGACCGGCTGCCGCACCTGGAAACCGTCGTGTTCCGCGACACTCTGGCGGAGGAGGACGCCATCGCCGCGCGGCTGGCCGGCTTCGACGCCGTGCTGGCGATGCGCGAGCGCACGCCCTTCCCGGCCAGCCTGCTGGCGAAGCTGCCCGACCTGAAGCTGCTCATCACCACGGGCGAGCGCAACCGCGGCATCGACGCCGCCGCCTGCGCCGCGCGGGGCATCACCTTCTGCGGCACCCCCTCCTTCGGCGCGCCGACGGTGGACCTGACCTGGGCGCTGATCCTCGGCCTGGCGCGGCGCATCCCGGAACAGCAGGCGGCGCTGCGGGCCGGCCAGTGGCAGACCGCCATCGGCACCGGGCTGGAGGGCAAGACGCTTGGCCTGCTGGGCTTCGGCAAGCTGGGCCGGCGCGTGGCGGCGGTGGGCCAGGCGCTGGGCATGCGCGTGGTGGCCTGGAGCGCCAACCTGACGGAAGACGCCGCAGCGGCCGGCGGCGCGGCCTTGGTGAGCAAGGAGGCGCTGTTCCGCGACTCCGACGTGGTGAGCATCCACTACATCCTGTCCGAGCGCTCGCGCGGGCTGGTCGGCGCGGCGGAGCTGGCGCTGATGAAGCCCACCGCGTTGCTGGTGAACACCTCGCGCGGGCCGATCGTGGAGCAGGAGGCGCTGCTGGCGGCGCTGCACGAGGGGCGGATCGGCGGCGCGGGCATCGACGTCTACGACGTGGAGCCGCTGCCCTCCGGCCACCCGCTGCTGGCCGCCCCGCGCACCCTGCTGACGCCGCACCTGGGCTACTCGACCGAGGAGAACTACCGCGCCTATTTCGCCGGCGCGGTGGAGGCGATCGAGGCCTTTGAGCGTGGCGCGCCGGTGCGGGTGATCAACGGGTGAGCGCGGAGGCGGCGCGACTGGCCGAATATGCGGCGCTGCGGGCGGAAATTCTGCAAGCCGAAACGCGCGCGCGCGACGTGCTGATCTACGTCAGCGGCGCGGTGGGGGCCATCCTGGCCCTGTGGCTGGGCATGGTCGGCGCAAATGACCGGGACGACCTGCTTCCCGCCGGCCAGTTCCTGTTCGCCGTCGTGACCGTCACCCTGGCCCTGCTGGCGACTTGGGTGGCCCGCACGATGGTGGTTTCGTACCGCCGCTCCGCCTGGCGCATCGCCACCTACATGCTTGTCTTCCTGGAACCGCGGGTCGAGGGCCTGGGCTGGGAGACACGGCTGGAGGGCGCCGCCCGCCTGGGCAAGGCGCCGGGCGGGCCGGAATACCAGGGCAGCAGCGGCGGCCTCGGGGCGGACGGCGCGGTGCTGGTCTTCCTGCAACTCATCTGCCTGGCCGCCATCATCCTGCTCGCCTTCGTGAAGTGGGCTGCGGTGAACAAGGGCCTCGCCAGGCTGGACCTGCCGCCACCGGAGCTGTGGAACTATCGGCTCGGCATGGCGCTGGTGGTGGTGCATGGGGTCCTGGTCGCGTGGCTGGTCTGGTCCACCGCCCGCATCTTCCGGGCGCTGGGACGCGCCGGCCCGGTGCGCGGCGCGTTCATGGCCCGCTGGCAGGCACTGGCCGAGCGCGGGCCGCCGGGCTGACTGCCCGCTTGCGCGCCGCCTTTGCCCAGCGGCTGGGCAAAGGCGGCGTAGCCCGCGGGGAAATGCCGCGATCCACCGTTGATGCCCCCGCGCGCATCGGCAGAGTTCCCCGGTCCAACCGCCAGGGAGCCCCCGCCGCCATGAGCCTGCATCGCCGCACCCTGCTGGCCGCCCCCCTCGCGGGTGGCTTGGCCGGAGCCCTCGCCACCCCCGCCCTGGTCGCCGCGCAGGGCACGCGCGTGCGCATGGGGGCGCTGCGCCTCATCCACTCCATCACGCCCTTCTTCTACGAGCGCTTCATGCCCGAGGGCATGACGGTCGAGGTCATCCCCTTCGAGAGCCCGACCGAGGGCAAGAACGCCGTCGTCACCCGCAGCGTGGATTTCGGCGCCTTCGGCATCGCCGCCGGCATCCTGGGCAGCGCGGCGCGCGAGCCGGTGGTGGTCATCGGCTCCTGCTGCGACAAGGGTATGGCGGTGGTGGCGCGGCGCGACGGCCCGGTGAACACGCTGGCCGACCTGCGCGGCCGCCGGGTGGGCATCTGGCCGGGCTCGACGCAGGAGGTGTTCATCCGCGAGCGCCTGCGGATGGAAGGCATGACCATCCGCGACATCCAGAGCATCCGGGTGAGCTTCAGCGAGATGCACGCCGCCCTGGCCCGCGGCGACATCGACGCCTATGTGGGCGCCGAGCCGGGGCCGGGCATCAGCGTCACCTCCGGCATCGGCAAGATCGTGGAGTTCCCCTACTCCACGCCGATGGGCACGCTGAACATGATCTTCGCCACCCATCACGAAACGACGCAGCGCAACCCGCAGCTCTGCGCCGCCATGATGCGCGTGCACCGCCGCGCCAGCGAGTTCGCGCAGAACAACCGCGCCGCCGCCATCGAGATGGCGGTGGCCCGCCTGGGCATGAACCGCGAGGCCCTGGCGGTGAGCATCGAGAATGTCGAGCTGAACTGGCGCATGAGCCCGGAGATGATCCAGCGCTCCCGCACCTACGCCCAGCACATGCTGGAGCTCCAGCAGATCCGCGCCCTGCCGGACTTCAACACCTTCTTCAACACCCGCTTCAGCGACGACGAGGCGCGCGTTTCCTGATGCAGGCGGCGCGGTGGCGCGCGGCGGGGCTCGCGCTCGCCGCGCCGCTTCTCTTCCTGGCATTCTGGCACCTGTCCACCGCGGGGCGTGCCTTCTCCCTCATCCCGCCGCCGCTCGAGGTCGGGCGCCAGATGTGGGACCTGGCCTTCGGCGGCGTGTGGGACGACCTGTATTCGCGCACGCTGGCCGAGCACGCCTTCGCCAGCGTGTCGCGCGTCTATGGCGGCTTCCTGCTGGCGGCCGCCTGCGCGCTGCCGCTGGGCATGCTGATCGGTCGCATCGCCCTGGTGCGCGAGGCGCTGGACCCGACGCTGCAATTGCTGCGTCCCATCCCCGTCACCGCCTGGCTGCCGCTGGCGATGATCGTCTTCGGCATCGGCCCGCGCTCGGCCTTCTTCCTGGTGTTCCTGGGCGCCTTCTACCCGATCCTGGTCAACACGGTGTTCGGCGTGCGCAACGTCGAGCCGCGGCTGTTCGAGGCCGCGGCGATGCTGGGCGTCTCGCCATCGGCCGTGTTCTGGAAGGTCGTGCTGCCGGCCGCCCTGCCCTCCATCTTCACCGGCCTGCGGCTGGGGCTTGGCTTCGCCTGGGTGGTGATCGTGGTGGGCGAGATGACCGGCGTGCAGACCGGGCTGGGCGCCATCATCATGGAGGCGCGCCAGTTGAGCCGCACCGAGATCGTCATCAGCGGCATGATCGCCATCGGCCTGCTGGGCTTCGCCTCCGACGCGCTGGTGCAGGCGCTGGGCCGCCGTCTGCTGCGCTGGAGCCCGCAGCATGGCTGAGCAGCCCCTGCTGGCCGTGGAGGGCGTTACCAAGCGCTTCTCCTTCAACGGCGCGCCGATCACCGCGCTGGAAGGGGCGAACCTGAGCATCCGCAAGGGCGAGTTCGTCTGCCTGATCGGCCCCTCGGGCTGCGGCAAGTCCACGCTGCTGCGCATGGCCGGCGGCTTCGAGACGCCGAGCGAGGGCACGCTACGCATGTGGGGCGCGCCGATCGCGGCGCCGGGGCCGGATCGCGGCATGGTGTTCCAGGACTACGGCCTGTTCCCCTGGCTGACGGTGGCGGGCAACATCGGCTTCGGCCCGGCCGCCCGCGGCCGCCCGCGCGCCGAGGTGGCCGCCACCACCCGCCGCTTCGTGGAGATGGTGGGGCTGGGCCGGTTCGCCGACGCCTATCCGCACCAGCTTTCGGGCGGGATGAAGCAGCGCGTCGCCATCGCCCGCGTGCTGGCGAACGAGGCCGAGCTGGTGCTGATGGACGAGCCTTTCGGCGCGCTGGACGCCATGACGCGCGAGAACCTCCAGCGCGAATTGCTGGAGATCTGGGAGCGCACCAAGCTGACGGTGATCTTCGTCACCCATGCCATCGAGGAAGCCATCCTGCTGGCCGACCGCATCGTGGTGATGTCCAGCGGCCCGGGGCGCATCGTGGCCGACGAGGCAGTGCCGCTGCCCCGCCCGCGCGACCCCACCAGCCCGGAATTCAACGCGCTGCGCCGGCGCTTCTCCGCCATGCTCGGGAGCCACCATTGAAGCCGGTTGACCGCCTGGAATACGCCGCCCCGCAGGACCGCGCCCCGCGCCCCGGCCCCGATGGCGCCAGGGTGCTGGTGTTCTTCGTCGTCAACGTCGAGGAGTGGGCCATCGAGCGCCCGATGCCGCGCCAGGTGCTGCCGGCGCCGACCAATGCGCCCGTCCTGCCGGATCTCGCCAACTGGGCCTGGCACGAATACGGCATGCGGGTGGGCTTCTGGCGCATGCTCAAGGCCTGCGAGGCCCGTGGCATCCGCCCCACCCTGTCCGTCAACGGCCGCGTGCCCATCGCCTATCCGCGCGTGGCGGCGGCGGCACGCGACGCCGGCTGGGAGTTCATGGGCCACGGCTTCCGCCAGGTGCCCACCCACAGCCTGCACGACCAGGAGGGCATGGTGCGCGAGGCGGTGGCCGCCATCACCGCCTGCACCGGCACGCCGCCCGTCGGCTGGCTGGCCCCCGGCCTGACGCAGACGCTGGAGACGCCGGACCTGCTGGCCAAGCACGGCATCCGCTACTGCGCCGACTTCGTGGTGGATGACGTGCCGGTGCCGATCCGCACCGCGCATGGCCCGCTCTGGTCCATGCCCTACAGCGTCGAGCTGAACGACATCCCGATGATGATGGTGCAGCACCACCGGGCGGAGGAGCTGCACGACCGCACCTGCGCGCAGCTCGACCGGCTGCTGGCGGAAAGCGCCACCGAGGGTTGCAAGGTGATGGGCCTCGCCGTGCACCCCTACATCTCCGGCGTGCCGCACCGCATCGGCGTGCTGGAGCGCACGCTGGATTCCATTGCCAGGCGCCCCGGCGCGGTGTTCGCTCAGGGCCGCGAGATCCTGGAATGGTGGGAGCGGGGATGATCGAGGCCTGGGCGGCGCTGAGCCGGCGCGAACGCGACGCCGCCTACAACAACACCGAGGCGGTGCCCGACAGCGCCGCGCTGATCGAGGCGCGGGTCGCCGCCTCCGCCGCCTTCCGCGCCAGCGCGCGGGCGACGCTGGACGTGCCCTACGGACCCGGCGAGCGCGAGGCCTGGGACATCTTCCACGGCCCCGACCCCGGGGCGCCCACCCTGGCCTTCATCCATGGCGGCTACTGGCAGCGCAACCGGCGCGAGGACTTCGCCGTGCTGGCCGAGGGCGCGCTGGCCATGGGCTGGAACGCGGCGCTGTGCGGCTACACCCTGGCGCCGGAGGCGCGGCTGTCGCGCATCTGCGGCCAGGTGACGACGGCGCTGGACGCGCTGGCGCCGCGGCTGCACGGCCCGCTGGTGCTGTCCGGCTGGTCGGCCGGCGGGCACCTGGCGGCGATGGGCGCGGCGCATCCGGCGGTGGCGGCGGCGCTGTGCATCTCGGGCGTCTATGAGCTGGGTCCGGTGCGCGACACCTACCTCGACACCGCCCTGAAGCTGACGGACGAGGAGATCGCCACCTTGTCGCCGCTGCGCCTGCCGGCGGTGATGAAGCCGCACTGCATCGCCTATGGCGCGAAGGAACTGCCGGCGCTGTGCCAGCATTCGCGCCACTTCCACGGCATGCGGGCTGAGGCGCAGGCGCCCGGCCCCCTGCTGCCCATTCCCGGCGCCGATCATTTCCGGGTGCTGGACGGGCTGCGCCGCCCCGGCAGCGCCCTGCTGCGCGCTGCGGCGGACCTGCTGGCGTGACGCTGGCCGAGGCCCTGGCCCTGCCGCGGGGCGAGGCCGCCCGCCTCGCCTGCCGCCGCGCCGCCGAATGGGCCGACCCCGCCCTGTTCCTGCACCTGCGCCCGGAAGCCGAGGTCGTCGCGGAGGCCGCTTCCGCCACCGGCCCCCTGGCCGGCGTGCCCTTCGTGGTGAAGGACAACATCGCCGTCGCCGGCCTGCCGATGACGGCCGCCTGCCCCGACTTCGCCCATGTGCCGGCAGAGGACGCGCCCGCGGTGGCGCGGCTGCGCGCGGCCGGCGCGGTGGTGCTGGGCAAGGTCAACCTGGACCAGTTCGCCACCGGGCTGAACGGCACGCGCTCGCCCCACGGCACGCCGCGCAACGCGCGCGACCCGGCGCTGATCCCCGGCGGTTCCTCCTCCGGCTCGGCATCGGCGGTGGCGGCGGGAATCGTGCCCTTCTCGCTGGGGACGGACACCGCCGGCTCGGGCCGGGTGCCGGCGATGGCGCAGGGGCTGGTGGGGCTGAAGCCCTCGCTGGGCCTGGTGCCGACGCGCGGCCTGGTGCCGGCCTGCCGCTCGCTGGATTGCGTGTCGGTGTTCGCGCACACGGTCGCCGATGCCGCCGCCGTGCTGGAACACCTGGCCGGGCCGGACGCCGAGGACCCATACTCCCGCCCACCGCCGCCGCACTGGCGGGCGCAGGAGGCCGCGCCGCCGGCCTGGACCCTGGCGGTACCCCATGAGGACCAGCTGGTTTTCGACTCCGGCGCGGAGGAGTTCGCCGCCGTGGTGGCCCGCGCCGGGGCGCTGGGCGCCCGCGTGGTGCGCGTGGACATCGCGCCCTTCCTGGACGTGGCGCGCCGCCTCTACGACGGCGCCTGGGTGGCCGAGCGCACCAGCGCCCTGCGGCAGCGCGTGACGGAACGGCCCGACACGCTGCACCCCATCACCCGCGCCATTCTCCAGGGCGGGCTGTCGCGCCTGGCGGTGGACGCCTTCGACGACTTCCACGCCGCCGCCGGGGCGCGGCTGCTGGCGCGGCGCCTGTTCGCCACGGCCGACGCGCTGCTGCTGCCCACCGCCCCCGGCATTCCGAGCGTGGCGGCCATGCTGGCCGATCCGGTGGCGCTCAACAGCCGGCTGGGCACCTACACCAACTTCGTGAACCTGTGCGACCTGGCGGCGCTGGCGGTGCCGGCTGGGGCGGGCGTGACGCTGGTCGGGCCGGCCTTCTCCGAAGGGAGGCTGGCGGGACTCGGGGCGGCGTTGCTCGGCGAGTCCCTGCCGGACCGCCCGCTGGCGCCGGGCGAGGCGGAGCTGTTCTGCATCGGTGCCCACATGGCCGGCCTGCCGCTCAACCATCAGGTGACGGCGCTGGGCGGCCGCTTCCTGCGCGCGGCCCGCACTGCGCCCCAGTATCGCCTGCACGACCTGGGAAGCCGCCCCGGGATGCTGCGCGGCGCGCCCGGCGCCGCCATCGCCGGCGAGGTCTGGGCGCTGCCGGAGGCGGCCATCGGCGCGCTGCTGGCCCAGGTGCCGCCGCCTCTGGGCTTCGGCCGGGTCAGCCTGGAGGACGGCACCGCGCCGCTGGGCTTCCTGGCCGAGGCGGCCGGAGTCGAGGGGGCGGCGGACGTCACGGCGCTGGGCGGCTGGCGGGCGGTCCTGGCGGCGCGCTGACGCCGCTTGACGTGGCGGAAATGTTCATGTTTTGTTTGCGTCGTCTTGTGGATCACGGGGACAAGTGACGCAGCATCTTGTGTCCCGCGGGCCCGGTGCGGCAGACATGATCCCGGCCTCCGCGACGGGCCGGAACCGCCTTGCCGGCTGCGAATCCCAGCATCTTCCGCGAGTCGCGCTCGATGACAGATTTTCGCAACCACATACCGCATCTAGTCGTTCCTATGGCCATGGACCGCAACATGTAGTAAGCGTGCCGGCCGGCCCTGCGGGGGCGGGCCGGAAAATTGAGGGGAGATTGCCGTGTTCGACGCCGTTCAGCTTCAGGGCCATGGCCAGGTGCAGGTGGACCGCTCGCGGGACGCGCTGCTGACGGATTTCGGGCGCGCGACGCTCGATGACCGCTACCTGCTGCCCGGCGAGTCCTACCAGGACCTGTTCGCCCGCGTGGCCTCGGCCTATGGCGACGACACCGCCCATTCCCAGCGCATCTACGACTACATCAGCAAGCTGTGGTTCATGCCGGCCACCCCGGTGCTGTCCAATGGCGGCACCACGCGCGGCCTGCCCATCTCCTGCTTCCTGAACGAGGCGAATGACAGCCTCGAATCCATCGTGGGCCTGTGGAACGAGAATGTATGGCTGGCCTCCAAGGGCGGCGGCATCGGCTCGTACTGGGGCAACCTGCGCTCGCTGGGCGAGAAGGTGGGGCAGAACGGCAAGACCTCGGGCATCGTGCCCTTCATCCGGGTGATGGACAGCCTGACCCTCGCCATCTCCCAGGGGTCGCTGCGGCGCGGCTCGGCCGCGGTCTACCTGCCGGTGAGCCACCCGGAGATCGAGGAGTTCATCGAGATCCGCCGCCCCACCGGCGGCGACCCGAACCGCAAGGCGCTGAACCTGCACCACGGCATCCTGCTGCCTGACGCCTTCATGCGCGCGGTGGAGGCGGACGAGGCCTGGGCGCTGACCAGCCCGAAGGACCACGCGGTGGTCAAGACCGTCTCCGCGCGCTCGCTGTGGATCCGCATCCTCACCGCGCGCATCGAGACCGGCGAGCCCTACATCATCTTCTCCGACCACGTGAACAACGCGCGGCCGGAGCACCACAAGCTGGCCGGGCTGGAGGTCAAGACCTCCAACCTGTGCTCGGAGATCACCCTGCCCACCGGGCTGGACCAGCACGGCGAGAACCGCACCGCGGTCTGCTGCCTGTCCTCGCTGAACCTCGAGACCTGGATGGAGTGGCACAAGGACCCGCTGTTCATCCCGGACGTGATGCGCTTCCTGGACAACGTGCTGCAGAACTTCATCGACACCGCGCCGGACTCGATGGCGCGCGCCAAGTATTCGGCGATGCGCGAGCGCTCGGTGGGGCTGGGCGTGATGGGCTTCCACTCCTTCCTGCAGAAGATGGAGGTCCCGTTCGAGAGCGCGGTGGCCAAGGCCTGGAACAAGCGGATGTTCAAGCACATCCGCGGCCAGGCCGACGTCGCCTCCCGCCTGCTGGCCGAGGAGCGCGGGCCCTGCCCCGACGCCGCCGAGTACGGCTTCATGGAGCGCTTCTCCAACAAGATGGCGATCGCGCCGACGGCGTCGATCTCCATCATCTGCGGCGGCGCCTCGCCGGGCATCGAGCCGATCGCGGCCAACGTGTACAACCACAAGACGCTGTCGGGCTCCTACATCGTGCGCAACCCCTACCTGAAGGCGGTGCTGGCGCGGCACGGGCGCGACGACAGCGACACCTGGACCACCATCACCGTCAACAAGGGCTCGGTGCAGCACCTCGCCTTCCTCAGCGAGGACGAGAAGTCGGTGTTCAAGACCGCCTTCGAGCTGGACCAGCGCTGGGTGGTGGAGCACGCGGCCGACCGCACGCCCTTCATCTGCCAGGCGCAGTCGCTTAACGTGTTCCTGCCCGCCAACGTCCACAAGCGGGACCTGCACCAGATCCACCTGATGGCGTGGAAGAAGGGCGTGAAGTCGCTCTACTACTGCCGCTCGCTCTCTTTGCAGCGCGCGGACGCCATCAGCGAGAAGGCCGTGGCCATCGAGGTCGCGCCGCAGGCCGCGGTGGCGGCCCAGGCGAACGCGACCAACTACGAGGAATGCCTGGCCTGCCAGTGAGCCGGCGCGGGGGCCCGGCCCCCGGCCTTTCGTGAACCTGACCCATCATCGGACACCCAGACCATGCCGGACGGAATCTCCCTCGACGACAAGCCGCAGCGGATGGACCTGCTGACCGCGAACCCGGTCTACAAGCCCTTCCGCTACCCCTGGGCCTACGAGGCCTGGCTGCAGCAGCAGCGCATCCATTGGCTGCCGGAGGAGATCCCGCTGGCCGATGACGTGAAGGATTGGCAGAAGAACCTGACGCCCGGGGAAAGGAACCTGCTGACGCAGATCTTCCGTTTCTTCACCCAGGCCGACGTCGAGGTGAACAACTGCTACATGAAGCACTATTCGCAGGTCTTCAAGCCGACGGAAGTGCTGATGATGCTGAGCGCCTTCAGCAACATCGAGACCATCCACATCGCCGCCTACTCGCACCTGCTCGACACCATCGGGATGCCGGAACTGGAATACAGCGCCTTCCTCCAGTACAAGGAAATGAAGGACAAGTACGACTACATGCAGAACTTCTCGGTCGAGAACAAAACCGAGATCGCCAAGACCCTGGCCGCCTTCGGCGCCTTCACCGAGGGGCTGCAGCTCTTCGCCTCCTTCGCCATCCTCATGAACTTCCCACGCTTCAACAAGATGAAGGGCATGGGCCAGGTGGTGAGCTGGAGCGTGCGCGACGAGACGCTGCACTGCCTGTCGGTGATCCGCCTGTTCCGCACCTTCGTGCAGGAGAACCCGGAGATCTGGAACGAGGAGCTGCGCCGCGACCTCGCGGAGATCTGCGCCACCATCGTCGAGCACGAGGACGCCTTCATCGACCTCGCCTTCGAGATGGGCGGCGTCGAGGGGCTGACGGGCGAGGAGGTGAAGCGCTACATCCGCTTCATCGCCGACCGCCGGCTGCAGCAGCTGGGCCTGGAGCCGATGTACCACATCGAGAAGAACCCCCTGCCCTGGCTGGACGAGATGCTGGGCGCGGTGGAGCACACCAACTTCTTCGAGAACCGCGCCACCGAGTACTCCCGCGCCAGCACGGAGGGCACGTGGGAGGAGGCGTTCGGCGCCGCCACCTTCACCTCCGCCCAGCCGGAAGGGCAGATCTTCGGCGCGACGCATTGAAGCGCATGGGCATGGCGGGCTAGACCCCCGCCATGCTGAAGGTCATCCGCTATTCCAGCCTCGCGCTGCTGGCCGTGGTCGCCGGGCTCTGGGCCTGGGCCTGGGTCTCGCGCGCGCCGGGCGAAAGCGTGGGCGAGGCCTTCGCCCAGCGCCTGGCGGGGGTGTTCGGCCAGCAGCTGCCGGTGCCGGCCGCCGGCGGCGGTGCCGGCGGCATGCAGCTGCCGCCCGGCATCTCGCTGGGCGGCGCCTTCTCCCTGGTCAACCAGGACGGCGTGGCGGTCACCGAGCGCGACTTCGCCGGGCGCTGGATGCTGGTCTATTTCGGCTTCACCTATTGCCCCGACGTCTGCCCCACCGAGCTCGGCACCATCGCCGCCGCGCTGGACACGCTGGGCCCGGCCGGCGAGCAGGTGGTGCCCGTGCTGGTTTCCGTGGACCCGCAGCGCGACACGCCGGCCCAGCTGAAGGACTACGTCTCGCGCTTCCACCCGCGCCTGCAGGGCCTGACCGGCACGCCGGAGCAGGTCGCGGAGGCCGCGCGCCGCTACCGCGTCTACTACGCGCGCGCGCAACGCCCGGACCAGTCGGATTACACCATGGACCATTCCAGCTTCATCTACCTGGTGGGTCCGGATGGGCGCGTGCGGAGCATGTTCCGCCCCGACACCTCGCCCGACGCCATCGCCGCCGCGGTCACGGGACAATTGCGTAGCGGTTCACGCGGATCTTCCTGAGGAAATTACCGCCGCCTATAACGCGGCAACCTTGAATTTTTGAGAGCCCGCGCGACACTCGTTGCAGGGGCGGATGGAGTTGCGGATGTCTGAACAGGGGGAGCGGGACACGATGCAGGAGGAGCCGGGCCGCTTGCCACCCGGCATCCGCCAGGGCCGCCGGCTGTCGGACAAGATCCTCGTCGCCTTCCACCAGGCCTGCGACCAGGGCGACTTCGAGGTGGCCGAGCAGCTGCTGCGCGTGCTGGAGATGATGCTGACCCGCCGCCCGGTGACGCCCGACACCAACCGCCGCCGCAACATCGAGACGCTGGTGGCGGCGCATGAGCGGCTGTGGCACCTGCGCCACCCCGACGCCGCCCTGGAGGACTGACTACAGTCCCTTCGCGGCTTCCAGCACCTGCGCGGCGTGCTGGGCCGGCTTGACCTTGCGCCACACCGCCGCGATGCGCCCGTCCTTGCCCACCAGGAAGGACGAGCGCTCCATGCCCATGTAGCGGCGCCCGTACATGCTCTTCTCCACCCAGGTGCCGTAGGCTGCGGCGGCGGACTTCTCCGCGTCCGAGGCCAGGGGGAAGGAGAGCGCATGCTTGCGCGCGAAGCGCTCGATGGCCGGCAGCGGGTCGGGGCTGACGCCGATCACCATCAGGCCCAGCGCGCCCAGCTCCGGCAGCGCCTCCTGCACGCCGCAGGCCTGCTGCGTGCAGCCCGAGGTGTCGGCCTTGGGGTAGAAGTAGAGGAGGTAGGGCCGCCCGGCCAACGCCGCGCTGGCGGCGCGGCCGGTGGTGGCGGGCAGGTCGAAGGCGGGCGCGACGTCGCCCACCTGCAGCTCGGACATGCGGATTCTCCCGGTTGGGTGCGCGCGCAGGATGCCCATGCCGGGCGCGGTTTCAACCGCCCAGGCGCGCCTTCAGCATCCGCACCGCGCTGCCGGGGGTGCTGAACACCGGGCGGCCGGTGGCGGCCTGCACCGCCGGCGCCACATGCGCCAGGCTGAACTGCCCCAGCGCGATGGCGTCGCAACCGGCCAGCCGCGCGCCGGCCTCCGCCACCAGCCGGTCATGCGCGGCGGCGTCGCCGGCGTCCAGCGCGGCCAGCGCGCCCTCGGCCAGCATCGGCACGATCTTCACCCCGGGCGGGAACTCGGGCGGCATGGAGGACAGCGTGCCGGGGAACGAGGCCAGCAGCCCGACCCGGCGCGCGCCGGAGGCCGCGACCTCGGCGATCATCGCCTCGTTGGGCTTCAGCACGGGAATGGCGGGGTGGGCGGCAGCCACCGCCTCGATGCAAGGCCCGAAGGCGGAGCAGGTGAACAGGATGGCCTCCGCCCCCGTGCCCACCGCGTAGCGCGCCAGCTCCAGGAAGCGCGCCGCCATCGCCGGGGTCAGCGCGCCGTCGCGCGCCAGATCGGCCGAAAGGCTGTCATCCAGCAGGTTCATCAGCCGCTGGCCCGGCCAGATGGCGGCGAAGGCGGCCTCCACCGGCGGCGGCGAGTGCCGCAGCGCGTGGATCAGGGCGATGCGGCGCATCAGCCCTTGCAGCGGCGCAGCGGGAAGGGGAAGTCGGTGCAGCCGACCAGGGCGATCTCGTCCGCGCCGCGGCGGGCGACGCGCAGCAGGTCCGGGCTGCCGCCGCAGCCGAAGCCGGCTTCCGGCGGCGGGCGGCCGGGCACCGGCAGCAGGCGGATCTCCACCCCGTCGGGAGTCAGCGCCACCGACTCCACCAGCCGCTGCCGGTAGGCGACGTCCAGCGAGGAGGCGCGCATCACCACGTCGGGCGCCACGATCAGCGTCACGGCGCCGAAGCAGGCCGGGCCCTCGGTGTCGGTGGCCGGGAACAGCCCGCCGGTCCAGGAGCCGAACAGGAAGCCATGCGGCGGCAGCGGGCGCTGCGCCAGCGCGGGCGCCGCCAGCAGGCCGAGGCCCAGCAGCGGGAGGGAGCGTCGGGTCAGCAGGGTCATGCCGCCTTCGTAGCAGGGGCGCCGCCCGGCGTCATGCCGTCGCGCACCGGCAGGTGGACCAGCGCCGCGAAGGCGGCCATGGCGATGGCAAAGGACCACATGAGGTCGTAGGAGCCGGTGCGGTCGAACACCAGCCCGCCCAGGAAGGCGCCGGTGAAGCCGCCGATCTGGTGGCCCAGGAACACCAGCCCGAAGATGGTCGCCAGCCAGCGCGTGCCGAAGTTGCGCGCCACCAGCGCCACCGTCGGCGGCACGGTGGAGAGCCAGAGCAGCCCCATCAGCGCCGAGAAGACCAGCACCGTGCCGGCCGTCTTCTCCACCAGCATGAAGCCGGCCATCAGCACCCCGCGCGCGGCATAGATCGCCACCAGCAGCTCGCGCCGCTTCCAGCGCGAGGAGAGCTCGCCCGCGACCAGCGAGCCCACCACGTTGAACAGCCCGATCAGCGCGATGGCCCCGGCGCCCACCGCCGCGTGCAGCCCGCACCAGGCCACGAAGCCCGGCAGGTGCACCGAGAGGAAGGAGACGTGCACGCCGCAGACGAAGAAGCCGAAGAACAGGAACCAGAAGGTCGGGGTGCGGAAGGCGCGGCGCAGCGCCTCGCCGGCCGTCTCCTCCGTGGTGCCGGCGGCGGGGGCGGCCGGCTGGTCGTTCAGCGGCAGCGCCAGCGGGATCATCAGCAGGGCGGCGCCGGCCATCAGGAACAGCGCCCCCTGCCAGCCGGCGGTGATGATGCCCAGCTGGGCCAGCGGCACCACCAGGAACTGCCCGAAGCTGCTGCCCGCCGTGCCCAGCCCGACCGCGCGGCCGCGCTGCGCCTCCGGCAGCAGCCGCGTCAGCGAGGCGATGATGACCGGCATTCCGGCCGCCGACACCGCCACGCCCATGACCAGCCCGGCGAAGAAGGTGAAGAGGGGCAGCCCGTCGGTCAGCGCCATGCCCAGGATGCCCAGCGCGTAGAGCGCCGCCCCGCCCATGATGACGACGCGCCCGCCCACCCGGTCGGCGATCTGCCCGCAGATGGGCTGGGAGACGCCGTTCAGCAGCACCTGCAGGGCGATGGCGAAGGCGAAGCCCGAGGCCCCCCAGCCATGCGCCTCGGTCATCGGAGCCAGGAAGAGGCCGAAGCTCTGGCGCAGCCCCATGGCGAGGGCGGCGCAGAGCACGGCGCAGGTCATCAGCAGGGCGGCGGGGCGGGTCATGCGGCGCAACGTTGCATGGCGCGCCCGCCCGCGCTACGGCCCGCCGGCCATGCTCGCCCTCTATGACTACCACCTGCCCGATGCGCTGGTCGCGCAGGAGCCGGCGCGCCCGCGCGACAGCGCCCGCCTGCTGGTGGTGCGCGAGGCGCTGGAGGATCGCGGCGTGCTGGACCTGCCGGATTTCCTGCGCCCCGGCGACGTGATGGTGGTGAACGACACCCGCGTGATCCCCGCCCGGCTGCGCGCCCGCCGCGGCGAGGCGCGCGTCGAGGTCCTGCTGAACCGCGCCGAGGGCGACGGCACCTGGCACGCCCTGCTGCGCAACGCCCGCCGGGTGAAGGTGGGCGACACCCTGGCCATCGAGGGCAGCGAGGCCATCGCCCGCGTTCTGGCCCGCCCCGAGGGCGGCACCGCCATCCTGGATTTCGGCAGCGACCCGGCCGCGCTGGAACAGGCGCTGGCGGCCGGCGAGATGCCCCTGCCCCCCTACATCCACCGCGACGCCCCGCGCGGCGCCGACCGCGAGGACTACCAGACCCTCTTCGCCGCCAGGCCCGGCGCCGTGGCCGCGCCCACGGCCAGCCTGCACTTCACCCCGCGCCTGCTGGCCGCGCTGGAGGCGAAGGGCGTGCAGCGCGCCACCGTCACCCTGCACGTGGGCGCCGGCACCTTCCTGCCGGTGCGCGACGACGACATCGGCAAGCACCGGATGCACGCGGAATGGTGCGAGCTGACGGAAGCGGCCGCCGCCACGATCAACACCGCCCGGGCCGAGGGCCGGCGCATCCTGTGCTGCGGCACCACCGCCCTGCGGCTGCTGGAAACCGCGGCCATGGGCATCGAGGACCGCCGCAGCCCCATCCCGCCGTTCCGCGGCCTGACGGAATTGTTCATCACGCCCGGCTTCCGCTTCCGCGCGGCGGACCTGCTGCTGACCAACTTCCACCTGCCCAAGTCCACGCTGATGATGCTGGTCGCCGCCTTCGCCGGCCTGGGGCGCATCCAGGCCGCCTATGCCCATGCCGTCGCCCAGGGCTACCGCTTCTTCTCCTACGGCGACGCCACCCTGCTGGAGCGCGCGGCATGACCCTGCATTGGCGGCACGAGGCCAGCGACGGCCGCGCCCGGGCGGGCGTGCTCCACACCGCCCATGGCGAAGTCCTCACGCCGGTCTTCATGCCGGTCGGCACCGCCGGGACGGTGAAGGGGATGACGGCGGATGGCGTGCGCAGCACCGGCGCCCGCATGGTGCTGGGCAACACCTACCACCTGATGCTGCGCCCCGGCGCCGAGCGCGTGGCGCGGCTGGGCGGGCTGCACGCGCTGATGGACTGGCACGGCCCCATCCTGACCGATTCCGGCGGCTTCCAGGTGATGTCGCTGGCCGCGCTGCGGAAGATGGACGAGGACGGCGTCACCTTCCGCTCCCACGTGGACGGCTCCAAGCACCGGCTGACGCCGGAGCGCTCCATCGAGATCCAGCATCTGCTGGGCGCCGACGTGACCATGTGCTTCGACGAATGCACCCCCTTCCCGGCGACGGAGGAGGAGGCGGCGCGCTCCATGCGCCTGTCCATGCGCTGGGCCGCGCGCTCCCGCGCCGCCTTCGCGCCGCGCGAGGGGCATGGGCTGTTCGGCATCGTCCAGGGCAGCACCTTCGAGGCCTTGCGCGCCGAGAGCGTGGCGGCGCTGGCCGCCATCGGCTTCGAGGGCTACGCCATCGGCGGGCTGGCGGTTGGCGAGGGCCAGGCGGAGATGTTCCGCGTGCTGGACTTCACCACGCCGCTGCTGCCGCAGGACAAGGCGCGCTACCTGATGGGGGTGGGCATGCCGGCCGACCTGCTGGGCGCGGTGCGGCGCGGGGTGGACATGTTCGACTGCGTGATCCCCACGCGGTCGGGCCGGATGGGGCGCGCCTACACCTCGCGCGGGAACCTGAACCTGCGCAACGCCCGCCACGCCGATGACGCCCGCCCGCTGGACGCCGATTGCCCCTGCCCGGCTTGCCGGCGGCACTCCCGCGCCTACATCCACCACCTGCTGAAATGCGACGAGATGCTGGGGCCGATCCTGCTGACCTGGCACAACATCCATTACTACCAGGACCTGATGGGGCGGATGCGGGCGGCCATCCTCCAGGGCCGCTTCGAGGCCGAGGCCGCCGTCATCGAGGCCGATTGGACGAAGGGCGAATGACGGACGTATCCAGCCTGACCATGCTCGGCCGCCCGACGGCCCAGCCCGCCAGCCCGGAGGAGGCGGTGCTGGAGCGCGTGCCCAACCCCGAGCCCGGCATGGCCTATTGCGTGCGCTTCGCCGCGCCCGAGTTCACCTCGCTCTGCCCGCTCACCGGGCAGCCGGACTTCGCGCATCTGGTGCTGGACTACGTGCCGCGGGACTGGATCGTGGAATCCAAGAGCCTCAAGCTGTTCCTGGCCTCCTTCCGCAACCACGGCGCCTTCCACGAGCACTGCACGCTCCTAATCGCCAGGCGGCTGGTGGACCTGCTGGACCCGGCCTGGCTGCGCATCGGCGGCTACTGGTACCCGCGCGGCGGCATACCCATCGACGTGTTCTTCCAGACCGGCGAGCCGCCCAAGGGGGTATGGATCCCCGAGCAGGGGGTGCCCGGTTATCGCGGGCGGGGGTGAGGCATGCGCCTCCGGCGCTTGCAAAACCGCGCCGGAAGGGGCAGATGCGCCTCAGTTGACGACCTGATCCAGATTCACTGACGGGCAGGCGGGGTCCAAGCACGGCCCCGGCCTGCCTTGCCGCATGGAGGCCCGACGTGGCGCGCACTGCTCTCGAGAAGATCCGCAACATCGGCATCACGGCGCACATCGACGCCGGCAAGACGACGACGACGGAGCGAATCCTCTACTACACCGGCAAGTCGCACAAGATCGGCGAGGTGCATGACGGCAACACCACGACCGACTACATGGAGCAGGAGCGCGAGCGCGGCATCACCATCACCTCCGCGGCGGTGACGGCGGTGTGGAACGACTACCGCATCAACGTGATCGACACCCCGGGCCACATCGACTTCAACATCGAGGTCAACCGCTCGCTGCGCGTGCTGGACGGCGCGGTGTTCATCATCGAGGGCGTGGCCGGCGTGCAGCCGCAGAGCGAGACCAACTGGCGCCTCGCCGACCGCTACAACGTGCCGCGCATCATCTTCATCAACAAGCTCGACCGCACCGGCGCCGATTTCTACAAGGCCGCCGCCACGCTGACCGAGAAGCTGGGCATCAACTGGGTGGCCCTTCAGCTGCCCATCGGCATCGAGGACCAACTCAAGGGCGTGGTGGACCTCGTCGAGATGAAGGCGCTGATCTGGGAAGGCGACGAACTGGGCGCCAAGTACCACGAGGCCCCGATCCCCGCCGACATGGCCGACAAGGTCGCCGAGTACCGCCAGAAGCTGCTCGACACCGCGGTGGGCATCGACGAGACGGCGATGGAGGAGTACTTCGACAAGGGCGACGTCTCGGTCGAGACGCTGAAGAAGTGCATCAAGAAGGGCACCATCTCCGGCGAGTTCCGCCCGGTGTTCTGCGGCTCCGCCTTCAAGAACAAGGGCGTGCAGCCGCTGCTGGACGGCGTGGTGGACTACCTGCCCTCCCCGGTGGACATCGAGGGCATCAAGGTGGCGCCGGAGGAAGGCCAGGACGAGTCGGCCGAGCGCCGCGTGATCCCGGCCGACGAGAGCGCGCCCTTCGCCGGCCTGGCCTTCAAGATCATCAACGACAAGTACGGCAACCTGACCTTCGTGCGCGTCTACCGCGGCACCCTGAAGCAGGGTGACATGGTGATGAACACCACCAAGGGCCACCGCGAGCGCATCGGCCGCATGTTCCAGATGCACGCCGACAAGCGCGAGGAGATCAAGGAGGTCTTCGCCGGCGACATCGCCGCCTTCGTGGGCCTGAAGGACACCGGCACCGGCGACACGCTGGCCGATTCCGCCGATCCGGTGGTGCTGGAGCGCATGGCCTTCCCCGTGCCAGTCATCGACATCTCCGTCGAGCCCAAGACCAAGGAAGCCGTGGAGAAGATGACCATCGGCCTGCAGAAGCTGGCCGGCGAGGACCCCTCCCTGCGCCTGCGCACCGACCAGGAGACCGGCCAGACCATCCTGTCCGGCATGGGCGAGCTGCACCTGGAGATCATCGTGGACCGCCTGCGCCGCGAATACGGCGTGGACTGCAACATCGGCGCCCCGCAGGTCGCCTACCGCGAGACCATCACCAAGTCCCACACCGAGACCTACACCCACAAGAAGCAGTCGGGCGGCTCGGGCCAGTACGCCGAGGTGAAGATCACCTTCGAGCCGAAGGAGCGCAACGAGGGCATCGAGTTCGTCAACGCCGTGGTCGGCGGCGCGGTGCCCAAGGAATACATCCCGGCGGTGGACAAGGGCATCAAGGTGCAGGCCGACACCGGCGTGCTGGCCGGCTTCCCCACGGTGGACTTCAAGTTCACCCTGGTGGACGGCAAGTACCACGACGTCGACTCCTCCGCCCTGGCGTTCGAGATCGCCGGCAAGGCCTGCTTCCGCGAAGGCATGAAGAAGGCCGGCCCGGTGATCCTGGAGCCGATCATGGACGTGGAGGTCACCACCCCGCAGGACCATGTGGGCGACGTGGTGGGCGACCTGAACCGCCGCCGCGGCGTGATCCAGTCGCAGGACATGGCCGGCACCTCGGTGATCGTGCGCGCGCACGTCCCGCTGAAGGAGATGTTCGGCTACATCTCCAACCTGCGCGGCATGACGAAGGGGCGCGCCTCCTTCTCCATGCAGTTCCACCACTACGATCCGGTGCCGCGCAACGTGGCGGACGAGATCATGAAGGCCGCGGGCTGAGCTTCCCGCGCTGACGCTGGAAGGGGGCGGTGCCGGAGACGGCGCCGCCCCTTTCTGCTTTGATGCGGCGCATGACCGACCTCGCCGCCGCCCTCCTCGACGCCTGGAACGGGGGCACGGCCGTGCCCGCCACCACCCCGCCCCCGGCCGACGAGGCCGCGGCCTGCGCGGTGCAGGAGGCGATGGTGGCCGCACTCGGCGGCATCGGCGGCTGGAAGGTGGGCGCCTCCAGCCCGGTGGCGCCGCCGGGTTCCTCGCCGCTGCCGGCGCCTTGCCTCATCCCCTCCGGCAGCGCCTTCACGGGCCGGATGCGTGGGGTGGAGCTGGAACTGGCCCTTCGCCTGAGCCGCGACGTGCCCGCCGGCGCCGCGCTGGCACTGGAGGATTTCGACGCCGCCCTGCCGGTGCTGGAGCTGGTGGAAACCCGGCTGGACGACTGGCCCGCCGCCCCCGCGCTGCTGAAGGCGGCCGATCTGGGCAACCACGGCGCGCTGGTGCTGGGCGCGCCGGTCCCTGGCCCCTTCCCCACCCTGGCGAGCCTGGACGCCGAGCTGCGCTTCGACGGCGCGGTGGTGGCGCACACGGTCGGCGGCAGCACCGCCGGCACGCTGGAGCACCTGCTGGCCGGCCTGTCTCGCCGCCCCGGCGCCCGCTTCCTGAAGGGCCAGGTCGTCACCACCGGCGCGCTGACCGGGCTGCTCTTCGCGCCCGTCGGGGCCGCCATCACCGGGACGCTGAAGGGCGTCGGCACCGTGGAGGCGCGCTTCACTCCCTGAGGAACTGCGTGCCTTCCATGGTGATGACCACGGCGCCATCCGCCAGCCGCGTGCCGGTGTAGCGCATCGTCACCACCCCCATGCCGGGGCGCTTGCGGTGCGCCTCGGCCGCCAGCACCTCGCCGTGCAGGGCGAATGCCTCGTCCGGGCGCAGGGCGTTGGGCCAGCGCGTGTCGATGCGCGAACCGCCCAGCGACACCTCGGCGAACAGGCCGCAGCCCATGATGCGGCCGAAGCACGCGCCCATGGTGTGCAGCCCGCTGGCGACCAGGCCGCCGAACAGCGGCGCGTGCCTGGCCGCCTCGGGGTCGGTGTGGAAGGGCTGGGGGTCGAACTGGCGGGCGTAGGCGATGATCTCCGCCTCGGGCAGCGACAGCGTGCCGAAGTCGAAGCGCAGGCCGGGTGCGAGTTCCCGCCAGGAGCGCAGCGGGGTCAATGCAGCACCCGCCCGCCGGTGAGGGCGTGGATCAGCAGGAACAGCACGCCGCCGGCCAGGAAGCCGACCACCGTGCCGTTCATCCGCACGTATTGCAGGTCCTTGCCGACGCGCAGCTCGATCTTCTCCGTCACCTCGGCGGTGTCCCAGGAGGCGACGACGCCGGCGATGAAGTCGGCCAGCCGCGCCTGGGCGGAGGGCAGCAGCGTGTTCAGCGTGCGCTCCACCGCCGCGTTCAGCTTCTGCCGCGCCGCCTGGTCCTCGGCCAGGAAGCTGCCGGCATTGGCCAGCGCCGATTCCAGGATGGCGGCGGTGCGGCCATCCGGGCGGGCGGCGTCGGCGGCCAGGGTGGCGCGCAGGCGGTTCCACACGTCGCCCAGCCACTCGGCCACTGCGGGGTGGGACAGCGCGTCGCGGATGGCGCGGCCGAGGGCGGCGGCGCGCTCGGGGTCGGTTTCCAGGCGGCCGATCTCGGCATGCAGCCACTCCTCGATGGCCTGGCGCACGGAGGAATCGCCGGGCTCCATCTTCGCCAGCTCGGCGTTGATCGCCTCCAGCACGCGGTTGGCCACGTAGGCGCCGCCCAGCCAGCCCACCACCTTGCCGCCGGATTCGCGCACCCGGTCCTTGATGGCTTCGCGCAGGGCCTCCTGCCGCTCGGCCAGCACTTCCTTCACCTTGTCCAGCGCCAGGTCCAGCACCGCCTGGTGGCGGCCGCCGGCCAGCAGGGCGCGCAGGGCGCGGGCCACCACCGGGGCGGCGCCGGGCCCGCCCGCCATGCGGGGCAGCAGCCGCGTCACCAGCCGCTTGGCGCGCCCGTCCTCCAGCGTCGTCAGCAGGCGCGGCAGGGCGGCGGCCAGCGCCTGGGCGGCCGGACGGCTAGCCTCGCGGTCGGCCAGGAAGTCGCCGATGATGCGCGCCACGTCCAGCCTGGCGATCACGCGCGCCACCTCGCCCTCGGTGAACACGTGGTTGGCGACGAAGCGGCCCAGCCCCTGCCCCAGCCGCTCCTTCTGGCGGGGAATGATGGCGGTGTGCGGGATGGGCAGGCCCAGCGGCCGGCGGAACAGCGCCGTCACCGCGAACCAGTCGGCCAGCCCGCCGACCACGCCGGCCTTGGCCGAGGCCGCCAGCAGCTCCGCCCCGAAGGAGGGCGGCAGCCAGTAGGCCAGGATCATCAGGGCGGCCATCAGCAGCAGCAGGAAAGTGGCGAAGGCCCGGTGCCGGGCCAGGGCGGCGCGCAGCGCCTCGTCCTGGGCATTCATGCAACCAGCATGGAGAGCGCGCACTTGGCCTGCAAGCCACGCGATGTTATATGGTAACGCCATGACCCACCCGCTGGACCTCGCCGCGCCGGCCGCCGCCCGGCTGGCCCTCGCCGCCGCGCTGCTGGCCGCGCTGTGGGCAGCCGTCGCCTGGGCGCTGGCCGCATGAGCCTGTCCGTTCGCGACCTCACCGTCAGCCATGACCGGCGGCCGGCGGTGCATCACGTCTCCTTCGATCTCCCCTCGGGCGGGCTCCTGGCGGTGGTGGGGCCGAACGGTGCCGGCAAGTCCACCCTGCTGCGCGCCATCGCCGGCGTGCAGCGCGCCGAGCACGGCCACGTCGCCGCCGGCGGGCGCATCGCCCTGCTGCCGCAGCAGGCCGGGATGGACCGCGCCTTTCCCCTGCGCTGCCGCGACGCCGTGCTGCTGGGCCTGTGGAACGAGGGCGGCGCCTTCGGCCGCCTGCGCGACGACGGCCGCGTGGGCGACGCCATGGACGCGGTGGGCCTGCGCGGCCTCGCCGACCGCCCGGTGGGCAGCCTGTCCACCGGCCAGTTCCAGCGGCTGCTGTTCGCCCGGCTGCTGCTGCAGGACGCCCCGGTGATCCTGCTGGACGAGCCCTTCAACGCGCTGGACGCCCGCACCGCCGCCGACCTGCTGGCCGTGGTCCGCCGCTGGCATGGCGAGGGCCGCACCGTTTGCGCCGTGCTGCACGACCTCGACCTGGTGCGCGACGAGTTCCCCCACACCCTGTTGCTGGCGCGCGAGGCCATCGCCTTCGGCCCGACCGCCCAGGCCCTTTCCGCGGCCAACCGCCTGAAGGCCCGCCAGATGGCCGAGGGCTGGGACCCGCATGCGGAGACCTGCGCGCGGGCGGCATGACCTTCGACATCCTCGACTACGGCTTCATCCGCCGGGCCCTGGTCGGGTGTTTCGCGCTCTCGCTCTCGGCGCCGCCGCTGGGGGTGTTCCTGATGCTGCGGCGGATGTCCCTGGCGGGGGATGCGCTGTCGCACGGGCTGCTGCCGGGGGTGGCGGTGGCCTTCGCGCTGTGCGGCCTGTACGTGCCGGCGCTGGCGCTGGGCGGGCTGCTGGCCGGGCTGGTGGTGGCGCTGGGCGCCGGCGCGCTGGCGCGCGGCACCGGCGGGCGGGAGGACTCCACCCTCGCCGCGCTCTACCTCACGGCGCTGGCGGCGGGGGTGGTCATCATCTCCTGGCGCGGCTCGGCGGTGGAGCTGACGCAGCTGCTGTTCGGCTCGGTGCTGGGCGTGGACGACTGGGCGCTGGTGCTGATGGCAGGCGCGGCCAGCCTGACGCTGCTCTTCCTCGCTCTCGCGTGGCGGCCGATGGTGCTGGAATGCTTCGACCCCGCTTTCGCCCGCGCCGTGGGGTTGCGCGGCAGCCTGTGGCACCTGGGCTTCCTGGCGCTGGTGGTGGTGAACCTCGTCGCCGGCCTGCAGGCGGTCGGCAGCCTGATGGCGGTGGGGCTGATGATGCTGCCCGCCATCGCCGCCCGCCACTGGGCGCGCGGCATCGGCGGGGTGGTGGCGGTTTCGGTCGGCCTGGCGATGCTGGCCAGCGTGACGGGGCTGGCGGTCTCCGCGGTGATGGACGTGCCCAGCGGCCCGGCCATCGTGCTGGCCGCCGCCGCCTTGTGGCTGCTCTCCGCCCTGCTGGGGCCGGTGGACGGGGTGGTGGCGCGGCTCAGGCCGCGCCGGCACCTGTCCGGCTGAGGGGGTCCGCGGCGCCTGTGCGGGTCGGCTGCCGCCCGAACACCGCCATGTAGAGCGCCGGCAGCACCAGCAGCGTCAGCAGCGTCGCCACCAGCAGCCCGCCCATCACCGCGAAGGCCATCGGCCCCCAGAACACCGTGGGCGCGATCGGCAGCAGGCCGAGCACGGTGGAAAGCGCCGTCAGCAGCATGGGCCGCAGGCGCGAGGAGCAGGCGGCCACCACCGCCTCCACCACCGGCAGGCCACGCGCCCGGTCCTCCTCGATCTGCACGATGAGGATGATGGCGTTCTTCGCCACCATGCCCAGCAGCGACAGCACGCCCAGGATGGCGACGAAGCCCAGCGGCCGCTGGAACAGCAGCAGCGTCAGCACCACGCCGATGATGGAGAGCGGCAGGATCGCCACCACCAGCCCCAGGCGGCGGAAGCTTTGCAGCTGGAACATCATCAGCGTCAGCATCAGCCCCAGCATCAGCGGCACCACGGCGATGACGCTGGCCTGGCCGACGGCGGATTCCTCCGCAGCCCCGCCGGTCTCCAGCGTGTAGCCGGCGGGCAAGGTGGCCGCGAACTCGGCCAGGGGCGCGACCATGCGGTTCACAACCGTGTCGGGCAGCACGCCGCGCGGCACGTCGGCGCGCACCGTCAGCGTCGGCACGCGGTTGCGGCGCCAGATCACCGCGTCCTCCTGCCCGTCCTCCACGCTGGCGAACTGCGCCAGCGCGACGGAGCGCCCGCCCGGCAGCATCACCTGGGCGTTGCGGATGGCGTCCAGGCTGGCGCGCTCCTCGCCCGCCGCCCGCGCCACCACCTCGATCAGGTAGATGTCGTCGCGCAGCTGCGTCACTGGGGTGCCGGTGACGATCTCGTTCAGCGCCGCCGCCACCTGGGCGGAACTCAGGCCCAGCCGCCGCGTCTCATCCTGATTGACGCGGATGCGCAGCTGGCGGGACGGCTCCATCCAGTCGAAGTTGACGTGGCGGGCATCGGGGTCCTGGCCCAGCCGCTGGGCCAGGCGCATCGCCAGGGTGCGCAGCGTGTCGGGGTCCGGGCCGCTGAGGCGGTACTGCACCGGGTAGCCCACGGGCGGGCCCATCTCCAGCGGCGAGACGCGGCCCAGCGCCTCGGGGAACTCCTCGGCCAGGATGCGCTCGATGCGGGTCTGCACGCGGTCGCGCGCCGCGAGGTCCTTGGCCACCACCACCGACTGCGCGGTGAAGGGGTCGGCCATCAGCACGTTCAGCGGCAGGTAGAAGCGGATGGCGCCCTGGCCGACATAGGTGGAGAAGCGGAGGATCTCGCGGTCCTCCTTCAGCCGCGCGTCCAGCCGCGCCGCCGCGGCCTCGGTCTGGGTGATGGAGGAGCCCTGCGGCAGGATCAGGTCCACCGTCAGCTCCGGCCGGTCGCTGGAGGGGAAGAATTGCGAGGGCACGAAGCGGTTGAGGAAGACCGCCGCCGCGAAGGCCCCCACCGCCACCGCCAGCGTGATCCAGCGGAAGCGGATGGCCGTGCGCAGCAGCGATTCATAGCCGCGCAGCACCCGGCCCTTCGCCGGCTCGGCGCCGGCATCCTTGGGCGCCTTGAGGATTGCCATGCCCATCAGCGGCGCGAACAGCACGGCGACGAACCAGGAGACGATGAGCGCGATGCCCACCACCGCGAACAAGGTGAAGGTGTATTCGCCCGCGGTGGAGGCCGCGAAGCCGATCGGCACGAAGCCGGCGATGGTCACCAGCGTGCCGGTCAGCATCGGCGCGGCCAGAGCCTTGTAGGCGAAGGTGGCGGCGTCCTCCATGCGGTCGCCGGCCGCCAGCCGGCGCAGCATGGCGTCGATGGTGGTCATCGCGTCGTCCACCAGCAGCGTCAGCGCGATGATCAGCGCGCCCAGCGAGATGCGCTGGAAGTCGATGTTCACCACCTGCATCACGGCGAAGACGATGGCCAGCGTCAGCGGTATGGCCAGCGCCACCACCAGCCCCGCCCGCACGCCCAGGGCGAGGAAGCTGACCGCCATGATGATGAGGATGGCCTGCCACAGGCTGTCGGTGAAATCGCCGATGGCGAGGTCCACCACCTGCGCCTGGTCGGCCACCATCACCGGCTCGATGCCCAGCGGCAGGTCGGCGCGGATGCGCGCCATCTCGGCGCGGATGTTGCCGCCCAGCTCCAGCACGTCGCCGCCCTGGCGCATGGAGACGGCAAGCCCGATGGCCGGCTGGCCGTTGACGCGGAACATCGGCTGCGGCGGGTCCGCGAGGCCGCGGGTGACGGTGGCGATATCGGCCAGCCGCACCAGCCGCCCGCCGGCGCTGATGTTGGCCGCGGCCAGCCCCACCTCGTCCTCGAAGGCGCCGGAGACGCGCAGCGCCACGCGCTCATTGCCCGTCTCCACCACGCCGGAGGGGCGCACGGCGTTCTGCGCCTGCAGCTGCGCGATCACCTGCGCCATGGAAAGCCCCAGGCTCGCCAGCCGGTCGGGGCTGAACTCGATGAAGACGCGCTCATCCTGCGCGCCCAGCACGATGACCTTGCTCACGTCCTTCACCCGCAGCAGGCGGGAGCGCGCATCCTCCACCGCGTCGCGCAACTCGCGATGGGTGAAGCCGTCGGCGGTGAAGCCGAAGATCAGGCCGAAGGTGTCGCCGAAATCATCGTTGAAGCCGGGGCCGATGACGCCCTGCGGCAGGGTCAGCCGCATGTCGCCGATGCGCTTGCGCACCTGGTACCAGGATTCCGGCACCTCGCCGGGCGGGGCGCTGCCCAGCAGGTCCACGAAGATGATGGTGCGCCCCGGCGTGGTGACGGAGCGGATGCGGTCGAGGAAGGGCGTCTCCTGCAGGGTGCGCTCGAGGCGCTCCGTCACCTGGGAAAGCGTGTCCTCCATGGTCGCGCCCGGCCAGGCGGCGGAGACGATCATGGAGCGGAAGGTGAAGGCCGGGTCCTCGTCGCGGCCCAGCCTGATGAAGGACATGATTCCGGCGCCCAGCGCCAGCAGCATGAGGAACAGCATCAGCGAGCGGCGCCGGATGGACCACTCCGAAAGGTTGGGTCCGATCATCGGGCCTCACCCAGCAGGCGCACCACCTGACCGGGGCGCAGCGCCTGCACCCCCGCCGTCACCACCGCCTCGCCGGCCTCGACGCCGCGCGCCAGGGTGATGCGCGTGGTGCCGTGGCGCGCGACCTCGACCGGGCGCAGCGCCACCGCCTTGGAGCGGGGGTCCACCACCCAGACCGCCGCCCCGCCCTCGCCGCGCACCAGCGCGCTGGCCGGCAGCTCGATGCCGCCGCCCTCGCTCACCTGCATGCGGCCGGTGACGGTGGCGCCCAGGCGGAGGCCGTCGGGCGGGTCGATCAGCCCCACCCGCACCTCGAAGGCGCCGGTCACCGGGTCGGCGCGGGGCGAGACCTCGCGCACGCGGCCGCGCGCGGTGACGTTCGGGTTGTCGGACAGCGCGACGGAGATCTCCGGGTTGGCCGGCGCGGCGTCCTTCAGCGCGGCGGGCACGGCGAAGACGGCGTCCCGCCCGCCCTCGCGCGCCAGCACGAACACGGTCTGGCCGGCGGCCACCACCTCGCCCGGCTCGGCGCGGCGGGTCAGCACGGTGCCGGGCGCGTCGGCCACCAGCTCGGTGTAGCCCACCCGGTCCTCGGCCACCGCGAGCTGCGCCTGCGCCGCCTCGACGCTGGAGGTGGCGGAGGTGAACTGCTGCACCGCCTGGTCGTAGCGGACGCGGGTGGTGAAGCCGGTGCGCAGCAGCTCGGCCTGGCGCCACTGGTTGTTGCGCGCCTCCACCAGCTGGGCCTGGGCGGCGACCAGCGCGGCGCGGGCGGCGCGCAGGTTGTTGTCCTCGTTCTCGCGGTCCAGCCGGGCCAGCACCTGCCCGGCCTGCACGCGGTCGCCCTGGTTCACCAGGCGCTCGGCGACGCGGCCGGGGATGCGGAAGCCCAGGTTGACCTCGGCCTGGGGCTGCACCGTGCCGGCGAGCGAGACCACCTCGCCGCCCGTGCGGGTCTCGGCGGTGGCCACGCGCACCGGGCGCGGCGGCTCGGCGGGGGGCGGCGCGGAATCGCCGCAGCCGGCCAGGAGCGCGGCGGCGAGCAGCGGGGACAGGTGGCGCATCATGGGGCGGACCCTAATCCGCCCCGCCGCGCCGCCGCATGGGCAAGCCGTCCCGGCGCTGGTTCCCGCGTCCCGCTCATCGCAGCCCCTCCAGCAGCTTCGCCGCCAGCAGCGGCCAGAAGGGATTGGAGGTCAATCGCCCGCCGCCGTCCACGCCCGGCAGCAGCACCCCCCGCTCGCCGCGCGGCGCCAGCGCGCCCAGGTTCAGCCCCTGCCGGTCCGCCGGGTCGGGCGCCAGGCCGTACAGCCCGTCCGTCACCGGGAAGGGCAGCGCGACGTGGCTGAGCGAGAACACGCCCGGCGGCCAGCGCAGCCCGGTGGGGGTGCCGTTCGCCGCCACCTCCTGCGTGCCCGGGCCGGCATTGCTGACCAGCGTCAGCGTCCAGGCGCGCGGCCCGGCCGGCACCAGGGCGTCCGCCGCGTCCACCGCCCCGGGGCGCAGCAACGGACCCAGCGCTTCCGCACGGTTCAGGTCGTGCAGCACCAGCTCCGACCCGTTGGCCGGCAGGCGGCCGAACAGCGCCTCCACCACCGCGCGCGACGACACGGTGGCGTCCGCCGCCGACTGGAAGGCCAGCACAGGCGGGAAGCGCGCGAGGTCCTGCCCGGCCAGCCGCCGCTGCACCTCGGAGGAGAGCAGGAAGGACTGCCGCGCCGCGTTCACCGGAAAGGAGTTGAACTTGAACGGGTTGAACTCCGGCAGGATGTCCAGCCACGCGGCGGCGGCGAAGCGCGGCAGCGCCGCTGGCCAGCCGGCGATGCCGGCGAAGCGCGCGAAGGGGGTGACACCCACCATGGGCGACAGCAGCACCAGCCGCTGCGCCCGTGGCAGCCGCGGGTCGGCCTGGCCGTCCAGCGCCGCCTGCAGCGCCAGCGCCCCGCCATTGGAGTAGCCGACCAGGTGGATGGGCCCCTGCCCCGCCCGGTCCCGAGCCGCGCGCAGCGCCATGCGCACGGTGGCGCGCCACTCGCCCACCGTGGCGCGGGACAGCCCGCCGGGGGTGATGCCGTGGCCTGGCAGGCGCGGGGCCAGCACCACGAAGCCCGCCCCGGCGTAGAGCGCCGCCAGGTGGCGCATCGAATAGGGCGCGTCGGTCAGCCCGTGCAGCATCACCGCCGCGCCGCGCACCGGCCCCGCCGGCTCCAGCACGAAGGAGCGGTTCCAGTCCCGCGCGAAGCCCGCGGGATCCAGCGGGCCGCCGGGGGTGAAGCGGCTGGCCGCCACGCGCAGGGCGGGCGGCAGCGCGGCGTCCAGCTCGGTGCGCGCGGCGGCGAAGGCGCGGGATTCCGCCGCCATCCAGGCGGCCCACGACATGGCCTCGGTATCCGCCGCCGCCGGTTCCGGCGCGACGACCTTGTGCCAGGGCGCGAGGCCCGGGCCGCGCTCCACCATCACCGCCCGCGCCACCACCACCAGCGCCAGCGCACCGGCCAGCGCCCAACCGGCGCGCCGCAACCACCGCCTCATGCCCGCTTGCCCCCGCCTCGCATCGCCATCACGCTGCCACGATGGCAGACCGCGCGACACCCGTCCTCCTCGCCGTGATCGCGGCGGTGCTCGGCGCCGCGGCCCTCTCGCTCGCCGGGGCGGTGCTGGCGCCGGTGGCCTTCGCCCTGTTCGTCATCGCGCTGGCCTGGCCGGTGCAGGAGGCGGTGCAGCGCCGCCTGGGCGCCACGCTGGGCCTGCTGGCGGCCATGCTGGCGGCGATGCTGTGCATCATGGCGCTGGCGCTGGCCACCGGCTGGGCGGTGGCGCGGGTCGGTGGCTGGGTGGCGGCCAATGCCGGGCTGCTCCAGGCGCTCTACCTGCAGAACGTCGCCTGGCTGGAGGCGCGCGGCTTCGAGGGCGCCTCCGAACTCGGCGGCCAGCTCGACCTGCGATGGCTGCTGCGCCTGGCGCAGAACGTCACCGCGCAGCTGCAGGGCAGCGTGTCCTTCGCCGTGGTGACGATCGTCTTCGTCATCCTGGGCCTGCTGGAGGTGGAGGTGGTGGCGCGCCAGCTCGTCGCGCGGGGCACGCCGGCGACGATGGCGGTGCTGGGCGCGGCGCGGGAATCGGCGCGCAAGCTGCGCTTCTACATGCTGGTCCGCACGGTGATGAGCGTGCTGACCGGCCTCGCCGTCTGGGGCTTCGCCCGCGCGGTGGGGCTGGAGCTGGCGGTGGAATGGGGCGTCATCGCCTTCGCGATGAACTACATCCCCTTCATCGGCCCGCTGGTGGCGACGCTGTTCCCCACCCTGTTCGCCGGGTTGCAGTTCGGCTCCTGGCAATCGGCCATCACGGTGTTCGCCGCCTTGCAGGTCATCCAGTTCCTGTCGGGCTCCTACATCGAGCCGCGGGTGGCGGGGCGCTCGCTCGCGCTCTCGCCCTTCATGGTGCTGGTGGCGGTGTTCCTCGGCGCGCTGCTGTGGGGCATCCCCGGCGCGCTGATCGGCGTGCCGGTGCTGATCGCCCTGGTCACGCTGCTGGAGCACGTCCCTTCCGGGCGCTTCGCGGCGGCGCTGCTGTCGGGGCGGGCGCCGCCATAGCCTGCAGCCGGGCGGCGACCTCGTCCTCGCCCAGCCCGTCCTCGTCCAGCGCCAGGCGCTCGATGGGCAGGGTGGAGCGCTTTCCCAGCGCGTCGGCGTGCTCGGCCAGGAACTCGGCGGCGGCCTCGCGCCCCTTGTCGCGCAGCATGGTGAGGAAGGCCCATTCGGCGTTGAGCTTGGAGGAGTAGCCCAGCCCCGCCATCACGCCGTTGCGCACGGAATGGATGCGCATGCGCGCCCAGGCCCCGGCCTCGCCCTTCAGCGCGCCGGGCGGCAGCTGCGCCGCCACGCCGCGCAGCAGCGCGATCATCCGCAGCTCCTTCAGCAGCACCGCGTTGAAGGACACCTCGTTCAGCCGGTTGAGGATGTCGCGCGCGCTGGTGGGGGTGCCCGGCCGCTCTATGGGGTTGATGGGGACGATGATGGTGTCCGACGCCTCGTGCGCGCTGATCAGCGGCGTCATGGTCGGGTTGCCGGAGTAGCCGCCGTCCCAGTAGGCCTCGCCCTCGATCTCCACCGCCTGGAACATGGTGGGCAGGCAGGCCGAGGCGAGCAGCGCCTGCGGCGTCACCGCGCCGGCGCGGAAGATGCGCGGCCGGCCGGTGCGGACGTTGGTGGCGGTGACGTAGAGCCGGACCGGGCTGTCCGCCAGCGCGGCGAAATCCACGCACTCGGCCAGGATGGCTTCCAGCGGGTTGGCGGCGAAGGGCGCCAGCTCGTAGGGCGAGAAGACGCGTGCCATCAGGTCCATCGCCAGGAAGGTGGGCGAGTGGTCCAGGCTCCAGCGGCCCATCGCCACGTCCAGCGGCGTGCGCTGGAAGGGCGAGAAGGCGGCGGCCACCGACACCTTGCGCCAGAAGCCCTCCAGCGCCTCGCGCGCCTGGGTGCGGCCGCCGGTGGCCAGGGCGCCGGCCAGCACCGCCCCGTTCATCGCGCCGGCGGAGGTGCCGGAGATGGCGTCCAGCGTCAGCCACTCCTCCTCCAGGAAGCGGTCGAGCACGCCCCAGGTGAAGGCGCCGTGCGCGCCCCCGCCCTGGAGCGCCAGGTCCACCAGGACCGGCTCGCGCGCCACCCTCAGGCGCCCAGCTTGCCGTTGAGGCGCTTCAGCGCGCGGGCGAAGACCTGCTTCTTGGCGGCCAGCCCGCGCTCGCTGGGCGCGCCGTCGCCGGGCGACTTGCCGCGGCGGGCGCGGCGCAGGTCGCGCACCTTGCCCTGGGCGCGGGCGTGGCGCTCGCGCAGCCAGCGCGCGGTCTCCAGCGCCTCCTCGGGCGTCAGCGCGGCCAGGGCGGGCATGTGGGAGCGGCGGACGAAGCCCACCTCCTCCTCGCTCAGCAGGCGGCGTTCGGTGGCGAAGGAAGCACCCATGGTCTCAGGCCTCGTCGTGGCGGATCTCGACCTGCGCCGCCGCCAGCCGCTCGAACAGGCGGCGGCGGCGCAGGATCGGCATCCAGTCATACAGGAAAATCTCGGCCGGCTTCCACATCAGCACCCAGCCCAGGATCTTCAGCCCCTCGGAGGCGATGGAAGGGGCGGCCCAGCCGGGCACCAGCTCCTCGGCGAAGGTGGCGAGCACCAGGCAGGCTGACAGCCCGGCCAGCCCGGTGAGCAGCGCCTTGCGGCCATAGCGGAAATGCTCGCGCATCGCCGCGCGCTCGGCCGCGGCGCGGGAGGCGAAGGCGGCGGCGAGCATCGCGGCCATGCCCTCGTCCGCCGCGCCGCGCGGCAGGTGCAGGCGCAGCCGCAGGGGGGCGCGGCTGGGCGTGGCGGCGGCGCGTTCCAGCAGGTAGGCCTCGGCCTCGGCGTCCAGCCGCCCGGCGCGGAAGGGCGAGGGGTCGAGCGTGTTGAACAGCTCCGCCGCGCTGCCGAGGCGGATCTCGATCACGGCGTGGTCCATGCGCGCGGATGCTAGGGCGAAGCGGCGGCGGCGCCATGGCCCAGAGTCCCGGCGCTGGTCGGTGCGTCCGCCACTTCCGCCGCCATCGCCGCCGCCGCGGCCGCGGTGGCCGAGCGCGGGCCGGCGCGCCAGCAGGCCACGAAGTCCAGCGGCGGCAGCGCCGGGCCGCGCAGGGCCACCAGCCGGCCGGCCGCCACCTCCTCCCGCGCGATGGCCGGCGGCACCACGGCCACGCCGATGCCGCCCGCCGCCATGCGCAGCAAGGTGGCCAGCGAGTGCGAGGTGTGGATGCGCGGCCGCCCCCGCCCGGCATGGCGCGCCAGCAGGGCGTGCACGGCGGCGTAGGGCGCGGTCTGCCGCGCGAAGGTCAGCAAGGGCTGGCGCGCCATCTCCGCCGCGCCGAAGCGGCGCCCGTGCAGGCCCAGCGCCGGGGCGGCGAAGAAGCCCAGCGCCTCGCGCCGCAGGGGGCGGACCGCCAGCCCCGGCCCGGCGAGCGGGCCGACCAGGAAGGCCAGGTCCAGCGCCCGCTCCTCCACCCGCGCGCGCAGGTGGGGCGTCACGTCCACCTCCACCTCCAGCTGCAGGCGGGGGTGGCGCTCGGCCAGGCGCTCGACGAAGCGCGACAGGAAGGTGTGCACCACCGTCTCGGACACGCCCAGGCGCAGCGTGCCGGACAGGGCGGCGGGCTCGCCCAGCTCGCGCAGCATCTCCTCGCGCGCGGCCAGCAGGCGCTCGGCGTGCTCCAGCAGCAGGCGGCCGGCCTCGGTGGGCACCACGCGGCGGGCGCTGCGGTCCAGCAGGCGGCGGCCCAGCGCCTCCTCCAGCGCGGCGATGCGCTGGGAGACGGCGGGCTGGGTGGTGCGCAGCCGCGCCGCGCCGCCGCCGAAGGAGCGCAGCGTGGCCACCGCCACGAAGGTCTCCAGCGCCTTGAACTCCACGGCCATGGATAAGCCCCGCTGATGGCCGGCCATCGAAAACGAGGATTGGACGTGATGCAAGCGCCCGTGCTGCGCTGCGTGCATGACAGCCCTCGCCAACCCGCGCGCCGTCCGCCTCGCCTGCCGCGAGGGGCGCTTCAGCCGCCCCACCCACGGCCAGGCACCGGGCTGCGAGCAGGCCAACCTGGTGATCCTGCCCGCCGACTGGGCCGACGAGTTCCTGCGCTTCTGCGTGCGCAACCCCCGCCCCTGCCCGGTGCTGGGGGTCAGCGAGCCCGGCGCGGTGACGATGCCCGGCGTGGCCGAGGGGCTGGACCTGCGCCACGACCTGCCGCGCTACCGCATCTGGCGCGATGGCGTGCTGGCGGAGGAGCCGGACAGCATCGCCCATGCCTGGCGGGACGACCTGGTGGCCTTCGCGCTCGGCTGCTCCTTCGGATTCGAGGCGGCGCTGGACGCGGCGGGGCTGACGCCGCGGCACATGCAGCTGGGCTGCAACGTGCCGATGTTCCGCACCTCCCTCCCCTGCAAGCCCGCCGGGCGGTTCCACGGGCCGATGGTGGTGTCCATGCGCCCCTACCGGGCGCGCGACGCCATCGAGGCGGTGCGCATCACCGCGCGCTTCCCGGATTCGCACGGCGCGCCCCTGCACCTGGGCGACCCCGCGCTGATCGGCATCGCCGACGTTTCGCGCCCCGACTACGGCGACCCCGTGCCCGTGGCGGCGGACGAGCTGCCGGTGTTCTGGGCCTGCGGCGTCACGCCCCAGGCGGCCATCGCGGCGGCACGGCCGCCCTTCGCCATCACCCATGCCCCGGGCTTCATGCTGGTCACCGACCGGCGCGCCCCCGGCTGAGCCTGCCCCCCCGAGAGGAGAGACGACGATGCGAATGCCCGCCCTGCTCGCCGCCGCGCTGCTGGCCCTGCCAGCCGCCGCGCAGACCGTGCCCTCCCTGCCCGCCGGCCCGCCGGTGACGCTGCAGATCGTCACCCAGCCCGGCCCGGCTTTCCCGCAATACACCCGGGTGGACCAGCCCATCCTGCGCGACGCGATGCGCGAGCGCTCCAACGGCCGCGTCACCACCACCCTGGCCAGCTGGCCCGAGCGCAACCTGAACGGGCCGGAGATCATCCGCCTCGTGCGCTCCGGCCAGGTGGACATCGGCGCGGCGCCGCTGAACACGCTGGCCGGCGACGTGCCGCTGCTGGACGTGTTCGACCTCGCCGGGCTGAACCCGACGCTGGAGCAGGCGCGCCGCGTCGCCGCCGCCGTGCTGCCCGAGGCGAACCGCGAGCTGGAGCGCTTCGGCGTGCGCATCATCGCCGCCTACCCCTTCCCGGCGCAGGTCTTCTTCTGCCGCGAGCCGGTGGCGTCCCTGGCGGAGCTGCGCGGCAAGCGGGTGCGCACCGGCGGCGGCTCGATCAACGACTTCGTGAGCGCCATCGGCGCGCAGCCGGTCGGCATCGGCTTCCCCGAGGTCTATGCGGCGCTGGAGCGCGGCGTGGTGGACTGCGCCATCACCGGCACTGCCAGCGGCAACAGCGCGCGCTGGTACGAGGTGACGCGCGGCCTCTACGCGCTGCCGGTGGCGTGGTCCACCTCGGGCTACCTGGTGAACCTCGCGTGGTGGAACCGGCTGGACCCCGCGGTGCGCGGCTTCATCGAGGCGCATCTCCGCGAGGTGGAGGAAGCCCAGTGGCGCCTTGGCGCCGAGACGACGGAGGACGGCATCGCCTGCAACGCCGGCCAGCGCGCCGAGTGCCGCATCGGCCGGCTGGTGGAGGGGCGGACCATGACCGTCGCCCGCCCGGGCGACGCCGACATCGCCGCCGTGCGCGCCACGCTGTCGGCCAACGTGCTGCCCGGCTGGGTGCGGCGCTGCGGCGAGCGCTGCGGGCAGCTCTATGACCGCCTCGTCGCGCCCGTCTCGGGCGTGGCGCGGTGATCGGCGCGGTCAGCCTGGCGCGGCGCAGCCTGGCCGGGCTGGCCGCCCTGATGGGGCACCTGGCGGGGTGGGGATTCATCGCCTGCGCCGGCCTCATCACCTTCGACGTGGTGGCGCGCAACACGGTGGGCTTCTCCTCGCAGAGCACCACGGAGCTGTCGGGCTACGCGCTGGCCTTCGGCATCGCCTGGGGGCTGGCGCATGCGCTGGCCCGGCGGGCGCATGTGCGGATTGACCTGCTGGTGATGAAGCTGCCGGCGCCCGTGCGGCCCTGGCTGCACCTGCTGGCCATGGCCTTCCTGCTGGGCTTCGCCGCCACGCTGACCTGGGCGGCCTGGATGCTGGTGGATGAGAGCCTGCTGTTCGGCGCCCGCGACATGAGCCTGCTGGGCACGCCGCTGTGGCTGCCGCAGGGGCTGTGGCTGGCCGGCATCGCGGTGATGGCGGCGCTGGCCCTGCTGCTGCTGCTGGAGGGGCTGCTGCTGACCCTGGCCGGCCGCGGCGCCGATGCCGAGGCGCTGCTGGTGGCGCGCACCGACATGGACGAGGCCAAGGAGACGCTGGAGATCCTGGCCGAGGTGGAGCGGCGCGCATGATTGCCATCGGGTTCATCGGCACGCTGGTGGCGCTGCTGGTCGGCATGTCGCTGTTCGGCGCCGGGCCGGGCTCGGGCATGATCGGCGAACTGCTGATGCTGGCGGGCCTGTTCGCGCTGTTCTTCGGCATGGGCATCCATGTCGGCGCGGCGCTCGGCGTGCTGGGGCTGCTGGTGGGGCTGGCCTATTCCGACCGGCCCTTCTGGCTGTTCCTGGGGCAGACGGTGTGGTCGCCCTCCTCCTCCTTCGTGCTGGTGGCCGTGCCATTGTTCCTGCTGATGGGCGAGGTGCTGCTGCGGGCGGGGCTGAGCGAGAAGCTGTATCGCGCGCTGAACCTGTGGCTGGACCGGCTGCCGGGCGGGCTGCTGCACACCAACATCGCGGCCTCGGGCGTGTTCAGCGCCATCAGCGGCAGCAGCGTGGCGACGGCGGCGACGATGGGCAGCGTGGCCCTGCCCTTCTTCCAGGGCCGCGGCTACGACCCGCGCATGGTGCTGGGCTCGCTGGCGGCAGGCGGGGCGCTGGGCAACCTGATTCCGCCGGGCATCACCTTCATCATCTACGGGCTGATCACCGAGACGTCCGTGGGCGCGCTGTACCTTGCCGCGGTCGGGCCTTCGCTCCTGGTGGTGCTGCTGTTCACCGCCGTCATCCTGGTGCGCGCCAAGGCGGCGCCGCGCGCGGCGGAGCCGGTGCCGCTGCGCGACAAGCTGCGGGCGCTGAAGGACCTCGGCCCCACGGCGGCGCTGATCCTGCTGGTGCTGGGCACCATCTATGGCGGGCTGGCGACGCCCACCGAATCCGCCGCGCTGGGCGTGGTCGGTGCCATCGCCTTCGCGGCGCTGGACGGGCGGCTGTCCCTGCGGATGCTGAACCAGTGCGCCGAGGCGACGGCGCGCAACACCGCGCTGCTGGGGCTGATCCTGTTCGGCGCCTACGTGCTGAACTACGTCTTCACCGCGCTGGGCGTGCCGCAGGCGCTGGCGGCGCTGGTGAGCGGCCTGCCGCTGCCGCCCTGGGGCATCATGCTGCTCATCATCGGCTTCTACCTGGCGCTGGGCACCTTCATGGAGGGGTTCTCCATGATCATCACCACCATCCCCGTGGTGTTCCCGGTGGTGATGGCGCTGGGCTACGACCCGGTGTGGTTCGGCGTGGTGGTGGTGATGCTGGTGGAGATCGCGCTGATCTCGCCCCCCGACGGGACCGTGCTGTACGTGCTGCAAGGGATGCGGCGGGATGGCGGGCCGATCACCGACGTCTTCGCCGGGGTGCTGCCCTTCATGGCGGTGTACATCCTCGCCATCATCCTGCTGATGCTGGCGCCGGGGGTGGCGCTGTGGCTGCCCGCCGTCGCCGGTTGACCGCGCGGCCCAAGCCCGGTAATCGCCCGCACGGCCCGGTCCCGTTCGTCTAGAGGCCTAGGACACCAGCCTTTCACGTTGGCAGCACGGGTTCGAATCCCGTACGGGACGCCACCGCCGCACCCCCGCCTCAGCCATGCCGCCGCAGGGCGCGGCGGGCGATGGCCATGCGGTGCACCTCGGTCGGGCCTTCGTACACCCGCATCAGCCGCACCTGCTGGGCCATCAGCTGCAGCGGCAGCTCGCGCGTCATGCCCATGGCGCCGTGGGCCTGCATGGCATGGTCCAGCACCTCCGTCGCCAGCTCGGTGGTGAAGACCTTGATCATGCTGGCCTCGTCGCGCAGGTCGCCGCCGGCGTCCAGCGTGGCCGCGCCGGCCTGCACCATCAGCCGGGCGGCGTGGATCTTGGTCGCCGCATCGGCGATCCACCACTGCACCGCCTGGCGGTCGGCCAGCAGCGCGCCGAAGGTGCGGCGCTGCTTGGCGTGGGCGCACATCATCGCCAGGGCGCGCCCGGCCATGCCGATGCAGCGCGCGCCCATCTCCAGCCGGCGCACGTTCAGCCGCAGCTGCATGGGCGCGTAGCCCTGCCCCTCGGCGCCCAGCAGGTTGGCCGCGGGCACCCGGCAATCCTCGAACACCAGCTCATAGACGCGGCGGCCGCCGATCAGCTTGATCTGCCGCTCGATGATGAAGCCCGGCGTCCCCCGGTCCACCAGGAAGGCGCTGACGCCCTCGGGCCCCTTGCCCGGGCTGGTGCGCGCCATCAGGATGATGAAGTCCGAGGACGGCACGCGCGAGACCCAGATCTTGCGCCCGTTGATCACCCAGTCCTCGCCGTCGCGCACCGCCTTGGTCAGCATCCCCGCCGGGTCGCCGCCCGCGCCGGGCTCGCTGATGGCGATGCACGACGTCGTCTCGCCGCGGGCATAGGGCAGCAAGTAGCGCTCCCTCTGCCCGGCGTTGGCGGCGTGCAGCAGCATGTGCAGGTTGGGGCTGTCCGGCGGCACGGTGAAGGGCGTCACCGTGCCGCCCAGCGCCTCATGCACCATCACCAGGGAGGTCGCGGGCAGCGCGGCGCCGCCCAGCTCCTCCGGCACGTCCAGGCCCCACAGGCCCAGCTCCCGGCAGCGGGCGTGCAGGGGCGCCAGCTCCTCCTCCGTCAGGGCATAGGCGCCGCCGGCGGCCTCGCGCTCCAGCACGGCGGGCTCCAGCGGCATCAGCTCGCGCTGCACGAAGCGGTCCACCAGGTCGCGCAGCAGGCGCTGGTCCTCGGTCATGGGGTGCGTCATCGTTCGGTCCTCGGATGGCGCAATGTCGCACGCGCGCCGCGCAGGTCGAGTCCCTCAGGGCGGGGGGTCGGCGGGGGGCTGCGGCGGGTGCCCGTCGCGCGCGCGGGCCGCGCGGGTCAGCAGCATCAGCGTCACCGGGGTGGTGACCACCACGAAGGCGGCGATCAGCACCTCGTGCACCACCAGCCTGGACTGGGTGACGGTGAAGAAGAGCATGGAGGCCAGCAGCACGCAGCCGATGCCCAGCGTGGTCGCCAGCGTCGGCGCGTGCACGCGCTCGTTGAAGCTGCGCAGCCGCACCAGCCCCAGCGAGCCCACGAAGGACAGCGCCGCGCCGGCCAGCAGCAGCAGCGCCACGGGCAGCGCGGCCCAGAGCGGCAGGGCGCTCACTCGATCACCTCGCCGCGCATCAGGAAGCGCGCCAGGGCGGCGGTGGCGGCGAAGCCCAGCAGCGCCACCAGCAGCGCCGCCTCGAAATACAGCGTGCTGCCGCTGCGGATGCCGAACACCAGCAGCAGCGTCGCGCCGTTGACGTAGAGGGTGTCCAGCGCCAGCACGCGGTCCTGCGCGCGGGGGCCGCGGAACAGCCGCCAGGCGGCCAGCGCCATCGCGCCGGCCAGCAGCGCCTGCGCGCCGGCCAGCGCAGCGCCGAGGATGGCGGCGCTCATTCGAAGATCTCCATCAGCGGCCGCTCCCAGCGCTCCTTGACGATGCGCACCCACTCGTCCTCGCCGATCATGTCCAGCACGTGCAGCAGCATGGTGCCCTCCGCCTCGTCCCAGTCCACCCAGACGGTGCCGGGCGTGGCGGTGAGGATGCAGGCCAGCGCGGCCAGCCCGGCATGGCTGCGCATGGCCAGCGGCACCCGCACGAATCCGGCCCGCCGCCCGGGCCCGCCCAGCCCCAGGATGATGCGCGCCACCGCGTTGTTGGAGCGCACGACCTCCACCACCACCGCCGCCAGCAGGCGCGGGACTGGGCGCAGCCGCCGCAGCCCGCCGCGCTGCAGGTCCAGGGTGCGCAGGGTGGCGGCGGCCGGCAGCGCCACCAGCACCCCGGTCACCAGCGCGCCGGGCGAGGCGCTCTGCCACAGCAGCAGCCACAGCCCCAGCAGCGCCAGGGCCAGCAGCGGGAAGGGAAGCCAGCGGCTCACGGCCGCGGCCCCGCGGCGGCAGCGACGCCGGCCAGGTAGCGACCGGGGGCGTGCAGCGCGGCGGCCGTCGCCTCCAGGTAGGCCATGGCGGGGCCGGCCAGCGGCACCAGCGCCCCGGCCAGCAGCAGCAGCAGGGCCACCGGCGCCGCCTCGGCCAGGCGCACCCGCGGCGGGGCGGCGGCCGGGGCGGCCCAGAACACCTCCACGCCGACGCGCAGCATGGCCACCAGCGACGCCAGCCCGGACAGCAGCAGCGCCGCCAGCACCGCCCAGGCCAGGCGCGTCGGCTCCTCCGCCGAGAGCATGGCGTGCAGCACGGCGAACTTGCCCAGGAAGCCGGGCATGGGCGGCAGCCCGGCCAGCAGCAGCGCGCAGGCCAGGAAGGCGGCGCCCAGCAGCGCCACGGCCCGCGGCAGCGCGATGCCGACCTCGTCCGGCCCTTCCTCCGGGTCCTCGTCCTCGTCGCCGGTGCCGTAGGCGGCGCGCGTCACCGCCAGCACGTCGGCGCCGGGGCCGCGGCCGCGCTCCACCAGTTCCGTCAGCAGGAACAGCGCCCCCAGGCCCAGCGCGGAGGCGACGAGGTAGAACAGGGCGCCGGCCGTCACCGCCGGCTGGCCCAGCCCGATGGCCGCCAGCAGCGTGCCGGAGGAGACGATGACGCTGGCGCCGGCCAGCCGCGCCAGGTCCTGCGTGGCCAGCACCGCCACGGCGCCGAAGCCCAGCGTCAGCAGCCCGCCCAGCGCGATGGCCAGCCCGCCGAAGCCGGCCGAGGCGCCGGCGTCGCCGCCGAACACCAGCAGCCACACCCGCAGCACGGCGTAGACGCCGACCTTGCTCAGCAGCGACAGGATGGCGCCCGACGGCGGCGCGGCGGCGGCGTAGGTGCCGGCCAGCCAGAAGCCCAGCGGCCACATCGCCGCCTTGATGAGGAAGGCCACGCCCATCACCGCCAGCCCGGCCTCCAGCAGCCCGCGGTCCTCGACGACCACCTCGGGCATGCGCGCGGCGAGGTCGGCCATGTTGAGCGTGCCGGCGATGCCGTACACCACGCTGACCCCCACCAGGAACAGCAGGGAGGCGACGAGGTTCACCACCACGTAATGCAGCCCCGCCCGCACCCGCGCCGTGCCCGAGCCGTGCAGCGCCAAGCCGTAGGATGCGGCCAGCATCACCTCGAAGAACACGAACAGGTTGAACAGGTCGCCGGTCAGGAAGGCGCCGCACAGGCCCATCAGCTGGAACTGGAACAGCGGGTGGAAATTCGCACCCCGCCGGTCCCAGCCGCCCATGGCGAAGACCAGCGCCGCCAGCCCCAGCACGGCGGCCAGCAGCACCATCAGCGCAGAGAGGCGGTCGAGCACCAGCACGATGCCGAAATCCGCCGGCCAGTCGCCCAGGCGGTACACCACCACCTGCGGCGCCTGCGCCATGGCCACCAGCGCCACGCCGCCGCCCACCAGCGCGAGGGCGGAGGCGAGCGCCAGCACGCGCTGCGCCGGGCGCCGCCCGTCGCCCAGCAGGATCATCAGCGCGCCCGCCAGCATGGGCAGCGCCACCGGCAGGATGACCAGGTGCTGCGTCCAGTTCACCGCTCGCGCTCCCGCCCGTCCACGTGGTCGGTGCCGGTCAGGCCGCGGGCGGCCAGCAGCACCACCAGCAGCAGCGCCGTGGTGGCGAAGCCGATGACGATGGCCGTCAGCACCAGGGCCTGGGGCAGCGGGTCGGCGTATTGCGCCAGGCTGCCGGCCTCGCCGCGCGCCAGCACGGCGGCGGCGCCGGAGCGCAGCCCGCCGGTGGAGAAGATGAACAGGTTGACGGCGTAGCCCAGCAGCATCAGCCCGATGGCCACCTGGAAGGTGCGCGGCCGCAGCAGCAGCCAGACCCCGGAGCCTGTGAGCACGCCGATGGCCAGCGCCACGATCAGCTCCATCGCCCGGCCTCCTCCCGCGCGCGGCGGGCGCGCAGGCCCTGGTGCGCCAGCGACACCAGCATCAGCAGCGTGGCGCCCACCACCAGCATGAACACGCCCACGTCGAACACCAGGGCGCTGGCGGTCGGGAACTCGCCCACCACCGGCCATTCGGCATAGGCGAAGTAGGTGGTGAGGAAGGGCCGGCCGAAGGGCAGCGCCGCCAGCCCGGTGCCGGCCGCCACCAGCAGCCCGGCGCCGACCCACAGCCGCGGGCGCAGCAGGCGCATCCGCGCCTCGGTCCATTCGGCGCCGCCCATCATGTACTGCACGATCACCGCGATGGCGACGACCATGCCGGCGGAGAAGCCGCCGCCCGGCAGGTCGTGCCCGCGCAGCAGCAGGAAGGCGGCCACCACCAGCATCACCGGGAACAACAGCCGCGCGAGGAAGGAGGGCACCACCATCCAGCCCGCGCCGGGCGCCGGCATGGGCGGGGCGCCGCGCTGCGGCTCGGGCCGCTCCAGGCTGTCGGGGGCGGGGCGGAAGCGGCGCAGCAGGGCGTAGGTGGTCAGCGCCACGGCGGCCACCACGAACACCTCTCCCAGCGTGTCGAAGCCGCGGAAGTCCACCAGGATGACGTTGACCACGTTGGTGCCGCCGCCCTCCTTGTAGGCGCGCTCCAGGAAGTGCCGCGCCAGCAGCTCGGGTGGGGTGCGCGTCATCACGGCGTAGGACAGCGCGGCCAGCCCGGCGCCGGCCAGCACGGCCAGCGCCACGTCGCGCGCGCGGCGGGCGCGGGTGATCACCTCCGGGCTCTCGTCGCCCGGCGCGCCTTCCACCCGCTTGGGCAGCCAGCGCAGGCCCAGCAGCAGCAGCACGGTGGTCACGATCTCCACCGTCAGCTGCGTCAGCGCCAGGTCGGGCGCCGAGAGCCAGGCGAAGGTCACCACCACCACCAGCCCGGTGCCGCCCACCAGCACCAGCGCCGCCAGGCGGTGGAACTTGGCCATGGAGGCCGCGGCCAGGGCGCAGGCCCCGCCCACCCCCCACAGCAGGGCCAGCGTCGGGTCCACCGGGGAGGGCGGCAGGTTGCCCGGCCCCATGCCGCGCCACCACACGGCGGCCCCGCCGGCCAGCACCGGCGCCAGCACCATCAGGCGCAGCTGCGGCTGCAGGCGGCGGGTGGCCAGCCAGCCCTCGGCGAAGCGCGCCGCCCGCCAGGAGACGAACACCACCGCGCGGTCGAACAGGCGCCGGCCGTCGAGGTGGCGCAGCAGCGGCGGGCCCTCCGGCCCCTCGCGGAAGCGGCGCTGCAGCGCGACGTAGAGCACGGCGCCGCCGGCCAGCGCGGCGACGCTCATCAGCAGCGGCAGGTTCAGCCCGTGCCAGACCGCGAGGCTGTAGTAGGGCACGTTGTCCCCCAGCACCGCGCGCACCGCGTGGTCCAGGAAGGGGCCGACGGTGGCGGCCGGCAGCACGCCCACGCCGATGCAGACCAGCACCAGGATCTCCACCGGGAAGCGCATCCAGGTCGCGGGCTCGTGCGGGGTGCGCGGCAGGTCCTGCGCCACCGGCCCGGAGAAGGCGCCGTGCACCAGCCGCAGCGAATAGGCGACGGAGAAGGCGCTGGCCACCATCGCCGCCAGCGGCAGCACGTTCGCCAGCCCCAGCGGCGTGTCGGCCGACAGCGCCTCGGCGAAGAACATCTCCTTGGAGATGAAGCCGTTGAGCAGCGGCACGCCGGCCATGGCAGCCGAGGCCACCAGCACCAGCCGCGCGGTGAAGGGCATGGTGCGGTTCAGCCCGGACAGGCGGCGGATGTCGCGCGTGCCGGCCTCGTGGTCGATGATGCCCGCGGCCATGAACAGCGAGCACTTGAAGGCCGCGTGGTTCAGCACGTGGAACACCGCCGCCACCAGCGCCAGCGGGCTGTTCAGCCCCAGCAGCAGGGTGATCAGCCCCAGGTGGCTGATGGTGGAATAAGCCAGCAGCCCCTTGAGGTCGTTCTGGAAGATGGCGGCGTAGGCCCCCAGCAGCAGCGTCAGCAGCCCCGCCGTGCCGACCAGGACGAACCACGCCTCGGTGCCCGACAGCACCGGCCACAGCCGGATCAGCAGGAACACCCCCGCCTTCACCAGCGTCGCCGAGTGCAGGTAGGCCGAGACAGGGGTCGGCGCCGCCATGGCCTGCGGCAGCCAGAAATGGAAAGGCACCTGCGCGCTCTTGGTGAAGGCGCCCAGCAGCACCAGCACCAGGGCGGGCAGGTAGAGCGGGTGCGCCTTCACCTGATCGCCCGCCGCCAGCACCGCCTCCAGCTCGAAGGAGCCGACGATGTGGCCCAGCAGCAGCACCCCGCCCAGCAGCGCCAGCCCGCCGGCGCCGGTGACGGTCAGCGCCGTGCGCGCGCCCTCGCGCGCCGCGCCGGACTGGTGCCAGTAGCCGACCAGCAGGAAGGAGAACAGGCTCGTCATCTCCCAGAAGAAGACGAGCTGGACGAGGTTGCCCGACAGCACCACCCCCAGCATGGCCCCCATGAAGGCCAGCAGGAAGGCGAAGAACCGCGGCACCGGGTCCTCGGCCGACATGTAGTAGCGGGCGTAGAGCACCACCAGCGCGCCGATGCCGGCCACCAGCCCGGCGAACAGCCAGGCCAGCCCGTCCATCCTGAGGGTGAAGGACAGGCCCAGCGAGGGCAGCCAGGGCAGCGCCACCACCGGCACCGCCCCGGCCGAGACCTGTGGATAGGTGGCCCACACCAGGCCCAGCGACACCAGGGCCACGCCGCCCGCCAGGATGCCGGCGGCGTTGCGCGCGCGCACCGGCAGCAGCGCGGCCGCCAGCGCCCCGAGGAAGGGCAGGCCCACCAGGGCCAGCAGCAGGATCTCGTCGCGGTTCATCCGCTCAGGGGCCGGCGGCGCGGGAATCGGCGAGGGCGGCGGCGGCCTCCTCCAGCGTGGTGGCGGTGCGCAGGCGGCGCAGGGTGCGCCCGTCGCGCAGCCCAGCGCAGATGCCCGACAGGGCGGGCAGGAAGCCGTCCCCCGACCCCTCAGGCCACAGCATCAGGATCAGCAGGTCCACCGGCTCCTCGTCGCGCGCGCCCCAGTCGAGCGGGCGCTGCAACCGCGCGAACAGGCCGAGCGGGGCGAAGTCGCCGGGCATGCGGGCGTGCGGCAGGCCGACGCCGCGGCCGATGGCGGTGGCGCCCAGCGCCTCGCGGGCCAGCAGGGCGCGCAGCACCTCGTCCTCGGCCAGGCCGCGCCGGGCGGCGGCGGCGGCGGCCAGCGCGGCGATGGCGTCGCGCTTGCGAGCGGCATCCAGCCCGAGCAGGATCTCGCCCTGCCCGATCAACGCGTCGTCCAGGGTGCCCTCCTCCGGATGCATGACCTGTGTCATCACATAGGGAGCACGTGGACGCCATGCAATGTTGTCGGGGCTGATCGGTGAGACCGGCGAAAAATGGTGGGCGCGACAGGGATTGAACCTGTGACCCCTGCCGTGTGAAGGCAGTGCTCTCCCGCTGAGCTACGCGCCCGTGCCATCGGGTGGGCGGTGTTTGGCCGCGCCGGGCGCTTGTGTCAAGCGGGGCGCGGGCCATCTCGGGGGGGTGAAGGCAACGCGCATCCTCCTTGCCGCCGCCCTGGCCGGCGCCACCCCGGCCATGGCCGCTCCCTGGCGGGCGGAATACGCCGTCACCGTTTCCGGCATCACGGTGCTGGAGGCGCAGGTGCTGTTTGACATCGACGGCGCCGGCTACCGGGTGGAAACCCGCACGCGCTCCCGCGGGGTGGCGACGTTGGTGTCGCGCGGCCACCAGCGCACCCTGGCCGAGGGGAGCTGGCGCGGCGGCACCGCCCTGCCCCGCCGCTACGAGACGGAGGGGCAGTGGCGCGGCGCCGTCCGCAACGCCGTGCTGGACTACGCGAACGGCGCGCCCCGCATCCGCCGCCTGGAGCCGCCGGAGGACATGCCCCGCACCCCGGTGCCCGAGGACGCGCTGCCCGGCACCCTCGATTCGCTGTCCATCCTGGCGATGCTGGCCCGGCAGGTCGGCGCCACCGCCCGCTGCGACGGCCGCGCCCGCATGTTCGACGGCCGCCGCCTCACCGACTTCTCCGCCCGCACGCTGGAGCAGACCCCGCAGGGCCTGCATTGCGAGGTGGAGGCCCGCGCCATCGCCGGCATCCCGACCGACCGCGACCCGGCGCAGGCCCGCGCCCCGCAGGTGCTCCAGGCCTGGTTCGTGCAGCCGGTGCCGGGTGGCCCGGCGGTGCCGCGCGCCGTGGAGTTCCCCTCGCGCTGGTGGGGGCGCATCGAGGCCAACCTGCTGAGGCTGGAACCCGCCACCCCCCGCTGATACAAAGTAACATGCTCGCCCGCCGCGCCCTGCCCCTGCTGGCCCTGCCCGCCGCCGCGCAGGGCCGGCCGGTCGCCGTCGCCTCCTTCACCATCCTGGGCGACCTCGCCCGCCAGGTCGCGGGCGAGGGTTGGGAGGTGCGCGTGCTGGCGGGGCCGGAGGCGGACCCGCACGCCTTCCAGCCCCGCCCCTCCGACGCCGCCCTGCTGCGCGGGGCGCAGCTGGCCATCCGCAACGGCGCCGGCTTCGACGCGTGGTTCGACCGCCTGCTGCGCGGCGCCGGCTTCCGCGGGCGGCTGGTCACCGCCACGGAAGGGCTGCCGCTGCTGCGCGCCGCGCCCGGCGGCCATTCCCACGGCGCGGTGGACCCGCATGGCTGGCAGGATGCGCGGCTGGCCATGGGCTACGCCCGCACCATCGCGGCGGCGATGGCGGCGGACCCGGCGCCGCTGCTGGCGCGCATGGCGGCGGTGGACCGCGACATCCGCGCCGCCCTCGACCCCATCCCCGCCGCGCGCCGCGTGGTGGTCACCGCCCACGACGCCTTCGCCCATTACGGCGCCGCCTATGGCGTGCGCTTCCTGGCGCCCGCCGGCCTGTCCAGCCAGTCCGAGCCCTCGGCGCAGCAGGTGGCGGCGCTGATTCGCCAGATTCGCGCCGAGCGTATCCGCGCGGTGTTCCTGGACAACGTCTCCAACCCCGCCACCCTGCGCCGGCTGGCGGAGGAGGCCGGCGTCGCCATCCGCGGCCGGCTCCACGCCGACACCCTCTCGCCCCCCGGCGGCCCGGCCCCGACATGGGAGGCGATGATGCGCCACAACACCGCGCTGCTGGCCGATGCCATGGCCGATGGCGCGGGCTGACCTCGCCGCGCTGCGCGCCGAGCAGCGCGACCTCGCCGCCCGCGCGGTGACGCGGGACGCGCTGGGCGAGGTGCGGCGCATCGGCGGCGTGGACATCTCCGCCTCCCGCTTCGAGCGCGAGGTGCACGCCGCCATCGTGGTGCTCGACTGGCCTTCTCTGGAGGAGGTGTGCCGCGCCGGCGCCACGCAGGAGGCCCCGCTGCCCTACCTCACCGGCCTGCTGGGCTTCCGCGAGGTGCCGGCCGCCGCCGCGGCCTGGGCGGCGCTGGAGCGGAAGCCCGACCTGCTGCTGGTGGACGGCCAGGGGCTGGAGCACCCGCGTCGCTGCGGCGTCGCCACCCACCTGGGCGTGACGCTGGACGTGCCGTCCATCGGCGTCGCCAAGTCGCGCCTGTGCGGCACATGGCCCGAGTTGCCGGAGGAGGCGGGCGCCGCCGTGCCCATCACCGACCGCGGCGAGGTGGTGGGCACGCTGCTGCGCTCCCGCCTGCGGGCGCGGCCCATCCATGTTTCCGTCGGGCACCGCGTCTCGCTCGCCACCGCGCTGGGCTGGGTGCGGGCGACGCTGCGCGGCCGCCGCCTGCCCGAACCGACGCGCCGCGCGCATGACGCCGCCGCGCTGGTGCGGCGGGACTTCCTGGCGCGCAGGGGCTAGACCGCGGGGCATGTCCCGCCTCGCCATCGCCGCCGCCGGGCTGTCCGGCTTCCTGGGCGTGCTGCTCGCCGCCATGTCCGCCCATGGCGACCCGGAGCGGGCGCGCATGGTCGGCAGCGTCGCCGCCCTGCTGGGCTGGCACGCCCCGGCATTCCTGGGCTGGCTGGCCTGGGGCCGCGCCCCGCTGGCGCCGGCGCTGTGGGCGGCCGGCCTGCTGCTGTTCGGCGGGGCGGTGCTTGCCCGCGCCTTCGCCGGCGTCTCGCTGGGCTGGACGGCGCCGGCCGGCGGCATCCTGCTGATGGCCGGCTGGCTGCTGGTGGCCCTGGCGGCGCTGCGGCGGTGATCCGCAGCGCCTTCCTGGCCGATGCGGGGCTGGAGCAGCCGCTGGAGGAGGAGCTGGCGCGGCTCGGCGCCCCGGTGCTGCGCTGGCACGGCCCGCTGGCGCTGAGCGAGGCGCCCCCGGCCGCGCCGGCCTGGGCGCTGGACGTGTGGGATGCGCCGATGGAGCTGCCCGCCCCCTCGGTGAAGGGTGCCGCCGACGTGCTGCGCGGCATCCAGCGCAACTGGTCGCTGGTGCCGGCGCTGCACCACCGCCGCGCCGCCCTCATCGAGGCGCGGCTGCCGCCGGTGAAGGCCCGCCCCCTGCGCTTCCCCGAGGCGCCGCCCGCTTCGCACCTCGGCGGCTGGACGCTGCTGGACGCCGATACCCTGCTGGCCTCCCCCACCAAGTCCTCGCCCTTTCCCGGCGGGGCGCCGCGCTTCGAGGAGGACCGGGAGGGTCCGCCGTCGCGCGCCTACCTCAAGCTGTGGGAGGGGCTGACGCGCATCGGCCGCCACCCCGGCCCGGGCGAGCGCGTGCTGGACCTCGGCGCCGCGCCGGGCGGCTGGTCCTGGGCGCTGGCGCGGCTGGGCTGCGCGGTGACGGCGGTGGACAAGGCCGATCTCGACCCCCGCGTCGCCGCCCTGCCCAATGTGGAGCTGCGCCGCGACAGCGCCTTCGCCCTGCCGCCGGAGCCGGTGGACTGGCTGTTCAGCGACGTCATCTGCTACCCCCAGCGGCTGCTGGCGCTGGTGGAGCGCTGGCTGCCGGTGGCGCGCAACATCTTCTGCTCCGTCAAGTTCCAGGGCGCGACGGACCACGACATCGCCGCCCGCTTCGCCGCCATCCCCGGCGCGCGGCTGTTCCATTCGGCGCACAACAAGCACGAGCTGACCTTCACGCGCCTCGCGCCCTGAGCCACGCTGCGGCGGCGGGCGCGGGAGGAACGGCGATGCTGACGGTGCGCGAGGTCGAGGTCCGGGCGGTGAACGCGCCCATCGCGCCGCCGCTGCGCAACAGCCTGAACACCATCCCGGTGGCGCCCCTGGTGATCGCGGACATCCAGACGGAGGAAGGGCCGCGCGGCACCGCCTACGCCTTCGCCTATGCCCCGCAGGCGCTGGGGCCGCTGGCCGCCCTGACCCGCAACATCGGCGAGGCGCTGCAGGGGCGCCCGGTGGCCCCCCAGGCGCAATGGGATGCCTGGCAGGACGGCTTCCGCCTGCTGGGCACCGAGGGGCTGGTGCAGATGGCCATCAGCGTGCTCGACACCGCGCTGTGGGACGCGCTGGCCCGGGCGGCCGGCCTGCCGCTGGTGCGGCTGCTGGGCGGGGTGCCGGCGCCGGTGCCGGCCTATGGCTCGCTGCGCGGCTGGGGGCCGGCCGCCCTGGCGGAGGAGGGCGGCCGCGCCGTGGCCGAATGGGGCGTGCGCGCGGTGAAGTGCAAGCTGGGCGCCCCGACGCTGGAGGCCGACCTGGACACGGTGCGCGCCCTGCAGGGCGCCGTCGGCCCGGGGGTGGAGGTCTTCGTGGACTACAACCAGGGCCTGACGCGGCCGGAGGCGCTGCGCCGCGGCCTGGCCCTGCAGGATGCCGGCGTGCGCTGGCTGGAGGAGCCGCTGCCGGTGGCCGACGACGAGGGGCTGGCCGCGCTGTCGCGCCGCCTCGCGTTGCCGGTGCAGGGCGGGGAGAACTGGTGGGGCCCGGCCGCCATGCAGCGCAGCCTGGGGGCCGGCGCGCTGGGCCTGTGCATGCCCGACGTCATGAAGATGGGCGGCGTCACCGGGTTCCTGCGCGGCATGGCGGTGGCGGCGGCGCACCGGGTGCCGCTGTCCTCGCACATCTTCGTCGAGGCCTCGGCCCAGCTGATGCCGCTGGCGCCGACGCGGCACTGGTTGGAATGGCTGGACCTGGCCGGACCGGTGCGCGCCTCCCCGCTCGCGCCGCAGATGGGGCTGGTGGCGCCGCCGGAGGCGCCCGGGCTGGGGCTGGAATGGGACGCGGCCGCGTTGCGCCGGCTGGCGGCGGAGGTGTGAGTGGACAGGCCGCCGGCACCGCGCGAGACTGGCCGCAACCAACGGGAGAGCCAGCCCATGACCGAAATCGTGATCGCCTCCATCGCCCGCACCCCGGTGGGCTCGTTCAGCGGCGCGTTCAGCGGCGTGCCCGCGCATGAGCTGGGCCGCACCGCCATCGCCGCCGCCCTGTCGCGCGCCCAGGTGGCGCCGGAGGAGGTGGACGAGGTCATCATGGGCCAGATCCTGACGGCCGGCGCCGGGCAGAACCCGGCCCGCCAAGCCGCCATGGCCGCCGGCATCCCGGCCGAGCGCACCGCCTTCGGCATCAACCAGCTCTGCGGCTCGGGCCTGCGCGCGGTGGCGCTGGCGGCGCAGCAGATCGCCACCGGCGACGCCACCATCGTGGTGGCCGGCGGGCAGGAAAGCATGACGGAGGCCCCACACGCCGCCAAGCTGCGCGCCGGCCAGAAGATGGGCGGGCTGGAGTTGGTGGACACCATGCTGAAGGACGGGCTGTGGGACGCCTTCCACGGCTACCACATGGGCAACACCGCCGAGAACGTGGCCCAGAAGTTCCAGCTGACCCGCGCCGAGCAGGACGCCTTCGCCGCCGAGAGCCAGCGCAAGGCCGGCGAGGCGATGAAGGCCGGCCGCTTCAAGGACGAGATCGCCCCCGTCACCATCAAGACCCGCAAGGGCGAGGTGGTGGTGAGCGAGGACGAGTACCCCAAGCCCGAGACCACCGCCGAGGTCCTGGCCAAGCTGCGCCCCGCCTTCAACAAGGAAGGCACCGTCACCGCCGGCAACGCCTCGGGCATCAACGACGGCGCGGCCGCCGCGGTGGTGATGAGCGCGGAGGAGGCGAAGCGGCGGGGCATCACGCCGATGGCGCGCATCGTCTCCTGGGCCACGGCGGGGGTGGACCCGGCCATCATGGGCACCGGCCCCATCCCGGCCAGCCGCAAGGCGCTGGAGAAAGCCGGCTGGAAGGTGGGCGACCTGGACCTGGTGGAAGCCAACGAGGCCTTCGCCGCCCAGGCCTGCGCGGTGAACAAGGAGCTCGGCCTGGACCCGGCCAAGGTCAACGTGAATGGCGGCGCCATCGCCATCGGCCACCCCATCGGCGCCTCGGGCGCGCGGGTGCTGACCACCCTGCTGTACGAGATGCAGCGCCGCGGCGCCAAGCGCGGGCTGGCGACGCTGTGCATCGGCGGCGGCATGGGCGTGGCGATGTGCGTCGAAAGGGACTGATGCTCCCTTCCTGGCGCTCCCTCCTCTACGTCCCGGTGCTGGAGGGGCGCTTCGTCGCCAAGGCGGCACAGCGCGGGGCGGATGCCGTCATCCTGGACTGCGAGGACAGCATCGCCCCCGCCCGCAAGGCCGAGGCGCGCGCCGCGCTGGCGGCGGCCGTGCCGCAGGCCCGGCCGCCCGGGGGCGACGTGCTGGTGCGCATCAACCGCCCGCTGGACCTGGCGGTGGCCGACATCGCCGCCGCGGTGGCCGCCGGCGCCGACGGGCTGGTGCTGACCAAGGTGATGGGCGCCGACCACCTGCGCCTGCTGGCCGAGCTGGCGGCGCCCGGCATGCGCCTGGTGGCCCTGGTGGAGGAAGCCGCCGCCCTGCCCCACCTGCACGCCATCGCCGCCGCCCACCCGGCGCTGGCGGCGCTGGGCATCGGCGGCGAGGACCTGGCGACGGACCTTGGCGCCGAGGCCACCGCCGACGCGCTGGACCTGCCCAAGCGCCTGGGGCTGCTGGCGGCGCGCGCCGCCGGCATCCTGCCGCTGGGCTTCCTGGGCACGGTGGCCGCCTTGTCCGACCCCGAGGGGCACCGCGCCACGCTGCGGCGGTCGCGCGCGCTGGGATTCGCCTGCGCCACCTGCGTGCACCCCGCGCAGGTGGCCATGATCAACGAGGAATACGGGCCGCGCGCCGAGGAGCTGGAGCGCGCCCGCCGCATGGTGGCCGCCTTCGAGGCGGCGCTGGCGGAAGGCCGCGGCGCCGCCGCCTTCGACGGCCAGATGATTGACCGCCCGATCGTGGAGCGGGCGCGGGCGCTGCTGGCCCGCGCCTGACCCGCGTTCAGGCGGCGTCCGCCCGCAGCCGCGCCAGGAAGGGCGCGATGTCCTGGCCGGTCGGCAGCACCAGCACGCTGCGCCCGCCCTCCACCCGCGCGAGGCGCGCCGCCACCGGGCCAGGCAGGCCCGGCAGCAACAGCCGCAGCGGCGTGCCGGTCGCCAGTGCGATTTCCCCAGCCAGCGCCAGCCCGGCCGGGGAGGCGTCGAGCACCTCCGCGCGGCGCGTCGTGCCGTCGGGCAGGCGCAGCTCGGCCTGGGCGCCGCCGCCGGGCAGCCGCTCGAAGCCGCGGCGCTCCCCGGCGTCGCGGATCTGGCGGAAGAAGCCTTCCATCTCCGCCTTCAGCGCCTCGGCGTCGGTGGTGGTGGTGGCGGCGCCCTCCACCAGACCGCGGCTGACCTCGCAGGTTTCGGCGGCGGTGCGCGCCACCTCCTCCATGGCGCGGCTGGTCTCGGTGGTGGCGGCGCTCACCGTGCCGGCGCCGCGGGCGATCTCGCGCGTCGCCTCGCCCTGCTCCTCGACGGAGCGGGCGATGCCCGCGGCGATGGCCTCCACCCGCTGCACCACCACGACGATGCGCGCGATGGCGTCGGCCGCCTCGCCGGAGGCGCCCTGCATGCGGCCGATGCGCGCGGTGATCTCCTCCGTCGCCTTGGCGGTCTGCGCCGCCAGGGCCTTCACCTCGCTGGCGACCACGGCGAAGCCCTTGCCGGCCTCGCCGGCGCGGGCGGCCTCGATGGTGGCGTTCAGGGCCAGCAGGTTGGTGCGCCCCGCGACGTCGCTGATGAGGCCGACGACCACGCCCACCTCCTGCGCCTGCCCGGCCAGGCCGGACATGATGGCGTCGGAGCGCCCGGCCTCCGCCGCCGCGTGGGCCACGGCCTCCGCCGCGCCGCGCACCTGGCGCGCGATCTCGCTGGTGGAGGCCGAGAGCTGCTCCGTCGCCGCCGCCACGGCGGCGAGGTCCCGGCTGCTGTCCTGCGCCTGTCCGCGGGTCTGCTCCGCATGGGCCTGCATGCGGCTGGAGGCCTCGGCCATCCGTCCCGCGGCCTCGCGCATGCCGGCGGCGGCCGCGATCACCCCGCCCATCGCCCCATGGGCGCTGCGGCCGAAATCCTGCACATGCGCCTCCAGCGCCTCGTGGCGGCGGCGCCGGGCGGCGCGCTCGGCGGCCACCTCGGCCTCGGCGGCGTCGCGCGCCTCGCCCTGGCGGCGGAACACCTCCAGCGCGGCAGCGAGCGCGCCGAGCTCGTCGCGCCGGCCGGCGCCGGGGATGGCGATGTCCCGCCGGCCCTCCGCCAAGGCGCGCGTCGCCGTCGTCGCGGCGACCAGCGGGCGGGTGATGCCGCGCGCCAGCCAGGTGGCCAGGGCGCCGGCCATCAGCGCCAGCAGCGCCGCGGCCCCCAGCCCGAGCAGCCAGGTGCGCCGGATCGCCGCCTGCAGGTCATCCACGTAGACCCCGGTGCCCACCACCCAGCCCCAGGGCTCGAACAGGCGGACGAAGGAAAGCTTGTCCACCGGCTGCGCCTCCCCCGGGCGGGGCCATTGGTAGGCGACCACCGCGCCGGCCGGATTCGCCCGCGCCTCGCTGGCGAAGACGCGGAACAGCGGCACCCCGTTGGGGTCGCGCATGGCGCCGGCCGGCTGCCCGTCCAGCTCGGGGCGGATGGGGTGCATGACGATGCGCGGCTCGAGGTCGTTGACCCAGAGGTACTCGGCGCCCGCGTAGCGCATGGCCCGGAGCGCCTGCAGCGCGTTGGCCTTCGCCTGCGCCTCGCTCAGCCGTCCGGCCCGCGCCTCCGCCTCCTGCGCCGCGACGATGGCCAGCGAGGCTTCCACCATGCCGCGCAGCAGGCTGGCCCGGTCCTCGCGCATCTGGGCGGCGCGGCCGGAAAGGCCCAGCACCACCAGCCCGGAAAGGCCCAGCAGCCAGACGCCCGTGATGAGGTGGATCCGCCACGCAATGGGCATCCGTGCCATGCCGCTCTCCTCGACTTGTTGGGGAGAGGGTTACGCGCGAATGGTGAAGCGGCGGTGAAGGGAAGGTGCCGGCGGTGGTGAGCCCGCAGGGATTCGAACCCTGGACCCCATGATTAAAAGTCACGTGCTCTACCGGCTGAGCTACGGGCTCGTGCTGCGCGCGGCCCCGTAAGGCCGCGCGCAGCCCAGGCTGTCAAGTCAGGTGGCGTCGGCCGCCACGCGCATGCGGATCAGGCGGTCCGGGGTGCGCGGCGGCTCGCCGCGGGCGATGCGGTCCACCCGCTCCATCCCTTCCACCACCTGGCCCCAGATCGTGTACTGGTTGTTCAGGAAGTCGCCCGGCGCGAACATGATGAAGAACTGGCTGTTGGCGCTGTTGGGGTTCTGGCTGCGGGCCATGCCGCAGGTGCCGCGCAGGAAGCGCGCGCGGGCGGCGGGCACGAACTCGGCCGGGATGTCGGCATAGCCGCGGTCGCGGAAGCCGCCGGTGCCGGTGCCCGTGGGGTCGCCGCCCTGGGCCATGAAGCCCTCGATCACGCGGTGGAAGGGCGTGCCGTCATACAGGCCGGCGCGCGTCAGCTCCTTGATGCGCTCCACGTGGCGCGGCGCCAGGTCGGGGCGCAGCTGGATGCGCACGTCGCCGTCCTTCAGCGTCATGATCAGCTGGTTCTCGCGGTCGTTGGCCGGCTGGGCCTCCGCCTCGGTGGTCTCGGTCATGGCGACTCCCATCATCGTCGTTGCGGCAAGAAGCGTGCGGCGGTGCATCGGTGCTTGCTCCGGGGTTGAAGGTTTCAGCGGCCCACCTTGGCCAGGGTCCGCTCCAGGGTCAGGGGCGGCACGAAGCTGCCGATGTCGCCGCCCAGCTGCGCGATCTCCTTCACGAAGCGCGAGGAGATGAAGTGGTTGCGCTCGCTCGCCATCAGGAACACCGTCTCGACCGCGCTGTCCAGCCGGGCGTTCATGCCCGCCATCTGGAACTCGTAGTCGAAATCGGTCACGGCGCGCAGCCCGCGCACGATCATCTGCGCGCCGCACTCCCTGGCGAAGCCGACCAGCAGCCCGGTGAAGGGGCGCACCTCGATGCGGCAGCCGGTGCGCGCGGCGATGTCGCGCACCTCCGCCTCCACGATCTCCACCCGCTCCTCCAGCGCGAAGAGCGGGCCCTTGCCGATGTTGATGGCCACCCCGATCACCAGCCGGTCCACCAGCCGGGCGGCGCGGGCGATCACGTCCAGGTGGCCGTTGGTCACCGGGTCGAAGGTGCCCGGGTACAGCGCCGTGCGCGCGCTCATGCCTCGGCCTCGTCCTCGTCGTCCTCGATCACCGGGAAGCAGGAGGTGACGCGCTCGTCCTCGTCCAGCCGCATCAGCATCACCCCCTGGGAGGCGCGGCCGGTGCGCCGCACCGAGGCGCCCTCGAAGCGGATGGCCTGGCCGCCATCGGTCATGATCATGACGTGGTCGCCCGGCGTGACGGTGAAGTTGGCCACCACCTCGCCCCCGCGCCGGCCGCCGGCCAGCTGGATGTTGGCGATGCCCTGCCCGCCGCGCCCCGTCACGCGGTACTCGTAGGCGCTGGAGCGCTTGCCGAAGCCGCGGTCGGTGACGGTGAGGATGACCTGCTCCATCGCGTCCAGCTCGGCGAAGCGGTCGGCGCTCAGCGCCTCCTCGGCCACGCCCTCCTCGTCGGCCGGCAGCTCGGCCTCCTCCTCGCCGCTGGCGCGCCGCTTGGCCTTGAGGAAGGCCAGGCGCTCGCCAGGGCTCGCCTCCACGTGCCGCAGCACGGCGAGCGCGATCACCACGTCATCCCCCAGCAGCCTGATGCCGCGCACCCCGGAGCTGTCGCGTCCGGCGAAGACGCGCAGCACCTCGTCCGTCGCGTGGAAGCGGATGGCGCGGCCGTTGCGGGTGGCCAGCAGCACGTCGTCGCCCTCGCGGCAGGTGGCGACGCCGATCAGCGCGTCCCCCTCGTCCAGCTTCATGGCGATGAGGCCCGAGGCGCGGACGTTGCGGAAATCGCCCAGACGGTTGCGGCGGACATTGCCCTGCCGGGTGGCGAAGACCAGGTGCAGCGCGTCCCACAGGCTCTCGTCCTGCGGCAGCGGCAGCACGGCGGTCACGCTCTCGCCATCCGCCAGGTTCAGCACCTGCCGCAGCGAGCGCCCCTTGCCGCCGGTGCCGCCCTCGGGCAGCTGCCAGACCTTCTCGCGGAACACCAGGCCGCGGTCGGTGAAGAACAGCACCCACTGGTGGGTGTGCCCGATGAAGGAGCGCACCACCACGTCGTCCGCCCGGGTGGCGGCGGCGGAGCGGCCCTTGCCGCCGCGCCCCTGCGAGCGGAAGACGTCCAGCGGCGTGCGCTTGACGTAGCCGTCGCGCGTCAGCGTCACCACCATGGTGGCGGGGGCGATCAGGCTCTCGTCGTCGATGTCGCCGACCTGGTCGCTGACCTGGGTCAGGCGGGGCGAGGCCAGGGTGGCGCGCACCGCCCGCAGCTCCTCGGCCATCACCTCCATGCGGCGGACATGGCTGCCCAGGATGTCCAGCAGGAACGCGATGGCCTCGCCGAACTCGCGCAGCTCGGCGTCGATCTTCTCGCGCTCCAGCCCGGTCAGGCGCTGCAGGCGCAGCTCCAGGATGCCCTTGGCCTGGGCCTCGGTCAGCCGCATGGTGCCTTCGGGGCTCAGCTCGTTGCCCTCGTCCTGCACCAGCGCCACCAAGGGCGCCACGTCGGCCGCCGGCCAGTCGCGCGCCATCAGCGCCCCGCGGGCGGTGGCGGCGTCCGGGCTCTCGCGGATCAGGCGGATCACCTCGTCGATGTTGGCCACCGCGATGGCGAGGCCGATGAGGTTGTGCGCCTTGCGCCGCGCCTCGGCGAGGCGGAAGCGTGAGCGGCGCTCGATCACCTCCTCGCGGAAGCCGATGAAGGCCAGCAGGGCCTCGCGCAGCCCCATCTGCTGCGGGCGCCCCTTGTGCAGCGCCAGGAAGTTGACCGGGAAGGAGATCTGCAGCTGCGTCATGCGGTAGAGCTGGTTCAGCACCACCTCCGCGTTCGCGTCCTTCTTGACCTCGATCACGATGCGCAGGCCGGAGCGGTCGCTCTCGTCGCGCAGGTCGGAGATGCCCTCGATGGCCTTGGCGCGCACCAGCTCGGCGATCTTCTCGATCAGCGTCGCCTTGTTCACCTGGTAGGGGATCTCGGTGACGATGATGGCCTCGCGGCCGCCCTTCATCTCCTCCACCGCGCAGGCGGCGCGCAGCGGGATGGAGCCGCGGCCGGTCTCGAAGGCCGCCTTCACGCCGGCCCGGCCCAGGATGATGCCGCCGGTCGGGAAGTCCGGCGCCGGGACGATCTCCATCAGCTCGGCCAGCGAGGTGTCCGGCTCGGCGATCAGCTTCAGCGTGGCGTCGATGATCTCGCCGGGATTGTGGGTGGGGATGTTGGTCGCCATGCCCACGGCGATGCCGCCGGCGCCGTTCACCAGCAGGTTGGGGAAGGATGCCGGCAGGACGCGCGGCTCCTCGGCGGATTCGTCGTAGTTCGGCGCGAAGTCCACCGTGTCCTCGCCGATGCCCTCCAGCAGGGCGGTGGCGGACTTGGCCAGGCGCACCTCGGTGTAGCGCATGGCCGCCGGCGGGTCGCCGTCCATGGAGCCGAAATTGCCCTGCCCGTCCACCAGCGGCACGCGCATGGAGAAGGGCTGCGCCATGCGGACCATGGCCTCGTAGATCGCGCTGTCGCCGTGCGGGTGGTACTTGCCCATCACGTCGCCCACCACGCGGGCGGACTTGCGGTGCGGCTTGTCGGCCGTGTAGCCGCTCTCGTGCATCGCATACAGGATGCGCCGGTGCACGGGCTTCAGCCCGTCCCGCACGTCGGGCAGCGCGCGGGAGACGATGACGCTCATCGCGTAGTCGAGGAAGGAGCGCCGCATCTCCTGCTCCACCGCGACGGGCGCGATGTCGAAGCTCGGCGTAGGTCTCTCGGTCACGGCGGAAGTCCACTCTCAGGCCAGGGCGGCGGCGGCGGCGGAGGGCCGCGCCAGGGGCGCCCGGGGGGATGCGGGCCGGGGGGCCCGCGCCCTCGTCATATAGGGTGTCGCGGCCGATTCACCAAACCTCCGCCGCCCCCGGCGGCCCTTCTCAGAGGCGCTGCGCGACCACCAGCGCCTGCCAGAACTGGGCGGGATCGTCGAGGTAGCGCACCAGCCGGAAGCCCTCGCACCACTCGCGTTCGATGTAGGAGGGAGGGACCACCGCGTCGCCGTAGATGCTGGCGTCCAGGTGGTCGCCGCCCGAGGTCGGCAGGAACACGAACTCCCCCCGGTCGAAGGCGGCCAGCGCCTCCGGGACCTGGTCGCGGAAGCGGCCCAGCAGGGCGTGCCAGGCGGTCTGCGGCTGCGCCGGCAGGTCCTGCACGAAGGTGAGGAAGCGGCGTGGCTCGGTGGTGTAGGCCAGGATGCATCCCGGGCGTGCCACCCGCCGCAGCTCCGCCATCCAGTGGCGGGCGACGTCCTCCGGCAAGTGGCTGAACACCGAATAGGCGATCACCAGGTCGAAGCTCTCGGCCTCGAAGGGCAGGCTGCCGCGCGGCGCGATCTGGCTGAACCGCCCCGGCACCCCGAGGTGGCGGCAGGTGGCCAGGATGTCGCCGTCCACGTCCACGCCGTGGATGTTCTCGGCCGCCACGTCCCCCCACAGGAGGCGCGGGTAGCGCCCCCACCCGGTGCCGAAGTCGAGGACGGAGGAGGTCGCGCGCAGCGGGTTCGCCAGCCTCTCGGCATAGGCCTTCACCGCACGGAAGAAGGCGCCGGCCTCCTGGAGGGAGAGTTCGTCGGCCGAGCCCACGAAGTTCTCCTGCACCGCCGCGAGGGGCCAGCGCGGCATGTGCACCCCCGCGATCACCGGCTCGCGGACGCTGCGGGCGAGGATCTCCAGCCATTCCTGGTCGGTCTCGACGCCGAGGAGCGACTTGCCGGTCGGGGGGGTGGTCATGCCGGGCGGTCCTTGCTGGTGGCCTCGGCCTGGCGCCGGGCGACGCGGGCGGCCATGGCGCGCTTCTGCTGGGCGAGTTCGGCGGCGTCGCGCGCCGGGGCGCCGCGGGCCACGGTGCGGCTGTGGCGGGCCGGCATCTCCGCTTCCGCCAACAGCATCTCCTCGCCGCAGAAGCGGGCCGCCCAGGACTCGAACACCCCGGGCCAGTTGCGCGGGCTGGGGCACAAGCCGTTGGGGGTGGGCCAGCGGAGCACGGCGGCGAAGAAGCGCCGCAGCACCACCTCCACCTCGATCTGGTTGAGGTGCTGGTAGCCGCGGAAGGAGTTCTGCGGGTGCAGGCGGTAGCTGTAGAGCGGCTCCGGCACGAAGACCGGCTCGGTGAAGCGGGTGGCCTGCAGCACGAAGTCCCAGTCGTGGCAGTAGCGCAACGGCAGGAAGGGACCCACCCGCCGCGCGAGGTCCCGCGCGAACAGGAAGTTGCCGGTGGACAGCGCCACGTTCCGCCGCAGCAGCGCGAAGCCGACGCTGGGCGCCGACGCCACCTCCGCCACCGTGCGCGGCCCGAGCAGCAGGAAATAGTCGCCCGGCCCGGCGCCCGCCGGGTCGCCGCCGCCGTCCCAGATGGTGGCGGCGGCGGAGAAGGCGAAGGCCGAGCCCTGCGCGGCGAGGCCCGCCAGCAGGCGCTCCAGCCGCAGCGGGTGGAACAGGTCGTCGCTGTTGAGGATGGCGACGTGGCTGCCGGCCGCCATGCCGACGCCCAGGTTGATGGAGTCGTGCGCGCCGCCGTTGCCCTCCTTGCGGAGGCACACCACGCGCTCGAACCGCGTGCGCAGCGGGCCTTCCAGCAGGTCGCGCGCCACCTCGAAGGTGCGGTCGGGCGAGCGGTCGTCGAGGAACAGCAGCTCCATCCGCCCGTGCGTCTGCGCCGCGACGGAGCGCAGGCAGGCCTCCACATACGCCTCGTGCCGGAAGGCGGGGATGACGACGCTAACCAGCGAGTCCGGGCCCGGCCGCGCCTCAGCCGACATACACGGTGGCCTTGGTCGGCAGACGCAGCGCGACGGCCGGGTCGGCGCGCGTGCCGGCCAGCAGCGACACGGCATAGGCGCCTGGCGCGACGCGCAGCAGGCTGGCGGCCACCTCGAAGCCGAACCAGCAATTCCCGCTGTCGGCCATCTGCAGCGCCTGGGCGACGTCGGGCCGCAGCGAGCGGCGCTCGATGGCTGCCACGTAGGCCTCCCCGCCCGGGTCGCGCGGCTCCAGCCGGACGAAGAGCGGGATCTCGGGCGAGGTGGGGAGGTCCTCCATCACCAGCCAACCCGCGAGGCTCAGCGCCTGCTCGCGGAACAGGGTCGCGCCGCTGGCGGCAGGGGGCGAGGTGCCGTTCAGCCGGTCCAGCGTGCAGCGGGCGGGGTGCGGCGCATTGCGGATGACGGTGAAGCCCAGCGGCGCCTCGGGAAGGAAGGCGCAGCGCTGGCCGTCGGCGTCGCCGGCCGCGCGCAGCATGCGCCGCAACTCAGCGTTCGCGCGGGCATAGCCCTCCAGCTCGGCCTGCTCGGCCGGGAACAGCGCGTGGCGCACGGCGCGGAGGTTGGCGTGCCCCAGCTCCCGCTCCGGCTCCAGCACCGCCCCTTCCGCCCACTCGTTCCAGGCGTTGACGAAGACCAGCCGCGCCTCGGCGCGGTTGCGGCCGCGGGCCTGCGTGCACAGCGCGTCCAGCCAGACCTCGAACAGGGTCGGCGAGGCGCCGTGGAAGGTGTGGCCGCCGGCCCCCTTGCGGGCCGTGTTGTCCCAGGCGGGCGACGCGGTGCGGAACAGCAGGCAGCCTGGGTCCGGCCGGGCGAGCTGGCCGGCCACCATGTCGGCGTAGTCGTACACGCGGCCGGTGAAGTCGGGGCGCAGCCCGGGGAGGTCCTGGGTGATCTCGCGCGCATTGACGCCGTGGGGAGGGAACTCCACGGCGCTGTCGGCGCCTTGCAGGTCGGGCGCGCGCTGCCCGAAGGTTTCCGCCATGCAGACATGCAGGTCGGGGAAGCCGGCCGCGCGGGCGGCGGCCTTCCACCGCAGGATGGTGGCCGGGGCGTTGGCCAGCAGCGACAGGCGGTAGACGATGAGCAGCGGCGCGCCGTCCACCTTCAGGTAGCGCGGGCTGTGGAAGAACGGCAGCGCCGATTCGATGAAGGCGGCGTCATCCGCCTCCGAATGCTGCTGGCCCATCAGCACGTCGTGCTCGGAGCCGTCCCAGCGGCGCGACCAGTTCTCGTTCGCCCAGCACAGGCAGAAATCCAGGTCCAGGCCCTCGCGCAGGTGGCGCTCCGCCGGCAGCGTCAGCAGCGAGGTGCCCGAGAACCAGTAGTGGTGGTAGCAGAAGGCGGTGATGCCGTAGCTGCGCGCCAGCTCAACCTGGCGGCGGTGCACGTCGTCCAGGCGAAGGTCATAGAAGCCGAGGTCGGCGGGCAGGCGCGGCTGGGCGTGCCCGTCGAAATTCGGCTTGGCGGCGACCACGCCGCTCCATTCGGTGAAGCCCCGACCCCACCACTGGTCGTTCTCCACCGTGGGGTGGAACTGCGGCAGGTAGAACGCCACCAGCCGCACGTCGGGCGCGTCCGGCGGCTGCAACGGCGAGGAGCGCAGCAGGGCCTCGCGCTGGCGCACCTTCTGGTTGGCCGTCACCTCGACCAGGCGGGCGGCCAGGCGGTCGCGGAACGAACGCAGGGCGGCCTCGTCCGCCGTGAAGGTCGTCGCCTTGAACAGCGCGTAGGGGGCGCCGGCCACCCGCACCTCCAGCCCATCGATGAAGGCGTCGGGGTCGCCGGCGGCGCGGTCCAGCACGGACAGCGCCAGTTCCAGCCGGTCGGAGGCGACGTCCGCCGCGCCGATGCTGAAGCCGGCGTAGCACGGCCCCGCGACGAAGCGGTCCAGGTCCATCCGCCGGTGGCCGGTCGTGGCCAGGGCCACCACCTGCCCGCCCATCCGCAGCTCCACCGACACCGGGTCGGACGGCGCCTCGACGCCGAGGACCCAGCCGAGGATGGCGTGGGAGCGCAGCGTGTCGAGCGCGCCGCGGAACGGCGGCTCCTCGTGCAGGTTGTCCAGGGAGGGGTTAACGACGCTGGCGGCCAAGGGGAGGCTCCTCGCATCCGGCGCCACGCACGCGCCGGCCTTCTGCGGACGATCATGAGGTCCGGCCGCGTTGGCAACTCCACCCTAGCCTGTTCCGTGTAGCATCACGCAAACGTCATGCAAGGGCGTTGGCGCGCTTCCGGCTCAAAACGGGATGTCGTCGTCCAGGTCGGCCTTCTTGGCCCCCGAATCCCAGCTGCCGGAGGACCGCCCGCCGCCGCCCGAGGAGGCCCCGCCGCGCCCGCCGCCATAGCCACCACCGCCGGAGGAACGCCCGCCGCTATAGCCGCCACCCCCCTCGCCCATCTCGTCGCCGCCGCCGGAGGCGCCGCCGCGCCCGCCGACCAGCGCCAGCTCGCCGCGGTACTGCCGCAGCACGATTTCGGTGGTGTACTTGTCCTGGCCGTCCTGTCCCTGCCACTTGCGGGTCTCGAGCTGGCCCTCGATGTAGACCTCGCTGCCCTTCTTCAGGTAGCGCTCGGCGATCTCGCCCAGCTTCTCGTTGAAGATGGCCACCGCGTGCCACTCCGTCCGCTCCTGCTGGTTGCCCTCGCGGTCCTTGTAGCGTTCGGAGGTGGCGATGCGCAGGTTCACCACCTTGCCGCCATTCTGGAAGTTCCGCACCTCGGGGTCCTTCCCCAGGCGGCCCAGGATGATCACCTTGTTGACGCCGGCCATCGCACGCATATCCCCGCAGATTCAGGGGCCGGTCATACCCGAAAACCCCTTGGACACCCACCCCATATGATGCTTGAAGGGCGAGAACGCAACGCGAACTTGTCCGCTTCCGGAGCCTTTTTCCCATGCCGCGCGACGCCGCAGACCTTTCCCCTTCCGCAGGGTCGATCCGCATCCGCGGCGCGCGCCAGCACAACCTGAAATCCCTGGACCTCGACCTGCCGGGGGGGCAGCTCGTGGTGCTCACCGGGCTGTCGGGGTCCGGCAAGTCGTCGCTCGCCTTCGACACCATCTATGCCGAGGGGCAACGGCGCTACGTCGAATCGCTGTCCGCCTACGCGCGCCAGTTCCTACAGCTGATGCAGAAACCCGACGTGGACAGCATCGAGGGCCTTTCCCCCGCCATCTCCATCGAACAGAAGACCACCTCGCACAACCCGCGCTCCACCGTGGGCACCGTCACCGAAATCCACGACTACATGCGCCTGCTGTGGGCACGCGTCGGCGTGCCCTATTCCCCCGCGACCGGCGAGCCGATCGAGGCGCAGAGCGTCTCGCAGATGGTGGACCGCGTGCTGGCCATGCCGGAGGGGACGCGGCTGCTCATCCTCGCGCCCGTCATCCGCGGCAAGAAGGGCGAGTACCGCAAGGAACTGGCCGAATACCAGCGCCGCGGCTTCGAGCGCGTAAAGATCAACGGCGCGCTGCACCGCATCGAGGAGGCGCCCAAGCTCGACAAGAAGCTGAAGCACGACATCGAGGTGGTGGTGGACCGCGTGGTGGTCCGCCCCGACATCGCCCAGCGCCTGGCCGACAGCTTCGAAACCGCGCTCGGCCTGGCCGACGGCATCGCCTATGCCGAGGAAGCCGACACCGGCGCGCGGACCGTGTTCTCCCAGAAGTTCGCCTGCCCGGTCAGCGGCTTCTCCATCGAAGAGATCGAGCCGCGGCTGTTCTCCTTCAACTCGCCGCAGGGCGCCTGCCCCGCCTGCGACGGGCTGGGCACCGAGAGCTTCTTCGACCCCGCGCTGGTGGTGCCGCAGGAGGGGCTGAGCCTGAAGGAAGGCGCCATCGCGCCCTGGGCCGGCAACGCCTCCAGCGCCTATTACGACCAGACGCTGGCGAGCCTCGCCCGCCACCTCAGGGTCAGCGCCGAGAAGCCGTGGGAGGAGCTGCCGGAGGAGGCGCGGGAGGCCATCCTGCACGGCACCGGCACCACCCCGGTGACGCTGCGCTACAAGGACGGGCTGCGCGCCTACGAGGTGGAGAAGCCCTTCGAGGGCGTGATCCGCAACCTCCAGCGCCGCTTCAAGGAAACCGACAATCCCTGGGTGCGCGAGGACCTGGCGCGCTACCAAGCGGAGAAGCCCTGCCACGCCTGCGAAGGCTTCCGCCTGAAGCCGCAGTCGCTGGCGGTGAAGGTGGCGGGCCAGCACATCGGCGCGGCCTCGGCGCTGTCCATCCGCAAGGCCCGCGAATGGTTCGGCACCGTCAGCGCCAGCCTGACCCCGCAGCGGCAGGAGATCGCCCGCCGCATCCTGCGCGAGATCGAGGACCGGCTGCAGTTCCTGGTGGACGTCGGGCTGGACTACCTCTCGCTCGCCCGCTCCTCCGCCACGCTGTCCGGCGGGGAATCCCAGCGCATCCGGCTGGCCTCGCAGATCGGCTCGGGCCTCACCGGCGTGCTCTATGTGCTGGACGAGCCCTCCATCGGCCTGCACCAGCGCGACAACGAGCGCCTGCTGGGCACGCTGCGCCGCCTGCGCGACCTGGGCAATTCCGTGCTGGTGGTGGAGCACGACGAGGACGCCATCCGCACCGCCGACTGGCTGGTGGACATCGGCCCCGGCGCCGGCGCGCATGGCGGGCAGGTGGTGGCCCAGGGCCGGCCGGAGGAAGTGGCGGCCAACCCCGCCAGCGTCACCGGCGCCTACCTGTCCGGCCGGCGCGAGATCCCAATGCCCGACGCCCGGCGCAAGCCCGACCCCAAGCGCCTGATCCGCGTCGTCGGCGCCTCGGGCAACAACCTGAAGGACGTGACGGCGGAGTTCCCGCTGGGCACCTTCACCGCCGTGGCCGGCGTCTCCGGCGGCGGCAAGTCCACCCTGGTGATCGAGACGCTGTTCAACGGCCTGTCGCGCCGGCTGATGGGCGCCTCCGTCGTGCCCGCCCCGCACCAGCGCATCGAGGGGCTGGAGCACGTGGACAAGGTGATCGACATCGACCAGTCGCCCATCGGCCGCACCCCGCGCTCCAACCCCGCCACCTACACCGGCCTGTTCGCGCCCATCCGCGACTGGTTCGCCGAGCTGCCGGAAAGCCGCGCCCGCGGCTACAAATCCGGCCGCTTCTCCTTCAACGTGAAGGGGGGCCGCTGCGAGAGCTGCCAGGGCGACGGCGTCATCAAGATCGAGATGCACTTCCTGCCCGACGTCTACGTCACCTGCGACACCTGCAAGGGCAAGCGCTACAACCGCGAGACGCTGGACGTGCGCTTCCGCGGCAAGTCCATCAGCGACGTGCTGGACATGACGGTGAGCGAGGGGCGCGAGTTCTTCGCCGCCGTGCCCTCCATCCACGACAAGCTGCGCACGCTGGAGGAGGTGGGGCTGGGCTACATCCACCTCGGCCAGCAGGCCACCACGCTGTCGGGCGGCGAGGCGCAGCGCATCAAGCTGGCGAAGGAGCTGTCCCGCCGCGCGACGGGGCGCACCCTCTACATCCTCGACGAGCCGACCACCGGCCTGCACTTCGAGGATGTCCGCAAGCTGCTGGAGGTGCTCCACGCGCTGGTGAAGGGCGGCAACACCGTCATCGTCATCGAGCACAACCTGGAGGTCATCAAGACCGCCGACTGGGTGCTTGACCTCGGCCCGGAGGGCGGCGACGGCGGCGGGCGCATCGTCGCCAAGGGCACGCCGGAGGAGGTGGCGGCGAACCCGGAGAGCCACACCGGCCGCTTCCTGGCGCCCATCCTGGCGCGCCACGCCCCGCCGAAGGCCAGGCGCCGCAAGGCCTGATTCAGCGGCGCCAGCCGTGCCCGTGCCCGCGCCCGTGATGCCGCGGCCCACCGCCCCAGTGGCGCGGCGGCGGGGCGCGCCAGGCATAGGCCGGCGGCCCCCATGCGCGCGGCGGCGGCGGCGCGACGTAGCCGTAGGACGGCCCGTGCCACACCCGCGGCCCGGGCCCGTAATAGCCCGGCCCGGCGGCGACGCAGCCGGACAGCGCGGCCATCGCCGCGAGCGGAAGAAGGATTCGGCGCGCCATGGCGTGGGCCCTCCGGGCGGCGGGGGTTCGGGGGGACCGCCATCCTCGTGAGGGATGCAACGCCGGCGCTGCGGCCCCGTCGCGGCGGCGGCGTGGCAGGAAGGTGGCGGGTCAGTAGCCCTCGGCCAGCAGGGGGAAGGCGCTGTGGACGTGCGGCATCGCCACCAGCGGCGCCCCGCGGTGCAGGTGCCCCCGCCCCAGCCCGGCCCAGCCGGTCACGCCGGTCAGTCCCAGGGCGCGCTCGGCCTCGTCCTGCAGGATCTCCAGCACGCGGCGCACGCCATCCGCGCCCCCCGCCGCCAGGCCGTAGAGGTAGAGCCGCCCCAGCCCCACATAGTCGGCCCCCAGCGCCAGCGCCTTCACAAGATCCGTCCCGCGCGAGAAGGAGCCGTCCACGATCACCTTCGCGCGCCCGGCCACCGCCTCCACCACCTCCGGCAGCACGTCCAGCGAGCCGCGGCCGCCATCCAGCTGCCGGCCGCCATGGTTGGAGCAGTAGACCATCTCCACCCCGTGCTCGACCGCCAGGGCGGCGTCCTCGGCGGTGCCGATGCCCTTGAGGATCAGCGGGATGCGGTGCTTGCGCTTGAAGTCGGCGATGTCGGCCCAGGACAGCGCGGCCTGGTGGTGCATGGCGCCGGGCTCGTTGGCCCGCCAGCGCTTGACGAAGCGCTTGGCCAGGTCGCGCTCGCGGCGCGAGTAGTGCGCCGTGTCCACCGTGATGGCGAAGGCGTCGTAGCCGGCGGCGATGGCGCGCCGGGCGATGGCGTCCGTCTCCTCGCGGTCGCCGCGGACGTAGAGCTGGAACACCTTGGGCCCTGTGGCCGCCTGCGCCGCCGCCTCCAGCCCCGGCTGCGAGACGGAGGACAGCATGAACGGCACGCCGAACCCCCCCGCCCCGCGCGCCACAGCCGTCCCCGCCTCCGGATGAAAGGATTCGAGGGAGCCGACGGGCGCCAGGATCACCGGCAGGGCGATGCGGTGGCCGAGGAAATCGGTGCCGGTGTCCACCTGCGAGACGTCGTTCAGCACGCGCGGGCGCAGCGCCACGCTGTCGATGGCCAGGCGGTTGCGGCGCAGCGTCGTCTCGCTCTCGGTGCCGCCGACCAGGTAGTCCCAGATGTTGCGGTCCAGCTTCGCCTGCGCCGCCTTCACGATCTCGTGCAGGCAGAGGTAGTCGTTCTCCATGGTGCGCCCGTCCCTTCCCTGGGCCGCAGGCTAGGCGCGGCGGCGCCGGGCGTCCATGCTGCCCGGCGATGACCTTCACCCGACGCCGCGAGGCCCTGCGCGCCATGCTGGCCGGCAGCGCCTGCCTGCACCCCGCCTCCACGCATGACCCGCTTTCCGCCCGCATCGCCGAGGGGCTGGGCTACGAGCTGGGGATGCTGGCGGGCTCCACCGCCTCGCTCGCCATCCTGGGCGCGCCGGACCACATCCTCATCACCCTCGGCGAGTTCGCCGAGCAGGCGCGCCGGGTGTGCCGCGCCGCCGCCACCCTGCCCATCCTGGCCGACGCCGACCACGGCTACGGCAACGCGCTGAACGCCGCGCGCACCGCGCAGGAGCTGGAGGCGGCGGGCATCGCCGGCTTCTCCATCGAGGACACCGAGCTGCCGCGCCCCTTCGGCGCGGCGCAGCCCCGGCTGGTCGGCATCGCCGAAGGCGTGGGCAAGGTGCGCGCCGCCTGCGAGGCGCGGATGGACCGCGCCACCTGCGTGTTCGCCCGCACCGGCGCCATGTCCATCTCCGGCCTGGAGGATTGCCTGGAACGGGTGCGCGCCTACAACGCCTCCGGCGCCGACGCCATCTTCCTCACCGGCGTGACGGCGCGCGCGCAGCTGGACGCGGTGGCGGAGGCGGCGGCGCTGCCGCTGGTGCTGGGCACGCTGAGCGCCGAGATCCGCGACAACGCCTACCTGGCCAGCCGCGGCGTGCGGGTGGCGCTGCTGGGCCACGCGCCGTCCCAGGCGGCCGCCCAGGCGGTGCATGACGCGCTGCTGGCCCTGCGCGAGGGCCGGCCGGTCGGCGCCCTGCCCGCCAAGGCCGACTGGGCGCGCTGGACGCGGGAGGCCGAATACGAGGCGGAGATGGCGCGCTACCTCGGCTGAAGCGCGCGCCACACCACCTCGGGCGTCGCCGGCATGTCGATGTGGTCCACGCCCAGCGCGTCGCACAGCGCGTTCATCACCGCGGGCAGCGAGCCCGCGCAGCCGGCCTCCCCGCAGCCCTTGGCACCCAGCGGGTTGGTGGTGCAGGGCACGCCGTGGTCCAGCGTGGCGATGGGCGGCAGGTCGTCGGCGCGCGGCAGGCCGTAATCCATGAACGAGCCGGTGACCGGCTGGCCTTCCTCCGTGTAGGCCACGCGCTCCAGCAGCGCCTGGCCGACGCCCTGGGCGATGCCGCCATGCGCCTGGCCCGCCACCATCAGCGGGTTCACGATGACGCCGAAGTCGTTGACGGCGACGTAGCGCACCACCTTCGCCACCCCCGTCTCCGGGTCCACCTCCACCTCGCAGACGTGGCAGCCATTGGGATAGGCCTGGGGCGCCTGGTCGAACACGTGGGTGACGTCGAGGCTGGAGGGCACCTCCGGCGGCAGGGAATGGCTCTCGCGCAAGCGGGCCGCCAGGTCGAGCACGGAGATGCCGCGGTCGGTGCCGGCGATGCTGAAGCGGCCGTCCGCGAACTCGATGTCCACCGGCGCGGCCTCCAGCAGGTGGGCGGCGGCGGCGCGGCCCTTCTCGATGACCAAGTCGCTGGCCTCCAGGATGGCGGCGCCGGACGCCATCAGGCTCTTGGAGCCGCCGGTGCCGCCGCCGGCCACCAGCAGGTCGGAATCGCCCTGCACCAGCCGGATGGCGGCGAAGGGCACGCCCAGCTTCTGGTGCAGCACCTGGGCGAAGGGCGTCCAGTGGCCCTGGCCGTAGTCCAGCGTGCCGGTGATGATGGTCACCGTGCCGTCCTTCTCGAAGCGCAGCCCGCCCTGCTCCTTGGCCGGCGGGGCGGTGCATTCCAGGAAGTTGCCGACGCCCAGGCCGCGGCGCATCCCGCGCGCCTCGCTCTCCGCCCGCCGCGCCGCGAAGCCGGCCACGTCCGCCGCCTCCAGCGCCTGGTCCAGCACCGCGGAGAACTCGCCCCCGTCATAGGTGCTGCCCGAGGCCGCCTTGTAGGGGAAGGCGGTGATGTGGTTGCGGCGGCGGATCTCGTTGGCGTCCAGGCCCAGCGCGGGGGCGGCGGCCTCGACCAGGCGCTCCATGAAGTAGTTGCCCTCCGGCCGGCCGGCGCCGCGATAGGCGCTGACCGGGGTGGTGTTGGTCAGCATGCACCTGGTGAACACGCCGATCAGCGGCACGGCGTAGTTGCTCTGCACGTTCTTGACGAAGTTGCCGGTGCCCATCAGCGGCGCCACGGTGGACAGGTAGGCCCCCATGTTGGCCCAGGCGTCCAGCCGCACCGCCAGCATCCGCCCCTCGGCGTCGAAGGCCAGCGCGGCCTCCACCTCGTGGTCGCGCCCGTGCTGGTCGCTGAGGAAGGATTGCGAGCGCTCGTCGGTCCACTTCACCGGGCGGCCCAGCAGCCTGGCGGCGTGCAGGATGGGCAGGTATTCCGGGTAGGCGTTGGCCTTCATGCCGAAGGAGCCGCCGACATTGCCGGTCAGCACCCGCACGCCGTCGCGCCCCACCTTCAGCACGTCGTCCGCCAGCTGGTTGCGCAGGCCGAACACCCCCTGGCAGCCCACCCGCAGCACGAAGCGCCCGTCCTCGAAGGAAGCGAGGGCCGAGCGCGGCTCCATGCTCGCCACCACCACCCGGTTGTTGCGGATGGACAGGCGCTGCACGTGGGCGGCGCGGGCGAAGGCGGCGTCCAGCGCCGCCGGGTCGCCATGGGCGAAGTCCAGCACGCAGTTGCCCGGCAGGTCGTCGTACAGCGCCGGGGCCCCGGCGGCGCGGGAAGCCTCGGTCACCGCCTCCAGCGGCTCGATGTCCAGCAGCACCAGCTCGGCGGCGTCCTTGGCCTGGGCCTTGGTCTCGGCCACCACCACCGCCACCGGGTCGCCCACCCAGCGCACGCGGTCCGTCGCCAGGGCGGGGCGGCGGGTGGTCCGCAGCCCGGGGAAGGGCATGGCGCAGACCATCTCCCCATAGGCGCCGAGGTCGGCGGCGGTGATGACGGCGTGCACGCCGGGCGCGGCCAGCGCCTCCGCCGCGTCCACCCCGCGCAGCACGCCATGCGCGTGGGGCGAGCGCACCACCCAGGCCTGCAGCTGCCCGGGCAGGGAAAGGTCGTCGGTGTAGCGTCCCTCGCCGCGCAGGAGCTTCGGGTCCTCCTGCCGCGGCACCGGCTGGCCGATGCCGAACTTCAGGGCGGAGGGGTCGAAGGGCAGGTGGGTGTCGGGCATGGGCGAAGATTAGGCCCGTGCATGGCTTCCGCAACCGCCCCCGCCGGGCGAAGCTGCGCGGTGATGAACCCCGCCCTCGCGGGCATGGGCCTGGCCGCGCTGGCCGGGCTGTGCTTCGCCCTGCTCAACACCGGCATGCGCGTGCTGACGCACGACCTGCCGCCCTTCCAGGTGCAGTTCCTGCGCTACGCCCTGGGCGTGGTGCCGCTGCTGCCCTGGCTGCTGCGCGCCGGGGTGGCGCCGCTGCGCCCCAACGGGCTGGGCGGGCAGGTGCTGCGCGGGGCGGTGCATTCCTCCGGCCTGTTCCTGTGGTTCGCCGCCCTGCCCCACATCCCCTTCGCCGAGATGACGGCCATCGGCTTCACCACGCCGCTGTTCATCATGCTGGGCGCCGTGGCCTTCCTGGGCGAGCGGATGATGTGGCAGCGCTGGGCCGCCTCCCTGCTGGGCTTCTGCGGCGTGCTGGTGGTGGTCTGGCCCAGCCTGGCGGGGGCGGAGCCGACCTGGTCGCTGGTGATGCTGGCGTCCTCGCCGCTGTTCGCCGCCTCCTTCCTCATCACCAAGGCGCTGACGCGGCGCGACGGGCCGGCGGTGATCGTGCTGTGGCAGTCGCTGACGGTGGCGGGGTTCTCCCTGCCCCTCGCGCTGTGGGCCTGGCAGGCGCCGCTGCCCTGGCACTGGGGGATGGCGCTGCTGTGCGGCTTCCTGGGCACGCTGGGCCACTGGCTGCTGACCAGCGCCTTCCGCCTGGCCGACATCTCCGCCGCCCAGCCGGTGAAGTTCCTGGACCTGCTGTGGGCCGCCGTCCTGGGCTGGCTGGTCTTCGCGGAGGTGCCGGAACGCGCCACGCTGGTCGGCGCCCTGGTGATCTTCGCGGCGACGACGTGGATCGCGCGGGTGGAGGCGAGGCGCAAGGCATGACGGACGAGATCACCACCCTGGCCGCCGCGGCCGACCTGCTGCACACGCCCTGCGGCGAGGGACACGTCGCCTGGCGGGCCTGGGGCGACGGGCCGGCGCTGGTGCTGCTGCATGGCGGCTCCGGCTCCTGGATGCACTGGCTGCGCAACATCCCCGACCTGGCGCGCGACTTCCGGGTGCTGGCGCCCGACACCCCCGGCCTGGGGGACAGCGCCATGCCGCCCGGCGACGCCCCCGCCCCCGCGGCGGCGGCCGCGCCGCTGCGCGAGGGCCTGCGCCGCCTGCTGGGCGAGCGGCGGGCCTACCACCTCTGCGGCTTCTCCTTCGGGGCCAATGTGGCGGGGCACCTGGCGGCAACGGAGGGCGGGCACGTGCGCTCCCTCACCCTGGTCGGCGCGGCGTCGCTGGGCCTGCCGCGCCCGCCGCTGGACTTGCTGAAGGTGCGCGGCCTGCCCCCGGCGGAGCGCCGCGCCGCCAACGCGGAGAACCTGCGCCGCCTGATGCTGCACGACCCTGCCAGGGTGGACGCCACCGCCCTGGACATCCAGGAGCACAACACGACGCTGGCCCGGCTGCGCTCGCGCGGCTACGCCTCGGGCGATTCGCTGCGGCAGGCGCTGCTGAAAGCGCGCGCGCCCCTGGCCGGCATCTGGGGCGAGCGCGACGCCGTGGCCTGGCCGCAGGTGAGGGAGCGCCTGGACGTGCTGCGCGCCCTGGACCCCGGCCTGATGGAGACGGTGATCCCCGGCGCCGGCCACTGGGTGGCGTACGAGGCGCCGGAGGCCTTCAACGCGGCGCTGCGCCGGGTGCTGGCGGCGCGCGCAGCCTGAGCAGCGCCGCCAGCCCGAGCAGCGACAGCGCCGCCGTCAGCCCCAGCGCCCAGGCGCCCAGCGATTCCAGGGCGAAGCCGAAGGCGGCGGGCGCCCCGGCGGCCAGGAAGCGGGCGGGCGCGACGATGAGGCCCTGGCGCTGGCCGTAGCCGGCCGGGCCGAACACCGCCAGCGGCAAGGTGCCGCGCGCGATGGTCTGCACCCCGTTGCCCGCGCCGTGCAGCAGCACGAACAGCACCGCCCCCGGCGGGCCGAGCATCAGCAGCACCGCCGCCCCAAGCGGGTGCGCCAGCAGCGCCAGCCGGGCGGAGAACAGCGGGTGCAGCCGCCGCAGCAGCCCGAACTCCAGCACCCGCGCCCCCACCTGCGCCGGCCCCAGCAAGGCCCCGGCGGCGATGGCGGCGGCCGGCGCCACCCCGGCGGCCACCAGCAGCCCGGGCAGGTGTGCCCCCAGCGCGGCGGCGGCGAAGCCCCCGGCGGCGAAGGCCAGGGCCATCAGCGCGGCGTCGCGCCAGCCGGCGCGCGGCGCCTCGCCGGGCTGCGGCGGGGCGGCGGGCCTGGGCAGGGCGGCGGGCGGCGGGCGCGGCAGCAGCAGGTTCAGCGGGATGCACAGCCCCAGCTGGATGGCCGCCCAGCCCAGGCAGGCGCCGCGCCAGCCCCATTGCGCCTCCATCAGCGCCGAGAGCGGCCAGCCCAGGGTGGAGGCGAAGCCGGCGATGAGCGTGATGCCGGTGATGGCGCCGCGCGCCCCGCCGCCCAGCAGCCGGGCCAGGGTGGCGAAGGCGGCGTCGTACAGCGCCGCCGCCATGCCCAGCCCCAGCAGCGCCCAGCCGGCGAACAGCGCCGCCTCGCCGCCCGCCGCCGCCAGCAGCAGCAGCCCGGCGGCGCAGGCGGCGTTGCCGGCGGACATCACCCAGCGCCCGCCATGGCGGTCGATGGCGCGCCCCACCGCCGGCCCCAGCAGCGCCGTCAGCAGCAGCGCCAGCGAGAAGGCCAGGAACACGCGCGAGGGCGCGACGCCCAGCTCCCGCGCCATCGGGGCGGCCAGCACGGCGGGCATGTAGTAGGACCCGCCCCAGGCCAGGGTCTGCGCCGCGCCCAGCAGCAGCACCAGCCTCACGGGTAGCGGATGGCGGTGACCTCCACCTCCTCCGTCCCGCCCGGCTTGCGAAGGCGCACCACGTCGCCCACCCGCTTGCCCAGCAGCTGCCGCGCCACCGGCGAGAGGAAGGAGATGGCGCCCCTGCCGGCATCCGCCTCCTCCGCGCCGGTGATGGTCACCGTCACCTCGCGGTCGTCCAGGTGGGCGAAGGTGACGGTGGCGCCGAAGAACACCTGGTCGCGCCGGGTCTGCCGGGCGGGGTCCACCACCTCCGCGCGCTCCAGCCGCTTGCGCAGGAAGCGCACGCGGCGGTCAATCTCGCGCAGGCGCTTCTTGCCGTACTGGTAGTCGGCGTTCTCCGAGCGGTCGCCCAGGCTGGCGGCCCAGCCGACCACCTCCACCACCTTCGGGCGCTCCTCCGACCACAGGCGGCGCAGCTCCTCCGTCATGGCGGCGTGGCCGGCGGGGGTCATGTAGAAGGGCAGGCCGGGCGGCAGGCCCGGGATGGCGTCGTCGTCGTCCTCGTCCATCCCGCCGGGTTTACACGCGCGCCCTTGCCCGCGAAACGCCATCTTCCTGCGGCTTGTGGAGCCCTCATGACCGCCCCTGCCCTGTCCGTCGTCGTCCCCTGCTTCAACGAGCAGGAGGTGCTGCCCGAGTTCCACCCCCGCCTGGCCGCCGCCATGGACGGCATCGGCCTGCCGTGGGAGGTGGTCTACGTCAACGACGGCTCGCGCGACGGCACCCTGGCGCTGATGGAGGCGCTGGCGGCGCGGGACGGGCGGGTGGCGGTGCTGAACCTGTCGCGCAACTTCGGCAAGGAAATCGCGCTGACCGCCGGGCTGGACCACGCCGCCTGCACCGACGCCGTCATCGTCATCGACGCCGACCTGCAGGACCCGCCGGAGGTGATCCCCCGGCTGGTGGAGGCGGCGCGGGGCGGCTTCGACGTCGCCTACGCCCAGCGCAGCGTCCGCCACGGCGAGGGCTGGCTGAAGAAGGCCACCGCGGCCGGCTTCTACCGCGTGATGTCGCGCCTGGGCGGGCGGGTGCAGCTGCCGCGCGACACCGGCGACTTCCGCCTGATGTCGCGCCGCGCGCTGGACGCGCTGCTGGCGATGCGCGAGCAGCACCGCTTCATGAAGGGGCTGTTCGCCTGGGTGGGCTTCCCGGCGGTGGCGGTGCCCTACGAGCGCGCGCCGCGCGCGGCGGGCGAGACCAAGTGGAACTGGTGGAAGCTGTGGAACCTCAGCCTGGAGGGCATCACCTCCTTCACCGTGGGGCCGCTGAAGCTGGCCACCTACCTGGGCCTCGCGGTGTCGGTGGTGGCGCTGGCCTACCTGGCGCAGCTGCTGTTCCGCACGGCGTTCTTCGGCAACCCGGTCGCCGGCTACCCCTCGCTGATGGCGGTGGTGCTGTTCCTGGGCGGGGTGCAGATGATGATGCTGGGCGTCATCGGCGAATATCTCGGGCGCGTCTTCAACGAGACCAAGGCGCGGCCGCTGTACTTCGTCGAGCGCCACATCCCCTCAGCGGCACACCAGCAGGTCGCCCAGCGGCGCGCATCCTGAGGCGCCGGGCGCCCAGCCCGGCAGCACCAGCCGCAGCTCGCCGGGACGCAGGGGGCCGGGGGCCTCGCAGCGCGGCGCCTCGCCGCGCCAGCGCGCCACGTAGGCGGTGTTGACCGGGCGGGGCGATTCGCTGCCCAGCAGCAGCAGCTCCAGCAGGCGCACCCGCGCCGGCCCGTCCTCCTTCGCCACGCAGGGCCAGGCGGGCACCAGGGTGACGCTGCCGGCGGCGCGCAGCAGCGGCCGCAGCGCGGTGGCCTCCACCGTCCAGGGCTGGCGCTCCTGCGCCCACAGGCGCAGCGCGGCGCGGGCGGGGATGGCGTCCAGGAATTGCAGCAGCGCGCAGGCGAGCAGGATGGCCACCCCCCGCCGCCCCGCCCCGGCCAGCAGCAACGCCGCCCCCAGCAGCAGCGCGTAGGCCACCGGCCAGAAGAAGCGGCCTGAGGCGCGGAACTGCTCCAGCACCGCCGGCACCGGGCCGAGTTCCAGCAGCACCGTCCCGCCCAGCCCGACCCGCGAGGACACGGCCAGCGCCAGCAGCCCCAGGCAGGCCAGCGCCAGCCCGGCATGCGGGCGCAGGCGCGGCCGGCGCAGCAGCAGCCCCGCCGCCAGCGCCGCCCACAGCCCCAGCCCCAGCCAGTTGTAGCCCTCCCACCCGCCATGGCCGGTGGCGTCCACCTCCGCCACCACCAGCCCGCCCAGGAACCAGGAGCGGTGCGGCCAGGCGGGTGAGAGCAGGTTCATGGCGTACTGCCCGAAGCCGCCTTCGCCGGCCGCGCCCAGGTAGCCCAGCAGCGCCATGGCGGCGCCCATGGCCGCCGCCGCCCCTGCCACCCCGGCGGCGGCGCGCCCCCAAGGCCGGCGGCGCAGCAGCAGGGTCAGCGGCGCGGCGGCCAGTACGGCCAGCGCCATCAGCGCCAGGTAGGGGTGCACCAGCAGCGCCGCGACCTGGAAGGGAATCGCCGCCGCCCACCAGCGTGCGTCGCCCAGCGCGCGGGCGTAGAGGCCCAGCGCCGCCAGCAGCACGAAGTGCCCGCACAGCGCCGCGTGGCCGAAGCGCATGATGAAGGCGGGCATGGACAGCGCCATCAGCGCCACCGCCAGCGCCGGAAGGAGCCGCCGCTCACCGAAGCCGCGCAGGGCGAACACCGTCGCCGGCCCCTGCGCCACCCAGGCCAGGGCGTAGAACAGCCCGATGCCGTGGAAGCCTTCGGGCAGGAAGGGCGCCAGCAGCTTCAGCGGCAGCGCCAGCAGCGGGATGCCGTCCATGAAGGCGAGGTTGGCCCCGACCAGGGTCGGCAGTTCCAGCAGCGGCCAGCGCCAGGCATCGGCCAGGAAGTGGCGCTGGGCGATGGCGTGCTGTGCCGCATCCCCCGCCGCCCGCCAGTCCAGCCCGGCGCGCGGCAGGAGGAAATCGAGCGGGAACAGGGTGCTGGCGAGGATCGCTCCCATCAGGACGGAGGCCAGGTAGGCGCGCATGGGCCCTGCATGGCCGGGGCCGCGGCGGCCGACAAGGGCGGCGGGGAATGTTGCGTTGCCACAATCCTGCCTTAACCCCGTCGGAATGCCGCCCTTCCCACCTGGTGGAAGGGCAGGGTGTCCCGGGGCGGGTGTGCCTCTCCGCGGCACGCGGTGGAAAGAACCTCATCCATGCCCGGGCTGGACGCTTTCTCGTCCCTTCAGCGCGACATGACCCTGCAGGCCAGCGGCGGCTTCGCCGGCTCCGCCGCGGGCGTGCCGCAGATGGTGGCCGCCGCGTCGCTGCCGGCCTGGCAGGGCGCGGCCAAGCGCGGGCTGGACATCCTGGGCGCCGGCGCGCTGCTGCTGCTGCTCTCGCCGGTGTTCCTGGTGCTGGCGCTGCTGGTGCGCGCCGATGGCGGCCCGGCTTTCTTCGCCCACGCGCGGGTGGGGCGCGGCGGGCGCCCCTTCGGCTGCCTGAAGTTCCGCTCCATGGTGGTGGACAGCCAGGAGCGCCTGTCCGCCCTGCTGGCCAGCGACCCCGCCGCCCGCGCCGAGTGGGATGCCACCCGCAAGCTGCGCCGCGACCCGCGCATCACCCGCATCGGCCGCTTCCTGCGCGCCACCTCGCTGGACGAGCTGCCGCAGCTGCTCAACGTGCTGCGCGGCGAGATGGCGCTGGTCGGCCCCCGCCCGGTGGTGAAGGCCGAGCTGGACGCCCATTACGGCGCGGCGGCGGCCCACTACATCTCCGTCCGGCCGGGCATCACCGGGCTGTGGCAGGTGTCCGGGCGCTCCGACACCTCCTACGCCCAGCGCGTGGCGCTGGACGTCGCCTACGTCTCCCGCCCCTCGCTGGCGCAGGACCTGCGCATCCTGCTGCGCACGCCGCTGGCGGTGCTGTCGCGCAAGGGCGCGCACTAGGCTAGAGAGCCCCCTTCCGAGAGGGGTTGCGCGCGATGGCCGGCGAGAGCGCCGAGGCCCGGGCCGGGGCGGGGCGCCTCGTCTCCGGCATGTTCTGGAACGCCCTGGGCCGCGGCCTGCCGCTGCTGCTGGCGCTGGCGCTGACCCCCGTGCTGGTGGCGCAGATGGGGCTGGAGCGCTGGGGGCTGTTCACCCTGGCGCTGGCCATGGTCGGCGTGTTCGGCATCTTCGACCTCGGCATCGGCCCCGCGCTGACCCGCGCCATCAGCGAGCGCATGACGCAGGGGCGCGGCGGCGAATCGCCCGCCTTGGTCGGCACGGCGCTGGTGGCGCTGGGCGGCTTCGCCACCCTGGCCGCCGCGGCGCTGTGGTTCGCCCTGCCCGCCCTGGTGCACTCGGCGCTCAACGTGCCGCCGGCGCTGGAGGAGGAGGCGCTGCTGGCCTTCCGCATCCTGGCCGCCGCCGCGCCGCTGGTGGTGGTGAACGCGGCGCTGTGGGGCGTGCTGGCGGCGCACCAACGCTTCCGCGCCGCCAACCTCGTCACCATCCCGGTCTCCGTCATGTACTACCTCGGCCCGGTGCTGGCGCTGATGGCATGGCCCTCGCTGGTGGCGGTGATGCTGGTGCTGGTGGCCTGCCGGCTTGCCAACACCCTGTCCTACGCCTGGCTGGCGCGGCCAGTGCTGGGGGGGATGCGCGTCGGCTCGCCGCGCCTGGTGCTGCCGCTGCTTCGCATCGGCGGCTGGATGACGGTGTCCTCCATCCTCAACCAGGCGCTGGTCTACGCCGACCGCTTCGTCATCGGCGCGGTGCTGACGCTCGCCGCCGTGGCGCACTACGCCACGCCGCTGGACCTGGTGATGCGCATGTGGATCCTGCCGGTGGCGGTGGCGCAGGCGCTGCTGCCGGCCATGGCCGGCGCCTTCGCCGCCCTGCCCGCCGTCACCGCCGCCCTGCTGCGGCGCGGCGCCCTGCTGGTGGCCGCCCTGGCCCTGCCCGCCTGCCTGGTGCTGGCAGGCGCGGGCGACTGGCTGCTGGGGCTGTGGCTCGGCGCCGCCTTCGCCGCCGAGGGCGGCACGGTGGCGCGCATCCTGGGCGCGGGCATCTTCTTCTCCTGCCTGGCCTACGTGCCGAATGCGCTGCTGGACGCCATCGGCCGCCCCGACGCCACCGCCGCGCTGGTGGCGGCCGAGCTGGCGCTGTTCCTGCCGGTGCTGTGGTGGCTGCTGCACCGCTTCGGCATCGAGGGCGCGGCGCTGGGCTGGGCGCTGCGCGCCGCGGCCGATTGCGCCGGCAAGGCATGGCTGGCGGCGCGGCTGTACCCGGCGGCGCGGCCGGCGGTGCGGGCGCTGCTGCCCGGCCTGGCTGCCGCCGCCCTGGCCCTGGCGCTGACCGCCTGGGCGCCGGCCCGCCCCCTGGCCGCCGGGCTGGCGCTGGCCGGCGCGGCGCTGGCGGCGGTGCTGCTGCTGCGCGCCCTGTCGCCCGAGGAGCGCCGCGCCCTGCGCCACCCGCGCGAGGCGCGGAGGCTGCTGGCGGCATGATCTTCGTCAACGGCCGCTTCCTGGCGCAGGGCCTGACCGGCGTGCAGCGCTACGCCCGCGAGATCTGCCGCGCGCTGGACGCCATGGCCGACCGCCCGCCCATCACCCTGCTGGCCCCGCCCGACGCCCGCGACCTCGACCAGTTTCCCCGCCTGTCGCCGCGCATGGTCGGCCGCCGCACCGGGCAGGCGTGGGAGCAGTGGGAGCTGCCGCGCGCCGCGCGCGGCGGAATGCTGCTGAACCTGGGCAACACCGGGCCGCTGCTGGCCGGGGCGCGGCAGGCGGTGGTCATCCACGATGCCGGCGCCTTCGACACGCCGGAATCCTACTCGCTGGCCTTCCGCACCTGGTACCGCGCGGTGCAGCGCGGGCTGGCGTGGCGGGGGGCGCGCATCGTCACCGTGTCGCGCTTCTCGGCGAGGCGCATCGCGCAGCACCTGCGCATCCCCGCGCCGCCGGCGACGCTGGAGGGCGGCGAGCACATCCTGCGCGACGCCGCGGACGCCGCCGTGCTGGGCCGCCACGGGCTGCAGCCGCGCCGCTACGCGCTGGTGGTCGGCACCGGGGCGGCGCACAAGAACCTCGCCGCGCTGCAATCGGCCATGGGGGCGCTGCACGCGCGCGGGTTGGTGCTGGCGGTGGCCGGGGCGAAGGACGCCGCGGTGTTCCGCGCCGGCAGCGACGCGCCGGCCGACGTGCGCGCCCTGGGCCGCGTCAGCGATGCCGGGCTGCGCGCGCTGTACGAGGGCGCGCTGGGCCTGCTGTTCCCCTCTCGCTACGAGGGCTTCGGCCTGCCGCCGCTGGAGGCGATGTGGTGCGGCTGCCCGGTCGTCGCCGCCCCGCTCGGCCCCCTGCCGGAGGTGTGCGGCGAGGCGGCGCAATGGTTCGACGCCGCCCGCCCGGACTCGCTGGGCGAAGCAGTCGCCGCGCTGGCCGACGATGCAACGCACCGCGACGCCCTGGCCGCCGCCGGCCGGGCGCGGGCGCAATCCTTTTCCTGGGAGGCGGCCGCGCGGCGGCTGCTGGGGTTCATCGCGCCATGAAGGTCGCCCTCATCCACGAATGGCTGGACGGCTACGCCGGCAGCGAGCGCGTGCTGGAGCAGATGCTGCTCTGCTGGCCCGAGGCCGAGCTGTTCGTGCTGTGCGACTTCCTGCCCGGCGAGGAGCGCCACTTCCTGCGCGGCAAGGTGCCGCGCACCTCCTTCATCCAGCGCCTGCCCTTCGCGCGGCGGATGTTCCGCAACTACCTGCAGCTGATGCCGCTGGCCGTCGAGCAGTTCGACCTGCGCGGCTACGACCTCGTGGTGTCGTCCTCCCACGCGGTGGCGAAGGGCGTCATCACCGGGCCGGGCACGCGCCATGTCTCCTACGTCCATTCGCCGATGCGCTACGCCTGGGACCTGCAGGGGCAATACCTGCGGCAATCGGGCATGGAGCGCGGCGTGAAGGGCCTCTACACGCGCTGGCTGCTGCACCGCCTGCGCAACTGGGACGCCGTCAGCGCCCAGCGGCCGGACCTGCTGCTGGCCAATTCCTCCTTCATCGCCGCGCGCATCCGCAAGGCGTGGCGGCGGGAGGCGGCGGTGCTGCACCCCCCGGTGGACGTGGCCGGCTTCCCAATGGCCACCGGCCCGCGCCGGCACTTCGCCGTCGCCTCGCGCCAAGTGCCCTACAAGCGGCTGGAACTGGTGGCCGAGGCGTTCCGGCGCATGCCCGACCTGCGCCTGGTCATCGCCGGCGACGGTCCCTCCGCCCCCCTGGTGCGCGAAGCCGCGGCCGGCGCGCCCAACATCGAGGTGCTGGGCCGCGTGTCCCAGCCGAAGCTGGTGGAGCTGGTGCAGGGCGCCCGCGCCTTCGTCTTCGCCGCCGAGGAGGATTTCGGCATCGCCCTGGTGGAGGCCCAGGCCGCCGGCACGCCGCTGGTCTGCTTCGGCCGCGGCGGCGCCGCCGACATCGTGCAGGCCGACACCGGCGTGCTGTTCGCCGAGCAGACCCCCGAGGCCATCATCGCCGCCGTGCGCGGCTTCGTGGCGGAGGAAGCTCGGTTCACCCCCCAGGCCTGCCGCGCCAACGCCGAGCGCTTCTCCGCCGAAGCCTTCCGCGCCAGGCTGATGGAGCATTGCGCGTGATTTCCCTGGTCGTCGCCACCAAGGGCCGCGTCGCTGAGATCGGCGCGCTGCTCGCCAGCGTCGCGGCGCAGGAGCCGCCCTTCGAGATCATCCTGGTGGACCAGAACGGCGACGGCCGGCTGGACGCGCTGGCGGCGGAATGGGCGCCGCGCCTGCCGCTGACCCACCTGCGCATGGCGGCGGCCAACGCCAATGCCGGGCGCAACCTGGGCCTGCGCCACGCCCGCGGCGCGCTGGTCGCCTTCCCCGACGACGACTGCCTGCTGAAGCCCGGCACGCTGTCGCAGGTGCGCGCCGCCTTCGCCGACCCCGCCCTGGCCGTGCTGACCGGCCCGGCCGAGGCGCCGGGCGGCGGACTGGGCTCCGGCCGCTGGCGAACGGAGGGCGGGCCCATCACGCTGGAGAACGTCTGGACCAGCGTGATCGAGTTCAACCTGTGGCTGCGGCGCGAGGTGGCGCTGGCCCTGGGCGGCTTCGACGAGGGCATGGGCCCCGGCGCCCGCTTCGGCAGCGCCGAGGGCAACGACCTGGTGTGCCGCGCCCTGGCCGTCGGCCACCGCGCCCGCTACGACCCCGCGCTGCGCGTGGTCCACCCCGACAAGCGCCTGACGCCGGAGGCGGTGGAGCGCGCCGGGCGCTACGCGCTGGGGCTGGGCTTCGCGCTGCGCCGCCACCGCGTGCCCGCCGCCACCTGGGCGCCCTTCCTGTACCGGCCGCTGGCCGGCGCCGCGCTGTCGCTGCTGCGCGGGCGGGGGCTGCACGCGCGCTACTACTGGGCCACCGCGAAGGGCCGCTGGGAAGGGATGCGCGCTGCCCCCCTGCCGCCGCCGGGGCCGCTGGCATGACGGCGCCCGCCCCGGACCCACGGGCGCGCCCCGCCGCGCAACCGCCTTTCCCGCCCGCAGGCCAGCGGCGCGGCGCTGCGGAGCGCGCGGATGCGCGCACCCGGCGCGTGAGGGCGAAGCAAAGCCTCAGGGGAACGGCCCCGCGCCGCCCTGCCCAGCCGCCGTTCCCGCGGGGGCCATTCGCATGAGGATGGCCATCGGCATCGCCACCCGCGGCCGCGCCCCCATCCTGCTGGAGACGCTGGCGGAACTGGACCGGCAGCATCGCCCGGCGGACCGCATCCTCGTCTCCTACGCGGCGCCGGGGGACGTGGCCGGCGTGGCCGAGCGCTTCCCCGGCGTGGAGTTCCTCACCGGCGCCTCCGGCCTGCCGGCGCAGCGCAACCGCATCCTGGACGCGGTGGCGGATTGCGACGCCGTGGTGTTCTTCGACGACGACTTCCTGCCCGCCCCGGAGTGGCTGGCGGTGCTGGAGGCGGTGCTGCGCGCCCGCCCGGATTGCGCGGTGGCCACCGGCGTGGTGCTGGCCGACGGCGCCAAGGGCCCCGGCATCGCGCCCGATGCCGCCCGCGCCATCCTGGGCGGGGCGCCGCCGCCGCCGGACGCCCTGGCGGTGGCGAACGCCTTCAACGCCTATGGCTGCAACATGGCGCTGCGCCTGGCGCCGCTGCGCGCCCACGGCATCCGATTCGACGAGGCGCTGCCCCTCTACGCCTGGTACGAGGACATCGACCTGTCGCGCCGGCTGCTGCCGCACGGCGCCATCCTGCGGCTGCTGGCGGCGCGCGGCGTCCACCTGGGCACCAAGCAGGGCCGGGTGCCGGGGGTGCGGCTGGGCTATTCGCAGGTGGCGAACCCGCTCTACTTGGCGCGCAAGGGGTCGTTTCCCTGGTCGCACGCCCTGCCCTCGGCGGCGCGGCACTGCCTGGTCAACGCGGTGAAGTCGCTGCGCCCGGAGCCGGAGGTGGACCGGCGCGGCCGGCTGCGCGGCAACCTGCGCGCCCTGGCCGACCTGCTGCGCGGCCGGATGCGCCCCGACCGCGTGCTGGACCTATAGCGGGCGCGGGAACAGCGCGTCGGTGCGCCCCAGCAGCCGGTAGGCCACCAGCCCCACATATTCCCGCACCGCCCATTCCGCCTGCCCCAGCCGCTGCGACAGCGGGCTATCGAACCAGCCCCGCCCGCCCGGCTCGGTCGAGTAGTTCACCGGCCAGGGCACCATCCCCTGCCACCCGGCGGCGCGGAAGCACCCCACCGAGCGCGGCATGTGCGAGGCGCTGGTGACCAGCAACCAAGTCTCGCCCGGGCGGGGCTGCACCTGCGCGCGGGTCAGGGTCGCGTTCTCCCAGGTGTTGCGCGACGCCTCCTCGAACACCACGCGCTGACCCTCCAGGCCGAGCGAGGACCAGAGGCGACGCGCCACCTCGGCCTCCGTCACCTCGTCGGGGTTCACCTTGCCGGTGCCGCCGGTGAAGACGATGCGCGCCTCCGGGAAGCGGCGGGCCAGGGCCACCGCCTCCGTCATGCGCTCGGCGGCGCCGTTCAGCGAGGGGATGCCGCGGCCCTCCGTCAGCCCCGTCTCCACCGCGCCGCCCAGGATCACCACGCCGTCCACGCGGGCCGGCGCCTCGGCGCGGGGGAAGCGGTCCTCCAGCGGCAGGGTCAGCCAGGCGGCCAGCGGCGTCAGCAGAACGGCGGCGTACCAGCCCAGCCCCAGCAGCGCCGGCCAGGCGCCCCAGCGCCGGCGCCCGACCAGCAGCGCCACCCCCAGCACGGCGAGGAACAGCGCGAAGGTGTTGGGCCGCGCGAACATCCAGAACAGCTTGGAGGCGAGGAACAGCGCATCCTGCATCACTCGGCCTCCACCCGGCGCCACAGCTCCACCGTGCCGCGCTCCTCCACGAAGGAGGCGGCCAGCTCGTAGCCCTCCTCCAGCGCCTCGCTCAGCATCGCCATGGCGGAGGCGCGCATGGCGAACCACTCCGAGCGGTCGAGCACGATGAAGCGCGGCCGGCTGTCCAGGATGCGCTTGACCTCCGCATCCGTGTCCACTCCGGCGAGCGAGGCGAAGGAGCCGGTGAGGTGCACCGGGAAGGGGAAGCGCGTCGGCAGGCGCGCCTCGGTGAGGAAGTACACCACGGGCTGGTAGTTGGGCACGAAGATGGTGTCGCCCTCGTGCAGCTCCTCGTTCATCAGGGCGGCCATGCGGCGCGGCGTGTCCGGGCTGCCCAGCGCGAAGCCGCGCGACAGGCGGGGCGACAGGTCGGCCGCCACCACGTCGAGCGCCGCCAGGGCGAGCACGGCCAGGATCAGCGCCCGCGCCCGCGCCCCGGCCAGGAAGCGCGCCGCCAGGAACAGCCCCAGCGCCGCCAGCAGCGAAAGGGGCGGCAGCAGGATCAGGAAGTAGTGCGGGAAGAACTGCCCCGGCCCCACCACGGCCAGCCCCGCCACCGCCAGCCACAGCGCCCCCAGCCGCGCGACGCGCCGGGCCATGCCCTCGCCCCACCACAGCGCCGGCAGGCCGCACAGCGCCAGCAGCAGCACCCAGCGCAGCGCCAGCGCCGCCAGCGTGGCGCGCCACAGCGCCTGCTCGGCCGACATGCGGCCGGAGGCGTATTCCAGCGGCGCCAGCACGGTGGCGCCGAACCATTCGGCGAACTCGCCGCGCCCGGCGTAGATGGCGGCCATCAGCAGCGTCGGCGCCAGGCACAGCAGCAGGTAGGCGCCGGCCATGGCCGCCAGTTGCCGCCACTGCCGCGCGCGCAGGGCGGGCCAGGCCAGCAGGGCGAAGGCCAAGCAGCCCTCGGGTGTGGCCACCGGCTTCACCAGCAGCGCCAGCCCCACCAGCAGGCCCATGGGCACCAGCCGCGCCCATTCCCGCCCGGGGCTGACCGCCAGCGCCAGCGCCGCCACCCCCAGCGGGGCGAACAGGATTTCCGTGTTGGAGGCCAGCCCGCCCAGCAGGATGGAATGCGCGGCGTAGAGCACCGCCGCCGCCCAGCCCAGCGCCGGCGGCGCGCCCAGCCGCCGGGCCAGCCACACCAGGGCGTAGCCGGTGGCGGCGACGCAGGCGGCGCCCAGCAGGCGCACCGCCTCCAGGCTCTCGCCCAGCAGCAGGAAGGCGAGGGCGATCATGCCGGGCGCACCGGGCGGGTGCATGTCCCACACGCCGGAGAAGGGCCAGTTGCCGCGCAGCCATTCGCGCGCCTGGAGGAGATAAAGGCTCTCGTCCCAATCGATCACGGAGGGCAGGAAGGAAGCCCAGCGCAGCCCCAGCACCAGCACGGGGAACAGCAGCAGGGCAGCCAGCCAGGGCAGGCGTGCGCGCATGGCGCCTTGTGCCGCGCCCGCCGTCATCGCCGCAAGGCCGCCTCGCGCCGCCACAGCCACAGCCCGGCGCCGACCAGCACCGCCACCCCGGCGGCGTCCCAGCCGTCCGGCCAATCGGCCCACACCACCACGCCCAGCAGCGTGGTCCAGAGGATGGCCGAGTATTCGAAGGGCGCGACCAGGGTGGGCTCGGCCGAGCGGTAGGCTTCCGTCATCAGCACCTGCGCGAAGGCGGCGACGAAGCCCACCACCGCCAGCAGCGCCCATTGCCGCGGCGTCGGCCACACCCAGCCGGGGATGGACCAAGCCAGCGCCACCAGCGCGCAGCCCAGCGAGAACCAGAAGACGATGGCCACCCCGCTCTCGCCCGAGGCGCCCATGCGGCGGATGGTGATCATCGCCATGGCCCAGGCGAAGGCGCCCGCCAGCACCACCAGCGAGGGCGCCATGGCCCCGCCGCCATCCGGGCGCACCATCAGCAGCACGCCGCCGAAGCCCAGCGCGGCACAGAGCAGCCGGGCGCGCTCCATGCGCTCGCCCAGCAGCGGCACGGCCAGCAGCGCCAGCATCAGCGGCATGGTGAAGCCCAGCGCGGTGACGGTGGCCAGCGGCAGGTGGGCATAGCCGTGGAAGGCGGTGGCCATGCCGATGAAGCCCCAGACCAGGCGCTGCGCGTGCAGGCCGGGCGCGCGCATCCGCAGCCCCCCGCGCCCCTGGCGCAGCAGCAGCGGCAGCAGCACCGGCAGCGCGAAGATGTTGCGTCCCAGCACCACCTGCGCCAGCGGCACCTCGCCGGCCAGCGCCTTCACGCAGGCGCCCATGCCGGCATAGAGCAGGCTCGCGAGCAGGATCGCCAGGATGGCGCGGCGGGGATCGGGGGTGCTCATGTGGACGGGTGTTCGCCGCGAAGCTAGGCTCCGCGCCGCATGAGCGCCAGACCGCCCAAGGCCCCGCCCCTCCCGCCGCATCCGGGGCTGGAGGTGCGCGAGGACAGCATCGCCTTCGACGGCCGCTTCCCGGTGCAGAAGGTGCGCTTCACCTACACCCGCTTCGACGGCGCCCCCTCGCGCGAGCTGACCTGGGAGGTGTGGCGCCGCGGCGGCGCGGTGGCCCTGCTGCCCTACGACCCCTGGTCCGACCGCGTCTGCCTGATCGAGCAGTTCCGCCTGCCCGCCCTGGCGGCCGGCTTCCCGCCGGTGATGACCGAATGCGTCGCCGGCCTGCTGGAGCCGGGCGAATCCCCCGAGGACTGCGCCCGGCGCGAGACGGAGGAGGAGGCCGGGCTGACCCCGGACCGGCTGGAGCGCATCGGCCACTTCATGCTGATGCAGGGCGGCTCGGACGAGAACATCCACATCTACTGCGGCCGGGTGCGCCTGCCGCCCGAGGCGCCACGCCACCATGGGCTCGCCGCCGAGGGCGAGGACATCCGCCCGCTCCACCTCGCGGCCGAGCACGCCTTCCGGCGGCTGGACGAGGGCGGCATCCAGAACGCCACCGCGGCCATCTGCCTGTTCTGGCTGCGCACCCATCGCGCGCGGCTGCGCCAGGAATGGACATGACGACCAAGCTCTTTCTCGACGACGCCTATCTGCGCTCCTGCACCGCGCGGGTGGTGGACGTCACGCCCGCCGGCATCGTGCTGGACCGCACCGTGCTCTACGCGCGTTCCGGCGGGCAGCCGGGCGATGCCGGCACGCTGCGCTGGGCGCGCGGCGAGGCCCCGGTGGCCGAGGCGCTGAAGGGCGATGGCGAGGCGGTCGCCCACCCCATCGCCGGCGAGGGGCCCGCCATCGGCGACGAGGTGGAGGTGACGCTCGACTGGGCGCGCCGGCACCGCCACATGCGGATGCACACCACCATGCACCTGCTGTGCAGCCTGACGCCCGGCATCGGCGTCACCGGCGGGCAGATCGGCGCGGAGAAGTCCCGCCTGGACTTCGACCTGCCGGAGCCGCCGCCCAAGGAATGGTGGGCCGAGCGGCTGAATGCCCTGGTGGCGGAGGACCATCCCGTCTCCTTCACCTGGATCAGCGACGCCGATCTGGACGCCAACCCGCAGATGGTCCGCACCTTGTCGGTGCAGCCGCCGCGCGGTTCCGGCCGGGTGCGGCTGGTGCGCATCGGCGGCGAGCCGCCCGTTGACCTCCAGCCCTGCGGCGGCACCCATGTGGCCCGCACCGGCGAGATCGGGCGCGTCACGGTGCTGAAGCTGGAAAGCAAGGGGCGGCAGAACCGCCGCATCTCCATCGGCCTGGAGGACTGAACCGTGGACTCGCTCGTCTCGACCGAATGGCTGGCCGCGGAGCTGGGCGCGCCGGACCTGCTGGTGTTCGACTGCTCGACCTTCCTGCCCAACGAGGCCGGCAACAAGCATGACGGCTTCCGCGCCGCCCACATCCCCGGCGCGCGGCTGTTCGACATCGACGCCATCGCCGATGCCGACACCGACCTGCCGCACATGGTGCCCACCCCGGCGCGCTTCGCCCGGCTGGCGGGTGAGCTGGGCATCTCCAACGCCCATCGCGTCGTGTTCTACGACCAGCATGGCTGGCGCGCCGCGCCGCGCGGCTGGTGGATGCTGCGCCTGTTCGGCCATGACAACGTGGCGGTGCTGGATGGCGGCCTGCCGCTGTGGCAGCGCGAGGGCCGCCCGGTCGAGACCGGCGACCCCGCCCCCGCCACCCCCGCCCGCTTCGTGCCGGATTTCCGCGCGCGGATGCTGCGCGGCATCGGCGACGTGAAGCAGGTGCTGGCCGATGGCTCGGCCCTGGTGCTGGACGCCCGCGCCAAGGGCCGCTTCGACGGCACCACGCCCGAGCCCCGCGCCGGCCTGCCCAATGGCCACATGCCCGGCGCGCGCAACCTGCCGGTGAGCGAGGTCGCCGGCGCCGATGGCCGCCTGAAGGACCCCGCCGCGCTGCGCGCCCTGTTCGCCGCTGCCGGCGTGGATGGCGCCACGCCGGTGGTCACGAGTTGCGGCTCCGGCGTCACCGCCTGCGTGCTGGCCTTCGCCGCCGTGCAGGCCGGCCTGCCCGAACCCGCCGTCTATGACGGCTCCTGGACCGAATGGGCGCTGCGCCCCGAGACCGAGAAGGTGACCACCTGATGCCCGAGGCCCCGCACGGCAAGGACCGCTTCGCCACCCGCATGAGCCATGCCGGGCGGGCAGGCGTGAAGATCCACGGCTTCGTGAACCCCGGCGTGCACCGCGGCTCCACCGTGCTGTTCCCGGATTGCGCGGCACGCAAGGCGGGCGCCGCCAAGCGCTACGACCAGTTCCTCACCTACGGCACCCAGGGCGGCCCGACGCACCACGCGCTGGAGGACGTGATCTGCGAGATCGAGGGCGGCAGCCACTGCACCATCCTCGGCACCGGGCTGGCCGCCGTGGCGGTGCCGCTGCTGGCCTGGCTGAAGGCTGGTGACCACTGCCTGATGCCCGACAGCGTCTATGGCCCCGCCCGCACCCTGGCCGACACGCTCATGAAGGGCTGGGGAATCGAGACGACCTTCTACGACCCCTGCGTGGACGAGGCCGGCATGGCCGCGCTGATCCGCCCCAACACCAAGGTCGTCTACACCGAGAGCCCCGGCTCCCACACCTTCGAGGTGCAGGACATCCCGGCCATCGCCCGCGCGGCGCACGCGCGCGGTGCCAAGGTGCTGATGGACAACACCTGGGGCATCCACCACTTCCAGCCCTTCCGGCACGGCGTGGACTGCTCCATCCAGGCGCTGACCAAGTATGTCGGCGGGCACTCCGACATCCTGCTGGGCAGCGCCACGGTGAACTCGGAGGAGGACCACCTGACGCTGCGCTCCACCGCCTCCATCCTCGGGCAATACGCCTCGCCGGATGATTGCTGGCTGGCGCTGCGCGGCGTGCGGACCATGGCGGTGCGGCTGAAGGAGCAGGCCGAGGCCGGGCTGCGCATCGCCCGCTGGCTGGAGGCGCGGGAGGAGGTGAAGCAGGTGCTGCACCCCGCCCTGCCCTCGCACCCGCAGCACCACCTGTGGCAGCGCGACTTCACCGGCACCTGCTCGCTGTTCGGCGTGGTGCTGCACCCGCGCTACAGCCAGGAGCAGATGACCGGCGTGGTGGATGCTCTGCGGCTGTTCGGCATCGGCGCCTCCTGGGGCGGCTTCGAATCGCTCGCCATCCCCACCACCGGCAACCTGTCCCGCACCGCCGGCACCGGCGATTTCGGCGGCCCCACCTTCCGCATCCACATCGGGCTGGAAGCGGTGGAGGACCTGGAGGCCGACCTGGCGCAGGCGCTCGACGGCATCATGCGAAACTAAGGCCGACCTTGCGTCGTTGGCATGGGGCAAGAGGAACCCCATGCTGGAACGCGCATTCGCCATCGCCAAGGACACGCTCACCGGCTTCTTCGCCGATGACTGCCTGACGCGCGCCGCCGGCATCGCCTACTTCACGCTGTTCTCGCTCGGTCCGCTGCTGTGGATCTCCATGGGCGTGGCCGGGCTGATCTTCGGCGAGGAGCAGGTCCATGCCGCGCTGGCCGCGCAGATGCAGGACATGCTGGGCCGCGACGCCGCGGGCGCCGTCACCGAGATGGCGGACGGCGCGCTGGGCGACGCCCAGGGCGGCTGGGCGCTGCTGATCGGCCTGGGCACGCTGCTGCTGACCGCCACCGGCGCCTTCGGTGCCCTGCAGGGCGCGCTGAACGCCATCTGGAAGACCGCCGCGCCCGAGGCCGACACGGTGACGGAGACGGTGACGGTGTTCCTGCGCGCCAAGGCGGCCGCGCTGGGCCTGGTGGCCACCACCGCCTTCCTGCTGCTGGTGTCGCTGGCCGCCTCCGCCGCCCTTTCCGCCTTCGGCGACTGGATCGGCGCACGCTTCCCGGGGATGGAGGCGGTGCTGCATGTCGCCAACATCGTGCTGAGCATCGCCATCATCACCGGGCTGTTCGCCGCCGTCTACAAGGTGCTGCCCGACCGCGACCTGCACTGGCACGACGTGCTGGTGGGCGCCTTCGCCACCGCGGTGATGTTCACCGCCGGCAAGACGCTGATCGGCCTCTACATCGGCAGCTCCGGCGCGGCCGACGGCTTCGGCGCCGCCGGCGCCCTCGTGGTGGTGCTGCTGTGGATCTACTACTCCGCGGTCATCTTCCTGCTGGGCGCCGAGTTCACCCGCGCCTGGTCGGGCAAGGAGGAGGCGCGCCCCGAGGCCGCCCGCCTGCGGCAGGAGGCCGAGCGGAACCCGCCGCCGCCCCGCCCCGCCCCCATCGAATCGGAAAGCCTGGTCCGGGTCGCCACGACCGCGGGGCTGGTGGCCATCGCGCGCCGCATCTTCCGCGGCCCGCAGAACAAGGAGGGTTGAACACCATGAGTGGCGTCGGATTGATCGGCGCGATCATCATCGGCCTGCTGGCCGGATGGATCGCGGAGAAGGTGATGGGGCGCAGCCACGGGCTGCTGATGAACCTGGTGGTCGGCCTGGTCGGCGCGCTGCTGGGCGGCTTCCTCGCGGGGCTGTTCGGCGTCGGCTACCAGGGCTGGGTGGCCAGCCTGATCGTTTCCACCATCGGCGCCATCGTGCTGCTCGCCATCGTCGGCGCGCTGCGGCGCCGCGTCTGACAACCGCAACAGGAGGCAACACACCGCATGACCAGCAAGATCCGCATGGCGGCGCTCGGCGCCCTCGCCCTCGGCACGGCCGCCTGCACCAACCCTTATGACCCCGGCCAGCGCGCCCTGGGCGGCGCGGCGCTGGGTGCCGGCGGCGGCGCGCTGATCGGCGGCCTGGCCGGCGGCGGCTCGGGCGCGGCGATCGGCGCGGTGGCCGGCGGGCTGGGCGGCGCGGCCGTCGGCGCGGCGACCACGCCCTCGGCGCCGGCCTATTCCTCCCGCCGGCGCGGCTACCGCTCCTGGTGAGGCCTTCTGGCGGCGGGGCGCCTACATCCCCGCCGCCAGCCCGATCTTGACCAGGTCGGGCAAGGACTTCGCGCCCAGCTTCTCCATCAGGTTGGCGCGGTGCACCTCCACGGTGCGCGGGCTGATGCCCAGCTGGTGGGCCACCACCTTGTTCGCCATCCCCTGCACCAGGCAGGCCAGCACCTCGCGCTCGCGCGGGGACAGGCCGGCCACCTGCGCGCCGGCCCGCGCCACCTCGGCCCGGCGCTGCGCCGCCTCGCCGCCCTGGGCCAGCGCCGCGGCCACCGCTTCCAGCAGGCGCTCCTCCGTGTAGGGCTTCTCCAGGAAGTCCACCGCCCCGGCGCGCATGGCGCGCACCGCCAGCGGCACGTCGCCGTGCCCGGTCACCATCACCACCGGCAGCGGCGAGCCGCGGCGGGACAGCTCCTCCATCAGCTGCAGCCCGTCCATGCCGGGCATCCGCACGTCCAGGATCAGGCAGCCTGGCGCCAGCCCGGTGCCGGTGGGCCCGGCGGCCGCCAGCAGGGGCTGCGCCCCCGGATAGGTGATGACGCGATGCCCGGAGGCGACCAGCAGCAGCTCCGCCGAGCGGCGCACCGCTTCCTCGTCATCCACCAGGTGCAGCACAGGCTCCATGACCGAACTCCCGGAATCGCCTTCCCGCAATAACGCCCGCATTAGGTGCGAAGGCAAGAACTGACTCAACCCCTGCGACGTCGCAGCAGCAGGATGACGCCCACCGCCGCCGCAGCCAACGCCAAGGTGACCACGGCCAAGGCATTCGCCTGCGGCGTGAGCCCGAGCCGCAGCTGCGAGAACAGCCACACCGGCAGCGTCGTCCCGCCCGGCCCGGACACGAAGGATGCCAGCACCACGTCGTCCAGCGAAAGCACGAAGGCCAGCAGCCACGCCGCCGCCAGCCCCGGCGCCAGCAGCGGCAGCGTCACCGTGCGCCACGCCGCCCAGGGCGAGGCGCCGAGCCCCATCGCCGCTTCCTCCAGCCGCGGGTCCAGCGCGGCGACGCGGCCTTGCACCACCACGGCGGCGTAGGCGGCGCCGAGCGCGGCGTGGGCCAGCAGCACCGTGCCGGCCCCGCGCTGGACCGGCCAGCCGGCCAGGGATTGCAGCGCCACCAGCACCAGCAGCAGCGCCAGGCCGCTCACCACCTCGGGCAGCACCAGGGGGGCGCCGGCCAGCGCGCCGAACAGCGCGCGGCCGCGGAAGCGCCCGTGCCGCGCCAGCACCCAGCCCAGGGCGCCGCCGGCCAGGGTGGCCAGGGTGGCGGCGGCGAAGGCGACGCGCAACGACAGCCAGGCGGCTTCCAGCAGGCGCTCGTTCGCCGCCAGTGCCGCGAACCAGCGCAGGGAGAAGCCGCCCCATTCGAACGGCTCGCGCGAGGCGGAGAAGCCGAAGCCCGCCAGCAGCAGCACCGGCAGCCACAGGAAGGCCAGCCCCAGCCACAGCGCCGCGCGGGTCACGCGCGCCCCCGGGCCAGGCGCTGCTGCGCCCAGAGCGGCAGCAGCAGCAGGGCCAGCAGGGCAGTGGCCAGCACGGCGGCCAGCGGCCAGTCGCGGGTCTGGAAGAATTCGCCCCAGATGGCGCGGCCCAGCAGCACGGCGTCGGGCGGGCCCAGGAGTTCGGGAATCACCACCTCGCCCATGGCGGGGATGAACACCAGCAGGAAGGCGGCCAGCGCCGCGGGCGCGGCCAGCGGCAAGGTGACGGTGCGCCACGCCGTGAAGGGCGAGGCGCCGAGGTCGGCGGCCGCTTCCTCCAGCGCCACGTCGCGCCGCGACAGCGCTGCCCACAGCGGCAGCACGGCGAAGGGCAGGTAGGAATGGACCATGCCCAGCAGCAGCGCGCCATCGGTGTGCAGCATCTGCCAGGGCCCCAGCCCCAGCGGCGCCGCCAGCCGGTTCAGCAGCCCCGAATCGCGCAGCAGCCCGACCCAGGCCGCCATGCGCAGCACGAACCCCACCAGGAAGGGCGCCAGCACCAGCGCCACCAGCGCGGGCTGCCGGGCGGCCGGCGCGCGGGCGATGCCCAGCGCCATGGCGAAGCCCAGCACCAGGCACAGGGCCGCCGTCAGCCCCGCCAGCCGCGCCGAGCGCCCCGCCGCCTCCAGGTAGAAGGTGTCGGCGAGGAGCAGCGACCAGCCTTCCAGGCTGCCCTGCCAGCCCGCCGGGCCGAAGGGGGGCCGCACCGGCGGGATGCCGGGCTGCGCGGCGCCGAAGCCCATCAGCAGCACCACCGCCAGCGGCAGCGCCACCAGCAGCGCCAGCCACAGCCAGGCCAGGGCGCGGATCATGCGGGCAGCGGCACCAGGTCCGCCGCCTCCCATGCCAGGGAGATGGCGGCGCCGGGCGCGGGCAGCGCGCCGGCGGCCGGCAGCAGCACGCGCAGGGCGGTGCCGTCCGCCAGCCGCGCCACCAGCAGGGCGTCGGCGCCGCGGAACGCCACCTCCTCCACCGTGGCGGGGCGGCCCTGCGCCGCCAGCCGGATGCGCTCGGGGCGCAGGGCGAAGCCGCCGCCCGGGCCGTCCAGCAGGTTGGCGCTGCCGAGGAAGCGCGCCACGGCGCGGGTGGCCGGGCGTTCGTACAGCTCGCGCGGCGGGGCCAGCTGGGCGATGCGGCCGGCGTCAAGCACGGCCACGCGGTCGGCCAGGGCCAGCGCCTCGGCCTGGTCGTGCGTCACCATCACGAAGCCGGCCCCGGTGGCGCGCTGGATGCGGCGCAGCTCGAAGCCGGTGCGCTCGCGCAGGTTGGCGTCCAGCGCGGCCAGCGGCTCGTCCAGCAGCACCAGGGCGGGGCGGCGGGCCAGGGCGCGGGCCAGTGCCACGCGCTGCGCCTGCCCGCCGGACAGCTGGTGCGGGCGGCGCCGCTCCAGCCCATCCAGGCCCAGCAGCGCCACCAGCTCGGCCACGCGGGGGCGCGGGTCCTCGCCGCGGCGGCGCAGGCCGTAGGCGATGTTCTCGAACACGCTCAGGTGCGGGAACAGCGCGTAGGACTGGAACATCATCGCCACGTCGCGCGCCTGCGGCGGCGCGCGCGTGATGTCCTGCCCGCGCAGCAGCACGCGCCCGGCCTCGGCGCGCTCGAACCCCGCCACCACGCGCAGCAGGGTGGACTTGCCCGAGCCCGAGCCGCCCAGCAGCGCCAGGAACTCGCCCTCGCGCACCTCGAGATCCAGCGCGTCCAGGGCGGTGGCGGCGCCGAAGCGCTTGCTCACCCCCTCCAGCCGCAGCAGGCTCAACGCCCGGCCTTGAAGCGCGCCCACAGCCGCGCGCGGGCGCGCTCCGCCGCCTGGGGCGGCGTGCCGGCGAGGAAGGAGCGCGCGATCACTTCCGGCGGCGGGAAGATGCTCGGGTCCTCGCGCAGCTCCGCCGGCAGCAGCGCGCGCGAGGCCGGGACGGCGTTGGGGTAGCGCACCTGCCGGGTGATGCCGGCCATCACCTCGGGCTGCAGCACGAAGTTGATGAAGGCGTGCGCGGCCTCCGGGTTCGGGGCGTCGGCGGGGATCGCCAGCATGTCGAAGGAAAGCTGCGCGCCCTCGCGCGGGGGCAGGTACTGCACGGTGAAGGGGCGCCCGGCCTCGCGCGCACGGGCGCCGGCCTGGATGGTGTCGCCGCTGTAGGCCAGCGCGGCGCAGACCTCGCCCGCGGCCAGCTGCTCGATGATGGCGGGCGGGCTGGGGATGGCGCGCAGGTGCGGGCGGATGGCCAGCAGCCGGCGCTGCGCCTCGGCCAGGTCGGCGGCGTCTCCGCTCAGCGGGTCGCGGCCCAGGTGGCGCAGCACCGTGGGCAGCACGTCCACCGCGCTGTCCATCACCACCACGCCGCAGCGGGCGATGCGGCGCAGGTTCTCCGGGTTCAGCACCAGTTCCAGGCTGTCCAGCGGAGCGTCCGGCCACAGGGCGCGGATCCGCTCCGGCACCACGGCGAGGCCCACCGTGCCCCACAGGTAGATGACGCCGTGGCGGTTGCCGGTGTCCAGCTTCGCCACCTCGGCCATCAGCGCGGGGTCCAGGTGGCGGGCGTTGGGGATGCGCGCCATGTCCAGCGGGCGCAGCGCGCCGGCGCGCAGCAGCCGGTTGAAGGAGGGCTCGGAGGTCGGCACCACGATGTCGTAGCCCGAGCGCCCGGCGGAGAGCTTGCCCTCCAGGGTTTCCAGCGTGTCGTACACGTCGTAGCGCACGCGGATCCCCGTCTCGCGCGTGAAGCGCTCCAGCGCGGCGGGGTCGATGTAGTCGGCCCAGTTGTACACGTTCAGCACGCCCGGATTCGCCGGCGCCTGGGCGCGCAGCGGCGCGGCGCATGCCAGCAGGGCGAGGGCGAGCAGAAGGCGGCGCATCGGGCGGTCTCCGGCGGTTGTGCCGTTCATCGCGCAGCTTCGCCCGGCGGGCAACCGGCTTCGCTTTTTGCTTGACGTTTTTGTTTTGTTCCTGCATTCCGGCCGGGCCAAGGGGCGAGGTGCGCCCGACGCCCCGCCCCCTGGCCACCCCCCCTTCCCGCTTCGGCCCATCCCTTCAGGACACCGCCCGCGCGCGCGCGCCGGCGGCAGGAGACGCACGCCCATGCCCTTCGCCACCAACGCGCTGGTCCCGCTCGTGCAGAACGGCGGCTTCACCATGTGGCTCTACCGCTCGGACGACCTGCGGGCGGATGTCGCGGCGCCCGGCTACTTCAACCCGGCCGCGGCGCGGCTGCGCGCGGGCGACCTGATGCTGCTGGTAGCCGCCGACGCCATGGCCATGCTGCCGGTGCGCTCCAACGCCCTCACCGGCCCGGGCGTGACGCTGGACGGCGCGGTGGCGCCGGTGGCGCTGTCGCGCGCCGTGGCGCAGGCCTTCTCCATCACCCAGGCGGCGCAGGCGGTGGTGCGCACCGTGGTGCTGGCGCCGCTGCTGGCCGGCATCGTCGTCGGCACCGCCATCCCCGTGCAGGCGCAGGTGCACGGCCCGGTGCAGCAGGTGACGGTGACGCTGCGCGACGCGCGCGGCCAGGTGGTGCCCCCGGCGCAGACGCTGGGCGTCTCCCAGGGCTACGTCACCACCACCCTGCCCACGCCGCCGGTCGGCACCGGCTACCGCGTGCGGGTGGAGGACCCGCTGGACCCGGCGGTGGCGGCCACCAGCCCCGCCTTCAACATCCTGCCCGACCTGCGGCTGCTCCTCACGGAGGACGGGCTGCGCCTGGCGCAGGAGGACGGCTCGGTGCTGTCCCAGGGCTGACGCGGCCCCTTCCCCCTTCCCACCCCTGTCCGGAACGGAGCCCATGCCCGACCTCAAGATCAGCGAACTCCCCGCCGCCGCCAGCCTGGCGGACGGCGACGTCGCGCCGCTCACCCAGGGCCTCGGCACCCCGGTGACGCGGCGCGCCAGCCTGGCGCAGATCCGCGCCCACGTGCTGGCCGAGCGCGGCGTGCACGTGCGCGACTTCGGCGCCGCCGGCAACGGCACCGCCGATGACGGGCCGGCGCTGCAGGCCGCCATCAACGCGCTGGGCGCGGCGGGCGGCGTCGTGCACCTCGGCGCGCGCACCTACCGCATCGGCACGCCGGTGGTGGTGACCGGCGGCGCGGTGCGCCTGCAGGGCCAGGGCTTCAGCGAGGGCGGCAACCCCGGCGAGGGCACCTGGCTGACCTGCACCACGCCGGGCCTGTTTCCCCTCACCTTCACCGGCATCGCCGCGCGCGGCTCGGCCGTGCGCGACCTCGCGGTGCGCGAGGCGCACACCGCCAGCATGACCGGCAGCTGGGCGCCCACCCCCTACGAGTGGTTCTTCCGGGTGCTGGACTGCCTGGGCGGGGTGGACTTCGACAACGTGATGCTCTCGCCGGTGAACAAGGGCATCCTGGTGCGCAACTCGGGGCGCACCGACATCCGGCGCCTGCGCGGGCAGTGCTTCACCACCGGCGTCGAGTACGACGAGATCTACGACGTGGTGCGCATCGCCAGCCTGCACCTGTGGCCCTTCTGGTCGGCCAACGACAACGTGCTGCGCTGGCAGCAGGCCAACCACGACAGCCTGGTGTTCCGCCGGGTGGACGGCGTGTTCGTGGACCAGGCCTTCACCCTGGGCGCGCGGGCGATGTTCCGCTTCGGCGCCTCCGCCGCCGGCTACACGCAGAAGTTCTCCATCGGCCAGGCCTATGCCGACTTCGTGCGCCACGGCATCTGGATCGAGGCGGCGAACACCGACGGCCAGGTGGACGCCATGACGGTGCAGTGCGAGCTGTGGAACGGCGGCGGCGCGCACCTGCCGGGCTCGGTCGGCATCCTGCTGGGCGCCTCCAACGCGCGGGTGCAGCTGGGCCAGCTTCGGGTGGACGACGTGGAGGACCACGCCATCCGCGTCGAGGGCGCCGGCAACCGGCTGGACATCGGCGCGCTGCGCGTCGTGAACTTCAACCAGCGCAACAACGGCGCCGCCGCCGTGCACGTGGCGCACGTGGCCTCCGGCACGCCCAACCGGGTGCTGCTGCCCTCCGCCCCGCTGCTGGAGGGCGTCACCAACAACGGCCCGGCGGTGAACCCGGGCACCAACGCCTCCTTCGGGCTGGTGACGCCCGCGGGCAGCCCGGCGCGGCCGGCGCTGGCGGTGGGGGCGGCGGATGCCGGCCTCTCGCTGCCCGCGGCCAATGCCCTGGCCGCCTCGGTGGCGGGGGCGGAGGCGCTGCGGCTGGCGCCGGGCAGCGCCACGCTGGGCGGCCCGGCCGGCGCGCACGGCTTCGAGGTGGCGACGCCCGCCGGCGCGGCCAACCGCCTGCGCGCCCAGGGCGGCGCGGCGGGCGCGGCGCCGGCCCTGCAGGCGGCGGGCGCCGACGCCAACCTGGAGCTGGTGCTGGAAGGCAAGGGCAGCGGCGGCGTGCTGCTGCGCAGCGGCGCCGGCACCCAGGCGGTGGTGGCCCACGTGCCGTCGGCGGTGAACTTCGTGCAGCTGGCCGGCGGCGCCACCGGGGCGCCGGGCCGGGTGGGCATCCAGGCCGCCGGGGCGGACGCGCATGTCGGCCTGGTGCTGTCGCCCAAGGGCAATGGCGCGCTGACGGCCGCCGCGCCGGATGCCACCGCGGCGGGCGGCAACGCGCGCGGCGCCAACGCGGTGGACTGGCAGCAGACGCGCTCCAGCGCCGGTCGCGTCGCCTCCGGCGCCAATGCCACGCTGGGCGGCGGGCGCAACAACACCGCCTCGGGCGCCGACAGCACGGTGGCGGGGGGCGACAACTGCTCGGCCACCGCCTCGCGCTCCACGGTGGGCGGGGGCAACGACAACGCGGCCACCGCCCTGCAGGCCACGGTGGCGGGCGGGTTCAACAACGCCGCCTCCGGCGTGTCCTCGGCCATCGGCGGCGGGTCGTCCAACGTCGCCTCCGGGCAATGGAGCGCCATCCCCGGCGGGGCGGCGGCCTCCACCCGCGGGCATGTCGGGCGCATCGCCTTCGGCGGCGGCGCGTCCTTCGGCGCCGCGGGCGACGCGCAGCTGGGCGAGTTCCTGCTGGCGCGCGTCACCACCGATGGCGCGGCGGCGCGGCTGACCGCCGACAACGCGGCGCCCGGGGCGGCGAACACGCTGAACCTGCCCAACAACGGCACCAGCCGCCTGAAGCTGATGGTGGTGGCGCAGCAGACCGCCGGCACCGCCGGCACGGTGGGCGACAGCGCCTCCTGGGAGGTGAACGTGCTGCTGCGCCGCGGCGGCAGCGCCGCCACCACCGCCTTCGTCGGCGGCACCGCCTTCGCCGGCGCGGCGCTGGCGGCGGTGACGCCGGGCACGGGCTTCGCCGCCGGCCTGCGCGACGCCGGCGCGGCCGCCTGGCTGCTCACCCTGGCCGCCGACACCGCCAATGGCGGCCTGGCGGTGAGCGCGACCGGCGAGGCGAACAAGACCATCCGCTGGGTGTGCCGGGTGCTGTCCGTCGAAGTCGCCGCCTGAACCCCTTCCCCCCACGAGGAGACCCCGCCCCATGGCCTTCATGCTTCCCATCGAGCTCGACAACACGGGGGTGAGCGCCGCGTACTGGCGCATCACCCACCTGCAGCTGGACCGCAACGCGGGCGTGCTGGACGCCGTGCTGCACGGCTTCCGCGACGAGGCGGCGCGCCGCGCCGGCAAGGCGCCGATGCACCGCCTGGCCTTCCGCTTCGGGCCGCAGGCGCCCGTCACCGCGGGGGACCTCGCCATCGAGGAGGTCTACCGCGCCATCCGCGGCGAGCCCGGCCCTGACGGCGCCGCGCCGCTGTTCGCCCACGCCGCCGACATCTGAAGGAGAACGCACGCATGTCCAGCCTGACCGACCACGCCAAGAACCTGCTGGCCCGCGCCGTCGCCGGCCGCAGCCCCGCCCTGCCGACCGGCGCCTTCCTGGCGCTGGGCACCGGCGGCAACGACGCCACCGGCCTGTCCGGCGAGCCGGTGGGCAACGGCTACGCCCGCCAGCGCGTCGTGTTCACCGGCACCGGCGTCCAGGCCAACGCGGAGGCGGTGCGTTTCACCTTCACCGCCGCCGCCGGCACCTTCACCCATGTGGGGCTGTTCGATGCCGCCGCCGGCGGCAACGCGCTGACCTGGTCGGCGCTGGGCAGCCCCGCCGCGGTGGCCGGCCCGGGCACCTTGACGGTCAATCCCGGCGCCTTCACCCTGACCGGAGACTGAGCCTTCCCGCCCCTGCCCTGCCCGTGGCGCAGGGCAGGGGCGACCCGCCGCCAAGCTTGAAACCCGGCCATGTGCAGCATTACGTTCCGGGCTCGACGAGGAGCAAAGCGGTGAACCCACTGGACGCCACGCGGCCCGCGTTGCGCGAAGCCACGCGGACCGACCCCTGCGTGAACTGCGGCAGCCGCCTCACCGGCCTCTGCCAGCCGCTGGATGCGGCCGCGCTGGACGACATCTCCGCCGACAGCGAGCGTTTCGCGCAGCCCGCGCGCTCGGTGCTGTTCCGCGAGGGCGACCAGGCCAGCCGCGCCTTCTCCATCTCGTCCGGGGTGGTGAAGCTGTCGCGGCTGCTGGCGGACGGCAAGCAGCAGGTGGTGGGCTTCCGCTTCCCCGGCGACATCGTCGGCTACGGCGCCGCCGCCACCTATCCCTACGACGCCGAGCTGCTGACCTCCGGCGCCTTCTGCAAGATCGAGCGCCGGCGGCTGGACACGCTGCTGCGCCGCTACCCGGTGATGGAGCGCCGCCTGCTGGACATGTGCCTGGCGGAGCTGGCGGCCACGCAGGAGCACCTGGTGACGGTGGGCCGCCGCTCGGCCGAGGCGCGGGTGGCGTCCTTCCTGCTGGGGCTGGAGGAAGCCTGGCGCCGCCGCGGCGCCCTGCCCGACCCGCTGCCGATGCCGATGACGCGCTCCGACATCGGCGACTTCCTGGGGCTGACGCTGGAAACGGTGAGCCGCACCTTCACCGCCTTCAAGAAGGCCAAGTGGGTGGAGGAGCCGGCCCACCAGAAGCTTCGCATCCGCGACCGCCAGACTTTGGCGGACCTTGCGGAAGGGGTGGTGCAGGAGTTCTAGGGGCGCGTCGCCGCGGGTGGCGTTCCGGACCCCGGCTCCGCTGCACGGAACCGGGGTCACGGAGCCAGTGGCTGCCTTGGCGTCTCCGCCAAGGCGGAACGTGCCTCAGCCGCGCTTGGCGGCTTCGGGGTTCAGGATGCTTTCGGCCAGGCGGGTGAGCAGCTCGTCGGTCTGCTTCTCCTCCGCGAGGTTCTGGTCCAGCAGCTCGACGATCTCCGCCTTGCCGGCGGCCTGGGCCCAGGCGATCAGCGTGCCGTAGCGCGCGATCTCGTAGTGCTCGACGCATTGCGCCGCGGCCAGCAGGCCGGCGTCGCGCACCGGGCCGGGCTCCGGCTCCTCCTCGATCAGCTCGCTCGCTTCCTCCAGGATGCCGTTCATCGCCTCGCAGGTGACGCCCTGGGCGCGCTTGCCCAGCGCCTCGAACACCTGCTGCAGGCGCTCCACCTGGCCCTGGGTCTGCTCCTTGTGCAGGGTGAAGGCCTGCTTCAGCTCGGGGTGCTGGGCGGCGCGGGCCTGCTTGGTCAGCGCCTTCAGCACCTGGCGCTCGGCGTAGTAGACGTCCTTCAGCGTGTCCAGGAACAGCTTGTCCATCGTCATCGGCATGGGGGTGTCCTCCTCTGTCGGGTCAGGCCGCGCGGGCGTCGCGGCGCCGCGCGGGAATGGCGTTGAGGGCGCGCACCGCCGCCGCCTGCCCGGGGCGGAGGTGGCGATGCTGCACGGCGTCGCGCCGCAGGGGGCCGCAGGGCACGTGGCGGTCGTTGTCCCAGCCGGCGTAGTCCATGATGGGGTAGATGCACACGCCCTCCACCGGCACGCCGGCGTCCAGCGCGCGGGCCACCTCCTCGGCGACGTAGCCCATCCAGGCGTCGCCGCGCGGTTCCTCCGCGCCGGTCTCGGCCAGCATCAGCGGCTTGCGGAAGCGGCGGTGGGCATCAGCCAGCAGGCTGGCCAGGCGGCGGAACCGGCCGTCATCCCACCAGATCTGCGGCCCGTCCCAGACCCACTGGTTGTGCGGGTAGTGGTTGAACCCCACCACGTCCACGCTGGAACGGTCGGCGGCCAGCAGCCAGTCCACGATGGCGAAGGAGCCCTCGTTGTGGCCGGCGGCGAGGCGCGCCGCCTCCGGGTCGCCGGGCTCGGGCACCACGTTGATCAGCGGCTCGGCCACGATCACCGGCGCGCGCTCGCCGGCGGCGCGCAGCGCCTCCACCACCGCCAGGTGGCCGTGGAACAGCTGGCGCTTCAGCGCGTCGCCCTGCCCTTCCAGCCAGGGCTCGAAATGGCCCATGTCGCCGCCCGCCCAGGCCCAGAACGACATCTCGTTCATCGGCACCCAGCCGGCGGCCGGCGCCCCCTCCTCCCGCAGCAGGCGGGCGAAGGCGCGGGCCAGCCGGGCGGCACGCGCCGGGAAGGCGGTGGACATGACGTCCAGCCCCTCCGGCACGCCCCAGTGGCAGACGTCCCACACCACCTCCACCCCATGCGCCCGCGCGGCGCGCAGGATGGGCAGCACGGAGGACCAGTCGTAGCGCCCCTCCGCCGGCTCGATGAGGTGCCAGCGCAGCGCCTCGCGCGTCGCGCCGATGCCCAGCTCCCGCATCAGCGCGTAGTCGCGCGCCGCGTGCAGGTCGTGCGCGGAGCTGGCGATGGTGTCCACGCGCCGCCGGTCGCGCCGGCGGTGCGTGGACCCCTCGAAGCCCCCCAGCGCGAAGGAGCGGAACGGCATCACGCCTTCTCGGGCGCGGCCACCTGGATGGCGGTGCGGGCCGAGCCGCCGCCCTGCTGCGCGGGCAGCAGCCGCCGGGCCGTGGCCAGCGCCTGCCCCACCACCTGGTCCATGTTCATGTAGCGGTAGGTGCCCAGGCGGCCCAGGAAGGTCACGCCCTTCTCGGCATCCGCCAGCGCCTCGTACTTCTTGAACAGGGCCGCGTTGGCCGGGTTGGGGATGGGGTAGTAGGGCTCGCCCTCCGCCGTCGGGAACTCCCGGCACAGGCTGGACTTGCGGTGCTGCTGGCCGGTCAGGTGCTTGAACTCGGTGGTGCGGGTGAAGGGCACCGCGGCCGAGGGCTGGTTCACCGTCGCCACCGGCTGCACCCACTCCTGGTCCACCGTCTCATGCTCGAAGCGCAGCGAGCGGTAGGGCAGCGCGCCGTAGCGGTGGCCGAAATAGGCGTCCACCGGCCCGGTGTAGATGACGTGGCCGAACTCGCCGCGCGGCACCTCGTTGAAGTCCACGCCGACCATCGCGGTGATGTTGCGGTGGTCGAGCATGTTCTCGAACATGCGCGTGAAGCCGTGCAGCGGCATGCACTGGTGCTTGTCGGTGAAGTAGCGGTCGTCCAGGCTGGTGCGGGTGGGCACGCGGGCGGTGACGGACTTGTCCAGCTCCGACGGGTCCAGGCCCCACTGCTTGCGGGTGTAGCCCTCGAAGAACAGCTCGTAGAGGCGCTTGCCCACCGCGCTGATGACGAAGTCCTTGGCGGTGCGGATCTCGCCGGCCGGCTCGGCCAGGCCGTCGAGGAATTGCTGCGCCGCGGCCTCGTCGGCCAGGGTCACGTTGAACAGCTTCTCCAGCGTGGTGCGGTTGATGGGCATGGGCAGCATCTGCCCCTCCACCTCCGCCAGCACGCGGTGCTCGTAGGGGCGCCACTGGGTGAAGCGCGAGAGGTAGGCCAGCACCTCGTCGCTGTTGGTGTGGAAGATGTGCGGGCCGAAGCGGTGGATCAGCACCCCCGCGGCGTCGTGGTGGTCATAGGCGTTGCCGGCGATGTGCTGGCGGCGGTCCACCACCAGCACCCTGTGCCCGGCCGAGGCGATGCGCTCGGCCATGACGGAGCCGGCGAAGCCCGCGCCCACCACCAGGTAGTCCGCCGCCTTGGAGGGCACCACGCGCAGCGCCGGCGCCGCCGTGCCCTTGCGCGCGGCGGCGCGGTGCACCAGCGCGGCCATGGCGGCGTGGATGCCGTCCCAGCTCATCGCCTCCAGCATCGCGTCCACCTTGGCCTGGTCGGGCAGCTTCTCCCAGCGCAGGGCGCGCTCGCAGGCGGCGACGAAGGCCTCGGCCGAGCCCGCCACCTGCACCGCCTCCAGCCCCTCGTAGCGCGACACCACGTCGGCGACGGGGGTGGAGACCACCGGCTTGCCGCCGGCCAGGTACTCGGGCGCCTTGGTGGGGGAGATGAAGCGCGTCGCCTCGTTCAGGGCGAAGGGCATCAGCGCCACGTCCCAGTTGGCCAGGAAGCCCGGCAGCTCCTTGTAGTCGCGCCCGCCGAGCCAGTGGATGTTGGCGGCCTTGGGCAGCTCCTCCTCGCTCACCTTCACCACCGGGCCGACCATGACCACCTGCCAGTCGGGCTTCGCCTCGGCGATGGCGCGCAGCAGGTCGAGGTCCAGGCGCTCGTCGATGACGCCGAAATAGCCCAGGCGCGGGCGGGCGATGGGGTGCTGGTCCGCCGGGTCGGGCAGGCCGGCCAGGGCCTGGGCGAAATGCGCGCGGTCCACGCCCGAGGGGAAGCAGTGGATGTTGCCGTGCAGGTGCTTCTTGGCCTCGAACAGGGAGCGTCCGCCGGTGAACACCACGTCCGCCTCCGCGATCAGGCGGCGCTCCAGCTCCGGCAGGTCGGTGCGGGCGAAGCGGAAGGCGGACAGCTCGTCCATGATGTCATAGGCCAGGGCCTTCCACTGCACGTGGGCCGACCAGGAGCGCGTGGCCGGGGTGTAGTACCAGGCTATGCCCGGGCCCTTGTCGGCCAGCAGGGCGTCCAGCATGGCGGTCAGCGCCGCCTCGCCCGCGCCATGCGGCAGGTGCGGGGTGCAGACCGTCACGCCGGTGCGCGGGCACGCGTGCATGTGCAGGCGGGCTTCCTCGCCATGCACCGGCTCCTCGATGAAGAAGACGTCGCGGGCGCGGGCGAAGCGGGACATGAGGTGCTGCGGCCGCTGGAACACGCCGCCCCACCGGAGATGCGAGAAGCAGTAGATGGGCAGGGCATCGGTGCCGGCGCGGACGGAGCCATCCATGTTGCGGGTCCTCGTTCGGGTTGATGGGAACCCGCCCCCGGTGCGCGCGTTGCTGGGCTTCCCGGGGGAAAGCGTCATGCAGGGCGGCGGCGGCTGGTTCCCGACATATGCAGAACGAACAGACCGGGCACGGGTTGCATGCAGCGCAGCATGACCCTGACTGAATGTCACTCCGTGCCGAAGCAGCGGTCCCCGGCGTCGCCCAGGCCGGGCACGATGTAGCCGCGGGCGTCCAGGCGCTCGTCCAGGGCGGCGGCGATGACCGGCACGTCCGGGTGCTCGCCGCGCAGCCGCGCCACGCCCTCCGGCGCGGCCACCACGCAGGCGAAGCGGACCCCGGTCGCGCCCGCCGCCTTGACCCGCGCCACCGCCTGGGCGGCGCTGCCGCCGGTGGCCAGCATGGGGTCCAGCACCAGCGCCCCGCGCTCCGCCAGGTCGCGCGGCAGGCGCACCACGTATTCGCTGGCCACCAGCGTGTGCTCGTCGCGCACCAGCCCCAGGTGGCCGACCGGGGCTTCGGGCAGGATGGCGCGGGCGCCTTCCAGCAGCCCCAGCCCGGCGCGCAGCACCGCCACCAGGCAGGGCTCGGGCGAGGCCAGCATCGGCGCGCGCATGGGCTGCACCGGCGTCTCGAAGGCCACCGGGGCTTCGGGCAGGTCGGCCAGCGCCTCGGCGGTGAGGATGGCGCCGATCTCGGCCAGCAGGCGGCGGAAGGCGGCGCTGTCGGTGCGCCGGTCGCGCAGCCGGGCCAGCTTGTGGCGGAGCAGGGAATTGTCCGGGATGCGCAGCATGGCGGCCTATCTGTCGGTCAGGCGCAGCTCGATGCGCCGGTTGCGGGCGAAGGCTTCGGCGGTGTCGCCGTTGTCCAGCGGCTGGTGCTCGCCGAAGGCGGCGGCGGCGACGCGGTTGGCCGGCAGCCCGGCCTCGATCAGCAGGTTGGCCACCGCAATGGCCCGCGCCGCCGACAGCTCCCAGTTGGAGGCGAAGCGGCCGCCGCGGATGGGGTTGCGGTCGGCGTGGCCGTCCACCCGCAGCACCCAGGGCACGTCGGCGGGAATGCGCGCGGCGATGTCCAGCAGCACGCGCGACAACTGGCGGATCTGCGCCGCCCCGCCCGGCGACAGCTCGGCCGAGGCGGGGGGGAACAGCAGCTCGCTCTGGAACACGAAGCGGTCGCCGACCACGCGCAGCTCCGGCCGGTCGCCCAGCGCCTCGCGCAGGCGGCCGAAGAACTCCGAGCGGTAGCGCTGCAGCTCCTCCACCCGCTGCGCCAGGGCGGCGTTGAGCTGGGCGCGCAGGTTCACCACCTGGGCGTCGCTCTCGCGGTCGCGCGCCTCGGCGGCGTCCAGCGCGTTGGCGAGGCGGTTGAGCTGGCCGCGCAGCTCCTCCAGCTGCCGCGTCAGCAGCGCCACCTGGGCGCGGGCGGCCTCCGAGAGGCGCGCGTTCTCCGCCGCCGCGCCGCGGCGCTCCGTCTCCAGGCTGGCTTGCAGGCGGTCGCGCAGGGCGGCGAGGCGGGCGACCTCCTCTTCCAGCCGGGCGATGTCGGACAGGCGGGCCTCGATGGTGGCGCGGTCGGCGCGCACGGTGCGGTCCAGCGCCGCCTGGGCCTCGCGCAGGGCGGCGATGTCGCGCCGGGCCTGCTCCAGCTGCGCCGCCGCCTCCTGCGCCTGCCGGCGCAGCGCGGCGAGGTCGGCGCGGGCGGTGGCCAGAGCGCCTTCCGATTCGCGCAGCCGGCGGTCGCGCTCGGCCACCGCGCCCTCGGCGGTGGCCAGGCGCGTCTCGGCGGCGGCGCGGGCGCCGCGCTCGCTGGCCAGGGCGCGGTCGGTGGCGGCGCGGGCGTCGCGCTCGGTGCCCAGGGCGGCCTCGGTGGCGGCGCGGGCGCGGGATTCGGCGCCCAGGCGCTCCAGGCTGCGGGCGGCGTCGGCCTGGGCGGCCTCGGCGCGGGCCAGCGCGTCGGCCAGCCGCGCCTCGGCGCCGGTCAGGCGCTGGGTGGCGCCGGCGCGGGCGGCGTCCAGGTCGCTCAGGCGCTGGGCCAGGCGGTCGCGCTCGGCGCGCAGGGCGGCGGCCTCGCTGCCGCTGCGGTCGCGCTCCAGCCCGGCGGCGCGCAGCTGGACGGACAGGGCGTCGCGCGCCTCGCCGGCGCCGCGCAGCTCTTCCTGCGTGCGGGCCAGCAGGGCGCGCAGCTCCGCCGCGCCGCCGCGCTCCAGCGCCAGCATCTCGGCCAGTTCGGCCGCCTGGCGGTTCAGGCGCTCCAGCGCCGCGTCGCGGGTGGACAGGGCGGAGGACAGGAAGCCCTGCGCCAGCGCGAACACCAGCAGCACGAAGATGGTGACCATCAGCAGCGTGGACAGCGCGTCCACGTAGCCCGGCCAGGGCTCGATGGCCCCGCCGCGCCTAGGCCGGGCCATCGGGCGGGCCGGCCAGGGCGGTGATGGTGCGCGTCAGCAGCTTGATCTCCGAGCGCAGCTCGGCGGTGGCGCGGTCGCGCCCCTCGTTCATGTCCTGCAGCAGGCGCGCCAGGTAGATCTCGGTGTTGCGCAGGTGGGCGCGGCTGGCCTCGTCCAGCGCGCCCTCGCCCAGCTTGCCCAGGGCGGGGGCCAGGGCGGCCTGGGCCTCCGCCACCCGCTGCATCAGCCCCTGGGAGGCGCGCATCTGGTCGGTCAGCACCGCCATGCGCTCGGCCAGCTGGGCCAGGGCGGCGGCGTTGGCGCCGCGCGCCTCCTCGCCGCGCGCCATCACCTGCTGCAAGGATTCCAGGTTCTCCGCCGTCTGCTCCAGCAGGGCCTGGAGGTAGGCGGGCACCGTGCCGCCGCCCTCGCCCGCGCCGTCGCCCAGCACGCCGGAGGACAGGCGGGTCTGCCCGGCCAGCCAGTCCTCCAGCTCGGTGTAGAAGCGGTTCTGCGCCTGGCCCGCCGTGAGGTCGAGGAAGCCCAGCACCAGCGCGGCGGCGAGGCCCAGCATGGAGGAGGAGAACGCCACCCCCATGCCGCGCAGCGGCTGCGCGAGCCCGGCCTTGAGCTGGTTGAACAGGGCGTTCACGTCCCCCGTGCCCAGGTTCATGCCGCCGATCACCTCCGCCACCGCGCCGATGGTCAGCAGCAGGCCCCAGAAGGTGCCCAGCAGCCCCAGGAAGATCAGCAGCCCCGTCATGTAGCGCGACAGCTCCCGCGTCTCGTCCAGGCGGGAGGACACGCCGTCGAGCACGGAGCGCATGGCGCCGGCCGAGAGGGAGAAGCGGTCGGACCGCCGGGCGGCCAGCATGGCGGACATCGGCGCCAGCAGCCGCGGCGTCGGCCGGGCGCGGGCGCCGTCGCGCGGGGAGACGAAGCCCTCCAGCCAGTCCACCTCGGCGCGCAGCAGCAGCACCTGGCGGATGTTCCACGCCACGCCGCCCAGCGCCACGGCGAGGATGACGCCGTTCAGCACCGGGTTGGCGGAGAAGGCGGCCAGCAGCTCGGCGTGCAGAAGGACGGCGACGAGGCCGACCAGCGCGAGGAAGCCCAGCATGCGCCAGAGATAGGGGAGAGGCCGCGTCATCGCGGCCACACTAGCGGGACGGGACCGCCCGCGTCACGCCGGGGGGGAGGATGTCCACCAGGTCGCCGCCGGCGCCGGCGGGGTGGATGTCCACCCGGCGCTCGGCCAGACCGCCCTCCACCAGCGCCGCGGAGACGGCGCGGGCGCGGGCCAGGGACAGGCGGCGGGTGTCCGACAGGTCCCCCGAATCGGCGGCCTCGGCGAACAGGGTGACGCGGCCGGCGGTGCGTTCCTGCAGCCGGGTGCCGATGCGGCGCAGCGCCGCGGCCTGGGCGGCGTCGGGCTCGGCGCGGCCGGGGGCGAACAGCAGGCGCCAGCCGGCGGGGGCGATGGGGGCAAGGCCCGGCGCCATGGGCAGAGCCGGCTCGTTCCAGGGCTGGGCGGCCGCGGGGGCGGCCAGCAGCAGCAGGGGCAGCGCGCGCCGGCGCATCTCAGCCCCTGGCGGGGGCGCGGGCGGCCACGGCCTCGATGCCGGCCTGCACCGCCTCGCGCAGGCGGCCGTGCAGCTGGGTGTTGGCCGCGACGAGGTTGCCCGTGGCCAGGTGGGTGTCGCCGCCCTGCGGGTCGGTGACGTAGCCGCCGGCCTCCTTCACCAGCACCACGCCGGCGCCGATGTCCCACTTGTTCACCCCCAGCTCCCAGTAGCCGTCGTAGCGGCCGGCGGCGGTCCAGGCGAGGTCGAGCGCGGCGGAGCCGAAGCGGCGGATGCCGGAGACGGCGGGCATCAGCCGCGCCAGGGTCTGCACGAACTCGCCCTTGTGGCCGGTGGCGGCGAAGGGGATGCCGGTGGCGAACAGCGCTTGGTGCAGGTCCCGCCGGCCGGAGACGCGGATGCGCCGGTCGTTCAGGAAGGCGCCCATGCCCTTCTCGGCCCAAAACAGCTCGTCGGCGACGGGGTTGTAGACCACGCCGGCCACCATCTCGGTGCGCTCCGCGGACAGGCGCTTCTCCACGCCCACGCTGATGCACCAGTGGGGGATGCCGTGCAGGAAGTTGGTGGTGCCGTCCAGCGGGTCCACCACCCAGCGCCACTCCCAGTCCTTGTCGCCCTGCTCGCCCGCCTCCTCCAGCAGGAAGGCGAAGCCGGGGCGGGCGCGGCCGAGGTCCTCGCGCAGGGTCTTCTCCGCGCGCAGGTCGGCCTCGCTCACGAAGTCGCCCGGCGCCTTGGACTGGACCTGGAGCTGCTCCACCTCCCCGAAGTCGCGCAGCAGGCGGCGGCCGGCCTTGCGGACGGCGGCGACCACCACGTTGAGCGCGGGGGACAGGCGGGGCGAGGCGCCGGACACGCGCTCAGCCCTTCGCGCGCTCGACGTAGGAGGCGTCCTCGGTGCGGACGACGATCCTCTCGCCGGCGGTGATGAAGGGCGGCACCATGGTCTTGACGCCGTTGGCCAGCAGCGCCGGCTTGTAGGAGGAGGAGGCGGTCTGCCCCTTCACCACCGGGTCGGCCTCGGTGATCTCCAGCACCACCGTCTCTGGCAGGTCCATGGAGACGGGCTCGCCCTCGATGAGGCGGACGTTGACCGTCATGTTCTCCTGCAGGAAGGCCAGGCGGTCGCCGAGGATGGCGTTGGGCACCTGGGTCTGCTCGTAGGTCTCGGGGTCCATCAGGACCAGCATCTCGCCCTCGGCGTAGGAGTAGGTGAACTCCTTGTCCTCGGTGGTCAGGCGCTCCACGGTGTCGGCCGTGCGCCAGCGCTGGTCCTTCTTGGCGCCGGTCTTGATGTTGCGCATGTCCACCTGGATGATCGCGTTCCCCTTGCCGGGGATCATGATGTTCTGCTTCAGGATGGTGTAGCGCTGGCCCTCGAACTCGATGACCATGCCGGCACGCATCTGGTTGGCCTGCATCTTCGCCATGGGCGGCCGCCTTCGTGACTGGGTGTGTTGCGGGTGAGGCCGCGGGATTACACGCGCCCCGGCGCGAGGGCAACCCGGCCCACCCCCTTGCGGCGCGGGGCGTTCATGGGTAGGACGGCGCCGCGCTGCTGTTGTAGCTCAGTGGTAGAGCACTCCCTTGGTAAGGGAGAGGTCGAGAGTTCAATCCTCTCCAACAGCACCATCCGCCCTCAGTACATCACGTGGTCCGCCCGCGCCTTCCAGGCCCGGAAGCCTTCCCACGCCTCCGCCGCCAGCAGGCGGCGCATGGGGATCCGCCGCGCCTCCAGCGGGCGGCGCATCTCCTCGTAGACGGCGCTGTCGTCGAAGCCGATCGCCGCGGCCTCCGCATGGCCGTTGCCGTAGGCGATGGCGCCGATGCGCGCCCACCAGGCCGCACCCAGGCACATCGGGCAGGGCTCGCAGGAGGTGTAGAGCGTGGCCCCCGACAGGTCGTGGGTGCCCAGCCGGGCGCAGGCGGCGCGGATGGCCACCACCTCGGCGTGGGCGGTGGGGTCGCGGCCGGGCACCACGTGGTTGGCGCCCTCGCCCAGCACCTCGCCGCCGCGCGCCACCACGGCGCCGAACGGCCCGCCCGCGCTGCCGGCCGCCAGGGCCAGGGCGCGGCGCATCATCGCCTCGTCATCCATCGGCGCAGGCTGGCGCAGCCGGGCGCGGATGCCTAGCTTGCCATCGTCATGCTCCCTGCCCTGTCCATCCTCGACCAGTCCACAATCGTCTCGGGCCGCACCGCGGCCGACGCCATCCAGGAGACCCTGGCCCTGGCCCGGCTGGCCGACGGGCTGGGCTACCGCCGCTACTGGCTGGCCGAGCACCACAACAGCGAGAGCCACGCGGGCTCGGCGCCCGAGATCCTGATCGCCGCCATCGCCGCCACCACCCGGCGCATCCGGGTGGGCAGCGCGGGGGTGATGCTGCCGCACTACGCCGCGCTGAAGGTGGCCGAGCAGTTCCGCGCGCTGGAGGCCATCGCCCCCGGCCGCATCGACCTGGGCCTGGGCCGCGCCCCGGGCAGCGACGGGCGCACCGCCCACGCGCTGAACCCCAACGCCGCCTCCGCCGCCGACCACTTCCCCGCCCAGGTGCGCGACCTGCTGGGCTGGCTGGGCGACGGCCTGCCCGAGGGCCACCCGTTCCGCGCCATCCGCGCCTCGCCCCAGGTGGAGACGCGCCCGGAATGCTGGATCCTGGGCTCCAGCGACTACGGCGCGCAGGTGGCGGCCTTCTTCGGCCTGCCCTACTGCTTCGCCCACTTCATCACCGACGGCCACGGCGCGGCCGAGGCGCTGGCGATCTACCGCGAGACGTGGCGGGGCGCGGGGAAGCCGCACGGGGCGGTGGCCGTCTACGCCCTGGCCGCCGACACGCGGGAGGAGGCGGAGCGCCTGTTCCTGCCGCGCGCCCTGTGGCGCCTGCACCGCGACCGCGGCCACTACCCGCCGCTGCCCACCGCCGCCGAGGCCGAGGCCCACCCCTGGACGGAAGCCGAGCGCGCCCGGGTGGACCGCATGAGGGAGTCGGCGCTGATCGGCACCGCCGCGCAGGTGCGCGAGGGCATCGCCGACCTGGCCGCCCGGCTGGGCGTGGCGGAGGTGGCGGTGCTGACCCCCTGCCACGACGCGGCGGCGCGCCGGCGCTCCGTCACCCTGCTGGCCGAGGCCTTCGCGCAGGTGCCCGCCGCGGCTTGACGGCGCGGCGGCCCGGCGGGAGGGTCCGGGGGACGAAACGCCCGAAAGCTCCCATGGCCGCACCCGCCGGCGCCTCCGCCGCGCCCAGCCCGTTCCTTGCCCGCGCGCGCGCCGTCGCGCCGGGCCTCCTGCTCTGCCTGCTGGTCGCCTGGGGGTGCATCGCCCTGCGCGACGCCACCGGCGTGGCCGCGCTGAACCCGGTGGTGCTGGCGCTGGCGGCGGGCATCGGCATCGGCGCGGCGGTGGGGCGGCCGGCCTCCATCAAGCCGGGCATCGCCTTCGCGGTGCGGCCGCTGCTGCGCGCGGCCATCGTGCTGCTGGGGCTGCAGGTCACGCTGGGGCAGCTGGCGGCGCTGGGGCCGGGCGCGCTGGCGCTGGCGGTGGCGGTGGTGGCGGCGACCCTGCCCTTCACCATCTGGCTGGGCCGCCGGCTGGGGGTGGAGCCGGCGCTGGCGCAGCTCATCGGCACCGGCACCGCCATCTGCGGCGCCTCGGCCATCGTCGCCGCCAACCAGGTGGCGCGCGGCCGCGACGAGGACGTGACCTACGCCCTGGCCGTCATCACCCTGTGCGGCACGGCGGCGCTGATCCTGTTCCCCCTGCTGGGCGACCTGCTGGGGATGTCCGGCCGGGCCTACGGGCTATGGGCCGGGGCGGCCATCCACGAGGTGGTGCAGGCGGTCGGCGCCGCGGCGGCCGGCGGGGCGGAGGCCGCGCAGTCGGGCACGGTGATGAAGCTGGCGCGGGTGTTCCTGCTGGCGCCGGCGGTGGTGGCGCTGGGCTGGTGGGTGGCGCGGCAGGACCGTGCCGCCGGCCAGGCGCGGGTGAAGGCGCCGGTGCCGTGGTTCGCCTTCGGCTTCCTGGCGCTGGTGGTGCTGGGCTCCACCGGGCTGGTGCCGGCGGTGGCGGTCGAGGCCTCGCGGGCGCTGGTGCCGCTGATGCTGGCGGCCTCGGTGGCGGCGCTGGGCATCTCGACCGACCTGAAGGCGCTGCGGGCGCGCGGGGCGCGGCCGCTGCTGCTGGGGGTGGCCAGCACGCTGTTCATCGCCGGCCTCGCCCTGCTCGGGGTGGGGCTGCTGGGCTGACGCGGGATGTCAGCGAATTTGACACCTCTCGCGAATACATGCGGATTCGTCTCAATTTTTCGTTCTTATTCAAACTTTGGGTCGAATGGCACGGAAGCTGCATAGCTCCTGGCGGGATTATACCGCATTTTGAGATGGAGCCATCATGAGCACCTTCCGTGCCGCCCTCCTGGGCACTGTCCTCGCCATCGGCGGCGCCGTCGCGGCTGACGCGGCCGTCATCGTCAACAGCGCCATCGGCGGCGCCCCCACCGCCGTGGGCGTCACCCGCGACAACTTCGACAACCTCGCCCCAGGCAGCTCGGGCGTGTTCGCGCGCAGCGGCTACACCCTGACCATCACGCCGGGCGCGCAGGTCGCCTCCGGCAACGTGGGGGGCCAGTACGCCGCGCCGGTGCTGTCCGGCGCCAACGGGAACGGCTTCGGCTCGCCCGACCAGCCGGATGGCGTGAACGCCACGCCCTACCTGACCAGCGGCTCCACCGGCTCCGTCGCCGCCTCGGCCATCACCTTCAGCTTCAGCGCGCCGCAATCCTACCTGGGCGTGCTGTGGGGCTCGGTGGACGCCTACAACAGCATCCTGTTCTACAGCGGCGCCACCCTGCTCGCGACCGTCACCGGCAACGACGTGAACGCGGTGATCCCCAACGGCAGCCAGGCAGCCGACGGCACGGCCTACGTCAACCTCTCGGCCAGCAACGCCGCCAGCGCCTTCGACCGCGTGGTGTTCCGCTCCAGCCAGTTCGCCTTCGAGTTCGACAACGTCGCCTTCGCGCCCTTCGTGCCGACAGGCGTGCCGGTGCCGGCCTCGCTGGCGCTGCTGGGCATGGGCCTGCTGGGGCTGGTCGCCGCCCGCCGCCGCCCGGCGCACGCCTGAGGCGCTACACCTCCCGCGCGTCGAACCGGCGCGCGGGGGACACCCATTCCTCCTGCGCCGCCACCGTCAGCAACTCGCGCGAGCCGGCCTCGGCGGTGCGGCTCAGCACGCCGAACACGGCGGCGGCGGCGGCGGCCAGCGCCTCGGCCGGGGCGCCGCTGCGCAGGCGGTGGAACAGGAACAGCGCCGCCACCGCGTCGCCGGCGCCGTTGACGCTCAGCGGCAGCAGCGGCGTCTCCAGGTGCCAGAACCGCCCGCCCTCCGCCGCCATCATGCCGATGCGCCCCGGCCCGGCCTCCAGGCTGGTCAGCAGCACGCAGCGCGGGCCGCGCGCCTGCAGCGCCGCGATGGCCGCCTTGGCGGATTCCCTGTCCGTCACCGCCATGCCGGTCAGCCATTCCAGCTCGAACCGGTTGGGGGTGGCGATGTCGGCTTCCGGCAGGGCGCGGTCGCGCAGGAACTCGCCGATGCCGGGGCGCACGAAGACGCCGCGGCCCACATCGCCGATCACCGGGTCGCAGCACCACAGGGCGCGCGGGTTGGCCGCCTTCACCTGCCGCGCGGCGTCCAGGATGGCCTCGCCGATCGCGGCGTCGCCCATGTAGCCGGACAGCACGGCGTCGCAGCCCGGCAGCACGCCGCGCTCGGCGATGCCCTGCACGCAGTCGCGCACCAGCTCCGCCCCGAACACCTGGCCGCGCCAGGCGCCGTAGCCGGTGTGGTTGGAGAACTGCACGGTGTTCACCGCCCAGACCTCCGCCCCCAGGCGCTGGAGCGGGAACACGGCGGAGGCGTTGCCGACATGGCCGTAGGCGACGTGGGACTGGATGGAAAGGATGTTCATCGCGGCCCCCTCGATAAACCGCGCCGGGAGGGGCGGAAAGGCGTTAAGGTCAGGCGATGAAGCGCCTGGCCCTCCTTCTCCTCCTGGCCGGCTGCGCCGTGGACGGCGCGCCGCCCGGGGCCTATGTCCCGCCGCCCTCGCCCGGCTCGCCGGGCGGCATGGCGCAGGAGGCGGCCCTGCCGCCGACCGCCCATGAATGGGACCACGGCCCGCCCTGGGAGGCGGAGGACCGCGCCTGGGCGGCCACGCCGGGCTGGGCGACGGTGCCGACGTCGAACTGGGCCTGGGGCGGCACGGCGCTGGGGCCCTGGGCGGCGGCGCCCACCGTTTCCATCGGCATCGGCACCGGCTGGTGGTGGGGCTACCGGCCCTGGCCGCGCTACCACGGCTGGTGGGGGCCGAGCTGGGGCCCCAGCCCGGTGTGGCGGCCCTATGCCTGGGCCTACCGGCCCGCGCCCTGGGGCGGCTGGGGCCGGCCCGGGTGGGGCCGGCCGGGCTGGGGCTATGCGCGCCCCGGCTGGGGCTATCGCGGCGGCGGCTGGCGCGGCGGGCGCCGCTGGTAGCTAGCCGCCCGCGAACTCCGCCCGGATGGCGGCGCCGTGCTGGTCCAGCGCCGGCACCGGCCCCAGGGCGCGGTCGCCATCGCTGAAGCGCGCCGCAGGCGCGGCGATGGCGACCGGACCGGCCTCGGTCTGCACCGTCACCCGCCGCAGCGCCGGGTGGGCGGACAGGCCATCCACCCCGTTGACGAAGCCGTACGCGATGTCCGCCGCGTTCAGCTTCGCCGCGCATTCCGCCCGGCCCAGCCGCGCGAAGCCCTGGCCGACATGGGCATCCACCACCGCGCGGTTCGCCACGCGCTCGACGTTGGAGCGGAAGCCCTCGCGCTGCGGCAGCTCCGGCTCCTCCAGGAAGGTGGCGCAGAGGCGCTGCCACTCGCGCTCGTTCTGGATGGAGATGAGGACCGATGCGCCGTCCCGCGTCTCGAAGGCGCCGTAGGGGCAGATGGAGGGATGCGCGAGGCCGATGCGGGCCGGCGCCTTGCCGGTGCCCTCGAAATACAGCAGCGGCACGTTCATCCAGTCCGCCATGCCGTCGAACAGCGAGCAGGAGATGCCCTTGCCCTGGCCGGTGATGCCGCGCTCGAGGAGCGCCTCCAGCACCGCGGCGTGGGCCATGGTGCCGCAGGCGATGTCGCAGACGGAGAAGCCGACGCGCCCCGGCCCCTCGGCGCGGCCGGTGACGCTGGCCAGGCCGGATTCCGCCTGCACCAGCAGGTCATAGGCCTTCATCGCCGCGTACTCGCCCTCCTCGCCGTAGCCGGAGATGTCCACGGTGATCAGGCGCGGGTTGGCGGCGCGGAGGTCGGCGGAGGCGAAGCCGGCGCGCGCCATGGCGCCGGGGGCGAAGTTCTGGATGAAGACGTCGGCCTTCGCGATCAGGCGCCGCAGCAGCGCGCGGTCGCCCTCGTCCTTCAGGTCCAGGCCAAGGCTTTCCTTGCCGCGGTTCAGCCAGACGAAATAGGAGGACTGCCCGTTGCAGGCGGCGTCGTAGCGGCGGGCGAAGTCGCCCTCGCCCTTGCGCTCCACCTTGATGACGCGCGCCCCCGCATCGGCCAGCTTGGCCGAGCAGGTGGGTGCGGCCACCGCCTGCTCCATGCTGACGACCAGCAGCCCTTGCAATGGGCGGCTTCCCGCTCCCTTGGGCGTCATTCGCGCTCGATCCGCGCGGAGCGGATGAACTCGCCCCAGGCCTGGCTTTCGCGGCGCACCAGCGCGTCGGCCGCCGCCGGCCCGCGCTGCGCGCCCTGCGGGGCGATGGCGGAATAGGTGGCGAAGCGCTCCTTCAGCGTGGCGTCCTCCAGCGCGAAGTCCAGCGCCTCGGCCAGCGCCTGCACAGTGCGCGCGGGCGTGGCGCGCGGCGCGGCGAGGATGTTCCACACCTGCAGCGTCAGCCCGGGCAGCCCGGCCTCCTGCGCCGTCGGCACCTCGGCGATCTGCGGCAGGCGCTGCGGGCCGGTGACCGCCAGCGGCAGCGCGCCGCCCTGGATGGCCGGGATGGCGGTGATGGCCTGGTCCACCACCACGTCCAGGATGCCGGCCAGCAGGTCGTTGATGGCGGGCGCGCCGCCGCGATAGGGGATCAGGTCGCCCTGCCCGCCCAGGGTCTGCACCAGCATGGCGCCGCCCATGTGCAGCGTGGTGCCCAGGCCGGAGGAGCCGATGGTCAGCCGCCCGCTGCGCGCGCGCTCACGCAGCTGCGCGATGCTGCGGATGCCCGACTGGCGCGACACAAGCAGCACCATCGGGTTGGTGCCGATCTCGCCGATGTAGGCGAAGTCGGAAAGCGGGTCGTAGGGCAGGCGGTTGAACAGGTGCTGGTTGAAGGCGAAGATGCCGACATGGCCCACCAGGATGGTGTGGCCATCGGCGTTGGCGCGGGCCGCCCGCCCGGCGCCGATGGAGCCGGAGGCGCCGGTGACGTTCTCCACCACCACCGGCTGGCCCAGGCGCTGCCCCATCGGCCCGGCGGCGAGGCGGCCCATCACGTCGGTGGCGCCGCCGGCGGCGAAGGGGCAGATCATGGTCACGCCGCGCTCGGGGCGCCACGCCGGCTGGGTGCTGGCGGGCTGGGCGCCGGCGGGCTGGGCGCCGGCCGGGCGGGCGGCGAGGCCCCCGAGGGCGGGCGCGGCGATCAGCGCGGGCGCGGCGCCCAGCAGGGTGCGTCGGTTCATTCTTCCTGTCCTCCCGTGCGCCGGCTCAGTAGGAGCGCGGCATGCCCAGCACATGCTCGCCCAGGAAGGAAAGGACAAGGTTGGTGCTGATCGGCGCCACCTGGTAGAGGCGCGTCTCGCGGAACTTGCGCTCGATGTCGTATTCCTCGGCGAAGCCGAAGCCGCCATGGGTCTGCACGCAGGCCTCGCCCGCCGCCCAGCTCGCCTCGGCGGCCAGCATCTTGCCCATGTTGGCTTCCTCGCCGCAGGGGATGCCCGCGTCGAACTTCTCCAGGCCGCGCTGCACGATGGCCTCGGCGGCGCGCATCTGGGCGTAGGCGCGGGCGATGGGGAACTGCACGCCCTGGTTCTGGCCGATCGGGCGGCCGAACAGCACGCGCTCCTTCGCGTAGGCCACCGACTTCTGCGTGAACCACTTGGCGTCGCCGATGCACTCGGCGGCGATCAGCAGGCGCTCGGCGTTCATGCCGTCCAGGATGTAGCGGAAGCCCTTGCCCTCGACGCCCACGAGGTTCTCCGCCGGGACCTCCATGTTGTCGAAGAACACCTCGCAGGAATTGTGGTTCATCATGGTGCGGATGGGGCGGATGGTCAGGCCCTTGCCCAGCACGGCGCGCATGTCCACGATGAAGGTGGACAGGCCGTCGGTCTTCTTCGCCACCTGGTCGCGCGGGGTGGTGCGCGCCAGCAGCAGCATCAGGTCGGAATGCTCGGCGCGCGAGGTCCAGATCTTCTGGCCGTTGACGATCCACTTGTCGCCCTCGCGCCGCGCGGTGGTGCGCAGGGCGGTGGTGTCGGTGCCGCTGGTGGGCTCGGTGACGCCGAAGGCCTGCAGGCGCAGCTCGCCGCTGGCGATGCCGGGCAGGTACTTCGCCTTCTGCTCCGGGCTGCCGTGCCGCAGGATGGTGCCCATGATGTACATCTGGGCGTGGCAGGCGGCGCCGTTGCAGCCCTGCGCCTGCACCTCCTCCAGGATGGCGGCGGCCGCCGAGAGGCCGAGGCCGGAGCCGCCGAACTCCTCCGGGATCAGCGCGCCCAGGAAGCCGGCCTCGGTCAGCGCGCGCACGAACTCGGTGGGGTAGCCGCGCCGGGCGTCCAGCTCGCGCCAGTACTCGCCGGGGAAGCGGGCGCAGAGCTTGCGCACCTCCTCGCGGATCTCGGCATGCGGGTCGGCGGCGATCAGGGCGTGGTCCATGGGCGTTCCGTGCGGTCTGGGTCGCGCCCCTCATCGCGCGGCGCGGGCCGGCAGGAAAGCACAATCCTGGCCATGCACCTATGCCGGCATTGTATCGGCCGCCAGCAGCCGCCCCTCCCACAGCCCGTCGCGCACCATGGCCGCCACCTCGGCGCGCAGCACCTCCTCGAAGCGGCGCACTGCGCGCGAGGCCGGGCGGCCCATCGGCAGCGCCACAGCGAGCTGGCGCGACAGCACCGGCGCCACGATGGGCGCGGCAGCCAGCCGCCCCTCGCGCACATCCTCGTGCACCGCGGCCAGGGGCAGCACGGTGCTGCCCAGCCCGCGCGCCACCAGGCCCTTGAGCATCTGCAGCGCGTCGGCCTCCACCGCCACCGCCAGCTTCACCCCCTCGCGGCGCGCCGCGCGCTCCAGCAGGCGGCGCAGGCCGTGCTGCGGGCCGGGCAGGATGAGCCGCCGCTGCGTCAGCGCGGCGAAGCGCACCGCGTGGTCGGGCGCCGGCGCCCCTTCCGGCGGGGACACCAGGCACAGGCTCTCCACCAGCAGCGGCGACAGCCGGGTGGAGGCCTGCGCCTCGCTGCCGTAGAGCACGGCGATGTCCACCTCGCCCGCGTGCAGCCATTCCAGCAGGTAGCCGCTGAAGGCGGGGATGGCGCGCAGCTCCACCTCCGGGTGCAGCGCCAGGAAGCGCTCGACCAGCCGGGTGCCCAGGATGTCCACCAGGGTGGTCGGCATGCCGAACACCACGCGGCCGCGCACCGTGCCGGCGTCCTCCGCCAGGTCGGCCCGCGCTTCCTCCAGCTGGCGCAGGATGGCGCCGGCGCGCGCGCGCAGCTTCTCGCCCGCCGGGGTCAGCGCCATGCCGCGGCCGTGCCGGTCGAACAGCGCCACCTTCAGCTCGGCCTCCAGCAGCCGCACCTGCCGGCTCAGCGCCGGCTGGGCGATGCGCAGCCGGTCCGCCGCGCGCGACAGCGAGCCGAGCTCGGCGACCTGGAGGAAGGTGTTCAGCTGGCGCAGGTCCATTGGCCATCGAATCCCGGCATGGCTGGTGGGGGCACCATGCCACGCCGGGGCGGCGGCGTCAGTCCGCCGTCACCCGGTGCTCGCGCACCACGGCGCCCCACTTCGCCACCTCGCGGTCCAGGAAGGCGCGCAGGGCCTCGCCGTCGCCCAGCACCAGCCGGGCCTGCTGCGCCTCCGTCATGGTGCGCGCCACCCGCTCCTCGCGGAACGACTCGGCCAGCGCGGCGCGCATCCGCGCCTGCGCGGCGGCCGGGGTGCCGGCGGGGGCGAAGACGCCCCACCACGCCTCGGCCTCCAGACCGGGGAAGCCGGATTCGGCGGCGGTCGGCACCTCGCGCAGCGCCGGTAGGCGCTCCGGCCCGAACTGCACCACGGGGCGCAGCGTGCCGCCGGCGATGTGCGGCGCCACCATCGCGGCGGAGCCGATCATCATCTCCACGTGGCCCGCCACCGTGTCGTTCACCGCCAGCCCGCCGCCGCGATAGGGCAGGTGCGCCATGCGCGTGCCCGAGCGCGCCTGCAGCAGGATCATCGCCAGGTGCCCCACCGTGCCATTGCCGGTGGAGCCGAAGTTGATCGCCTCCGGCCGCGCCCGCGCCGCCGCCACCACGTCCGCCAGCGTGCGGTAGGGCTTGTCCGGCCGCGTGGCGATGACGTAGGGCGCGCCGCCGATCAGCAGCACGGGGTCGAGGTCGCGCGTCAGGTTGAAGGGCAGGCTGGGCAGCAGCGCCGGCAGGGTGGCGTGGCTGTCGAAGGTCAGCAGCCAGGTCTGGCCGTCGTTGCGCGCCTGGGCCACCGCGGCGGTGCCCAGGCTGCCGGCGGCGCCGGAGCGGTTCTCGACCACCACCGGCACGCCCAGCCGCTGCTGCAGCCCCGGCGCGGCCAGGCGCGCGACCGCGTCGGTGGAGCCGCCGGGCGCGAAGGGCACGATGAAGCGCACCGGCCCGCTGGGCCATTCCTGCGCGCGGGCGAGGGCGGGGATGGCCAGCGTGGCGAGCGCGGCGCGGCGGGCAAGGCGCATGGGTTCCTCCGGGGTTGCTTTCCCGGGAGGCTAGACGCCCTCGCCCTCGCGCGCCACCGGGCGCAGGCGCTGCGGCGCGCTGCCGGCCGCGCGCCCGCCGATGGGGATGGAGCGCACCCGCACCTCGGGCAGCGGGCGCTTCAGCTCGATGTGCAGCAGGCCGTTGTCCAGGAAGGCGCCCTCGACCTCGATGCCCTCGGCCAGCACGAAGGCGCGCTGGAACTGCCGCGCCGCGATGCCGCGGTGCAGGAAGACGCGGCCCTCCCCGTCCTCCTTCTGGCGGCCGCGGATCACCAGCTGGTTGTCCTCCTGCGTGATGGCCAGGTCCTCCATGGAGAAGCCGGCCACCGCCAGGGTGATGCGCAGCCGGGCCTCGCCCGTCGCCTCGATGTTGTAGGGCGGGTAGCCCTCGGCGTTCTTGCCGACGCGGTCCAGCATCTGCTCCAGGTGGTCGAAGCCCAGGAAGAGGGGCGAGCCGAAGAGCGGCGAGCGGGACATGGCGGCCTCCTGGGTGACGGCAAGCGCGGGCGCCGCCCCGCGAGGCAGCGGCGCCCGCGGGAGACTTGGCCCGCGCCCCGCGCCGTTGCAAGCCCGCGGCGCCGGCGCTAACCCCAGCGCCCATGTCGCTCCTGCCCATCCTCGTCGTGCCCGACCCCCTGCTGCGCCGCAAGGCGCGCCCCGTGACGCCGGCCGACGCCGAGGTGGTGCGCGGCCTCGCGCCGCGCATGCTGGAGGCGATGTACGCCGCGCCGGGAATCGGCCTCGCCGCGCCGCAGGTGGGGGAGCTGCTGCGGCTGGTGGTGCTGGACCTGGGCAAGGACGAGGAAAGCCGCGCGCCGATGGTGCTGGTGAACCCCGAGATCGTCGCCCACAGCACCGAGAGGACGCTGCGCGAGGAGGGCTGCCTGTCCATCCCCGGCCAGTACGCCGACGTGGAGCGCCCGGCGCGCATCAAGGCGCGCTGGCAGGAGCTGGACGGCACGCGGCGCGAGATGGGGGCGGACGGCCTGCTGGCCACCTGCATCCAGCACGAGCTGGACCACCTGGACGGCGTGCTGTTCGTGGACCACCTCTCGGCGCTGAAGCGCAACATGCTGCTGCGCAAGCTGGCCAAGGAGCAGAAGGCAAAGGGGCGCGACTGATGCGCCTGGCCTTCATGGGCAGCCCGGACTTCGCCGTGCCGGCGCTGCGGGCGCTGCACGCGGCGGGGCACGAGGTCGCCGCCGTGTACTGCCAGCCGCCGCGCCCCGCCGGCCGCGGCCAGCTTGAGGCCCCCTGCCCCGTCCACCGCGCCGCGCTGGAGCTGGGGCTTGAGGTGCGCACCCCCGCCCGGCTGAGGCGCGACGAGGCGGCGCACGCCGCCTTCCGCGCCCTGGGGCTGGAGGTGGCGGTGGTGGCGGCCTACGGCCTGCTGCTGCCGCCGGCCATGCTGGAGGCGCCGGCGCTGGGCTGCTGGAACATCCACGCCTCGCTGCTGCCGCGCTGGCGCGGCGCCGCGCCCATCCAGGCCGCCATCCTGCACGGCGACGCCGAGAGCGGCGTGACCATCATGCGCATGGAGGAAGGGCTGGACACCGGCCCGATGCTGCTGCGCGAGGCCGTGGCGCTGCCGCCGCGCGCCACCACGCCCTGGCTGCACGACCAGCTGTCCGACCTGGGCGCGCGCCTGCTGCTGGAGGCGCTGGCGGCCCGGCCCCCCGCGGTGCCCCAGCCGGAGGCCGGCGTCACCTACGCCCCCAAGCTGGCCAAGGCCGACGGGCTGCTGGACTGGCGCGCCGACGCGGCGGCGCTGGACCGCCGGGTGCGCGCCATGAACCCCTGGCCGGGCGCGCATTTCCTCCATGCCGGCGAGGCGGTGCGCGTGCTGGAAGCCGTGCCGGCCGAGGGCGCGGCGCCGCCCGGCACCGTGCTGCCCGGCCCCGGCCTGACGGTGGCCTGCGGCGCCGGCGCGCTGCGCCTGACCCGCCTGCAGCGGCCCGGCCGCCCGGCCATGGACGCCGACGCGCTGCGCCGCGGCTTCGACTTCGGCCCATGCCTCGCTACGCCCTCCTGATCGCCTACCGGGGCGAGGGCTTCCACGGCTGGCAGCGCCAGCCCGGCCTGGTGACGGTGCAGCAGGTGCTGGAGGAGGCGGCGGCGGCGCTGAACGGCGGTGCCCCGCCCACCGTCACCGCCGCCGGCCGCACCGATTCCGGCGTCCATGCCGAGGGGCAGGTGGCGGAGGTCGAACTCGCCGCCGCGCTGCCGCCCGAGCGGCTGCGCGCGGCGCTGGACTTCCACACCCGGCCGCACCCGCTCTCGGTGCGCGCGGCGGCGCTGGCGCCGGCGGGCTGGTCGCCGCGCTTCTCGGCGGTGATGCGGCACTACCGCTACCGCATCCTCAACCGCCCGGCGCGGCCGGCGCTGGAGGCCGGGCAGGTGTGGCACGTGCCGCAGGCGCTGGACGCCGGGGCGATGCACCGCGCCGCGCAGGGCCTGCTGGGCAAGCACGACTTCAGCGCCTTCCGCGCCGCCTCCTGCCAGGCGAAGGACGCGCTGCGGACGCTGTCGCGCCTGGAGGTGACGCGGGTGGGCGAGGAGGTGCACGTGCTGGCCGCCGCGCGCTCCTTCCTCCATCACCAGGTGCGCAACCTGGTCGGCACGCTGCACGCGGTGGGCCGCGGCGCCGAGGCGGAGGAATGGCCCCGCCGCGTGCTGGACGCGCGCGACCGCCGCCTGGCCGGGCAGACCGCCCCGCCGGAGGGGCTGTGCTTCATGGCGGTGGAATACGCGCAGGCGCCGGACTGGGCGCCGCCTACATCCCGCTGATGCGCGCGGTGAAGCCGCGGGTGAACAGGCCCAGCGCCAGGTCCAGCACCACGAACAGCACCGCGGTGGCGCCCGGCACCTCCAGCGCGGCGCGCGCCACAAACCACACCAGCCACAGCACGTAGCCCAGGGTGAGGATGCCCAGCAGGTCCGCCGCCCAGCCGGGCAGCACGGTCATGGAGGGCACGGCCACCAGCGCCAGCACCGCGTACTGCACCAGGTTGGTCCAGTTCCAGGCGGCGATGAAGCGCGGCCAGCGCGCCCCCCGCCCGGCAACGAGGCACATGGCGCGCGAGGCCAGGGCGAAGCCGGCCCAGGCGACCACGAAGCCCACCGCCTCGGCCGCCAGCGCCACCGGGATGCCGGCGCGGGGTGCGGTGCCCACCGACCAGTCCAGCAGCCGCAGCCCCAGGAAGGCGGGCAGGCAGAGCCACGCGGCGCGGAAGGAGAAGGCGGCGCTTTCCATCGCCGGCGGCAGCAGGGCCAGGCCCTCCGGGCGGCCGCGCGCCAGCAGCAGCGCCGCCGCCAGCCCCTCGGCGAGGCTCACGCCGCCAGGCACGCGGCGATGACCCGGGCGTAGAGGCGCGACAGCGCGTGGAGTTCCGCCACCGGCACGTTCTCGTCCACCTGGTGCAGGCTGCGCCCCACCCCGCCCAGCTCCGCCACCGGGCAGTGCGCGGCGATGAAGCGCGCGTCGGAGGTGCCGCCGCCGGTGTCCAGCCGCGGGGCGACGCCGCATTCCGCCTGCACGGCCTGGCTCAGCGCCTCCACGAAGGGGCCCGGCTGGGTGACGAAGCTCTCGCCGCTCACCTCCACCCGCAGCTCGTGGCGGGGGGCGTGGCGGGCCAGCACGTCGCGCAGCATCGCCTCCAGCGCCGCGCCGCTGTGGTGGTCGTTGAAGCGGATGTTGAGGAAGCACGACGCCTGGGCGGGGATGACGTTGGTGGCCGTGTTGTCCACCCGCAGCCCGGTCACCTGCAGGGTCGAAGGCTCGAAATGCGCCGAGCCGGCGTCCAGCGGCCGCGCCGTGAGTTCCGCCAGCGCCGCCACCAGCCGGTGCACCGGGTTGTCGGCCTTCTGCGGATAGGCGCTGTGGCCCTGGGTGCCCTGGACGGTGACGAAGGCGTTGAGCGAGCCGCGCCGGCCGATCTTGATGACGTCGCCCAGGCGCTCCTGGCTGGTCGGCTCGCCGACGATGCACATGCCGGGCAGCAGGCCGTTCCCGGCCAGCCAGGGCATGCAGCGCTTCACGCCGTCCACGCTCGGCCCTTCCTCGTCGCCGGTGATGAGCAGGGAGAGGGTGCCGCGGGGCTGTTGCGCCGGGATGGCGGCCAGGAAGGCGGCGATGCCGCCCTTCATGTCGCAGGCGCCGCGGCCATACAGCACGCCGTCGCGCACGGTGGCGGCGAAGGGGTCGTCGGTCCAGCGCGCGAGGTCGCCGGGCGGCACCACGTCGGTGTGGCCGCAATACATCAGGTGCGGCGACCCCTGCCCCCGGATGGCGTGCAGGTTGTCCACCTCGTTGAAGCGCAGCCGGGTGCAGCGGAAGCCCAGCCCTTCCAGGTGGCGCTGCACCACGTCCAGCGCGCCGTCATCCGCCGGCGTGACGGAGCGGCAGCGGATCAGCGCCTGCGCGAGGGCGAGCGCATCAGTCACGCAGCAGGTCGTTGATGCTGGTCTTGGCGCGGGTCTGCGCGTCCACCCGCTTCACGATGACGGCGCAGTAAAGCGAAGGGCCGGGCGTGCCGTCCGGCAGCGGCTTGCCGGGGAGCGAGCCGGGCACCACCACCGAATAGGCCGGCACGCGGCCCGTGAAGGTCTCGCCGGTGGTGCGGTCCACGATCTTGGTGGTGGCCGAGATGAACACGCCCATGGACAGCACGGAGCCGCGCTCGACGATCACGCCCTCCACCACCTCGGAGCGGGCGCCGATGAAGCAGTCATCCTCGATCACCACCGGGTTGGCCTGCAGCGGCTCCAGCACGCCGCCGATGCCCACGCCGCCGGAGAGGTGCACGTTCCTGCCGATCTGCGCGCAGGAGCCGACGGTGGCCCAGGTGTCCACCATGGTGCCGCTGTCCACATAGGCGCCGAGGTTCACGAAGGAGGGCATGAGGATGACGTTGGGCGCGATGTAGGCCGAGCGGCGCGCCACCGCGCCCGGCACCGCGCGGAAGCCGGCCGCCTTGTGCCGCGCCTCGTCCCAGCCGGCCCACTTCAGCGGCACCTTGTCCCAGCCGCCTTCCATGATGCGGCTGTCCTCGATGCGGAAGCTCAGCAGCACCGCCTGCTTCAGCCACTGGTTCACCACCCAGCCGCCATTGCCGCCGGGCTCGGCCACGCGGGCCTGGCCGGAATCCAGCAGCGCCAGCGCCCCCTCGATCGCCTCGCGGTCGGCGCCCTGCGTGGCGGCGGACAGGGTGTCGCGGCGCTCCCAGATGGATTCGATGGCGGCTTGCAGGCTCATGGGCGGGTTCCTCGTCTCCCCGCTGCCATCACCCCGGAACGCGGCGGTGGTCAACCCTGCTCCAGCTCGCTGTCCCAGTACAGGTAGTCGCGCCAGCTCTCGTGCAGGTGGTTGGGCGGGAAGGCGCGGCCGTTCTCCTGCAACTCCCAGGAGGTGGGCTGGCGCGGCGCGGTCAGCGGCTGCATGTGGCAGTCGCGCGGCAGCTTGTCGCCCTTGCGCAGGTTGCACGGCCCGCAGGCGGCCACCACGTTGTCCCACCCGGTGCGCCCGCCGCGCGAGCGCGGGATGACGTGGTCGAAGGTCAGCTCATGCGGCGGCAGGGCGTCGCCGCAATACTGGCATTCGAAGCGGTCGCGCAGGAACACGTTGAAGCGGGTGAAGGCCGGGCGCCGCGCCGCCGGGATGTACTCGCGCAGCGCGATGACGGAAGGCAGGCGCATGGCGAAGGAGGGGGAGCGCACCTCCGTCTCGTACTCGCTCAGCACGCTCACGCGGTCCAGCACCACGGCCTTCACCGCGTCCTGCCAGGCCCACACGGACAAGGGATAGTAGGAGAGCGGCCGGAAATCGGCGTTCAGCACCAGGGCGGGGAAGCCGCCGGGGCCGTGGATCTGCGGGACAAGACTGCCATCGGGCAAACCGGCCACCTCCGCGCTTTCGCGGTGGCCTGGACCCGGGGGCTGGAAGGCGCCCCGGATTCGCCGGCCGCCGCACGATGTGCCCGATGCATGCCACCCCTGCCGCGGCGCCGCAAGGCGGTTCATGGATTGTTTCATCATCCCGTCACGGGCAAGGTGGCGGCCGATGGAGGAGGTCACCCGCTTCGCGCCCTCGCCCACCGGGTGGCTGCACCTGGGGCACGCGCATGCCGCGCTGTTCGCGCGCCGGCTGGGCCGCCGCTGCCTGCTGCGCATCGAGGACATCGACGCCGCGCGCTGCCGCCCCGCCTTCGCCGAGGCGCTGCGCGAGGACCTGGACTGGCTGGGGCTGGCCTTCGACGGCCCGGTGCGCGTGCAATCCGCCCACATGGCGGAGTACGCGGCGGCGCTGGAGGCGCTGCGCGTGCGCGGCCTGCTGTATCCGTGCTTCTGCACCCGCGCCGACATCGCCGCCGCCGCCTCGGCGCAGCATGGCCCCTCGGGGCTGGTGTATCCCGGCACCTGCCGCGGCCGGCCCGACGCGGCGGCGCTTCTGGCGCAGGGCGCGGCCCATGCCTGGCGGCTGGACGTGGCGCGCTCCGTTGCGACGACCGGCCCCCTGTCCTTCCAAGAGCGCGGCGAGGGCCGCCTGCCCTGCGACCCCCGCCCGCACGGCGACGTGGTGCTGGCGCGCAAGGACGTCCCGGCCTCCTACCACCTCTGCGTGGCGCATGACGACGCGGCGCAGGGCGTGACCTGCGTGACGCGCGGCGAGGACCTGCGGCCCGCCACCGCCATCCACCGCCTGCTGCAGGCCCTGCTGGGCTGGCCGGAGCCGCGCTACGCCCACCACCGGCTGCTGGCGGGGCCGGACGGGCGGCGCCTGGCCAAGCGCGACGGCGCGCCCTCGCTGCGGGCGCTGCGCGCGGCGGGGCACTCGCCCGCGGCGGTGCGCGCCATGGCGGGCCCGGCATGACGCAGCGCCACGCCGGGCTGCTGTTCCTGCTGCTGTGCGTGGCGGGGTGGGGCTCCAACTGGCCGGTGGTCAAGCTGCTGCTGGGCGAGATGCCGCCCATGGCCACCCGCGCCTATGCCGGGATGCTGGCGGCGGGCGGCTTCATGCTGGCCGCGCGCCTGCTGGGGGTGCCGCTGGCGGTGCCGCGCGCCTTGCGCGGGCGGCTGGTGCTCTACGCCCTGCTGAACGTCGGCGCCTGGATGTGCTTCGTCACCCTGGCGCTGCTCTGGCTCTCCTCCTCCGAGGGGGTGATCATCGCCTCGCTGGCGCCGGTCATCGCCATGGGGCTGTCCTGGGTGATGCTGGGCGAGCGCCCGCGCCGGGACAAGCTGGCGGGCATGGCGCTGTCGGTGGGCTCCATCACGCTGCTGTTCGCCGGGCGCGGCGTGGAGGTGGGGCTGGCCAAGCTGCCGGGCTTCGCGCTGCTGCTGGCCGCCGCCTTCCTGTTCGCCTTCGCCACGGTGCGCGCCAAGCGCAAGCCGCTGCCGCTGCACCCCATGGCCGCCGCCGCCTGGCAGCTCGGCATCGGCATGGCGCCGCTGCTGCTGTGGTCCCTGCTGTTCGAGGAGGTGGCCTGGGCCGCCCTGCCGGCGCGCGACTGGGCGCTGCTCGGCTGGACGGCGCTGGTGCCGCTGGGCCTGGCCTACATGGGCTGGTTCGGCGCCTTGCAGCGCCTGCCGGCCACCACCGCCTCCATGGGCACGCTGCTGGTGCCGGTGGTGGGGGTGCTGGGCAGCGTGGCCGTGCTGGGCGAGGCGGTGGGCTGGCGCGAGGGCGCCGCCCTGCTGGGCGCCATGGCCGGGGTGGCGCTGGCCCTGCGGCCGGAACCCCCGCCGCGCCCGTGATGCGCGCCCCTGGCGCACGCCCCCGACGCCCACCGGGCGCGTTCCGCCCGCGGCGGCGAGGCGCTAGACGGGCGGCATGACCGCCCTCCCCCTCCTCCGGCTGCTGCCCGGGCATGACCGGCGCGTGAAGCACGGCCACCCCTGGGTCTTCTCCAACGAGGTGCGCATGGACGCCGCCGCGCGCGCCCTGCCGCCCGGCGGCCCGGTGCGGCTGGAGGGCGAGGACGGGGTGCGCCACGGCGTCTGGCACTTCAACCCGCACAGCCTGATCGCCGCGCGGCTGCTGGACCGCCGGCTGGACCGCGCGCCCGACGCCGCCTGGTTCGGCGCGCGCCTGGCCGCCGCCCTGGCCCTGCGCGAGCGCCTGGGCGTGGCGCGCTTCTGCCGCCTGGCCCATGCCGAGGCCGACGGGCTGCCCGGCCTGGTGGTGGACCGCTTCGGCGAGGTGCTGGCGGTGCAGGCCAACACCGCCGGCATGGACGCCGCCCTGCCGCTGGTGGTGCAGGCGCTGCGCGACCTGCTCTCGCCCCGCGCCATCCTGCTGCGCAACGACAGCCCGGTGCGCCGGCTGGAGGGCCTGGCGGAGGAAGCGCGGCTGGCCCACGGCACGGAGGCGGTGGCGCGGGTGGAGGAGAATGGCCTGACCTTCGAGGTGGACCTGCTGGGCGGGCAGAAGACCGGCTGGTTCTTCGATCAGCGCGACAACCGCGCCCGCGTCGCTGCCCTGGCTCGCGGCGCGACGGTGCTGGACGCCTTCTGCCACACCGGCGGCTTCGGCCTGGCGGCGGCGCGGGCCGGCGCGGCGCAGGTGACACTGCTCGACCGCTCGCAGCCGGCGCTGGACCTCGCGCTGGCCACGGCGGCGGCCAACGGCCTGCCGGGGGTGGAGGCCCTGCGCGGCGATGCGCTGGAGGTGCTGGAGCGCCTGGGGGCGGAAGGCCGCCGCTTCGGCGTGGTGGTGAGCGACCCGCCCGCCTTCGCCAAGACCCGCAAGGACATCCCCAACGCCCTGCGCGCCTATGTCCGGCTGGCGCGGCTGTCGGCCGCGCTGGTGGAGCCGGGGGGCTTCCTGTTCATCGCCTCTTGCTCCCACCACGCCGAGCCCGGCGCCTTCGCGGGCGCGGTGGCCGAGGGGGTGTTCCGCGCCCGGCGGACCGGGCGCATCCTGTGGTCGGGCGGGGCGGGGCCGGACCACCCGGTGCATCCCATCCTGCCCGAAAGCGCCTACCTGAAGGCGCAACTGCTGCAACTGGACTGACCGCCCATGCCCTCCGCCATGGATCGCGGCTACCGCCTGTCGCGCTACGCCGCCGGCCCGGTGGCGGCGCGCATCGGCGAGCCCTCGCCCTCCGCCGACGCCTGGCTGGCGCAGCACCGCGCCGCCTCTGCCGTGCTCATCACCGCGCACAACCCGATGAGCCGGATGATGCCCGCGGCCTGGAACGCCGCCGCCCATGCCCGGCTGCTGCGCGCCCTGCGCGGCCGGCCGGTGGAGGTGGGGGTGTCCGGCATGCATGGCTGGCAGGAGGTGACGGTGTGCACGCCCGGCGGGCTGCGGCTGGGCCACCGCCTAGCCCGGCGCTTCCGCCAGCGCGCCTTCGTGCTGCTGCGCCGCAGGCGGCCGACGCTGCTGGTGCGCGCGGACGGCTGACGCCGGCCGGGCGCGGCGCTCAGCCCCCTGCCCCCACCGCCCGCCCTAGCACGCTGGCCAGCCGGGGCGCCTCGCCTTCCGGGTGGGGCACCGGGCGGCAGGCGGCGATGACCAGCAGGCCCAGGCGGCCCATGCGCTGGGCACCCAGCAGCGCCTCGCCGGCCCGCCCGGCGGCCAGCGACGCCCATTGCCCGCCGGCGCTGGCCACGGCGTCGGTCGCCAGGTCGGCGCCGGCCATCAGCGCGCCTTCGGCGAGGGCGCGGCGCAGCAGGCGCAGTTCCGCCGCCCGGCCCGGGCGCAGGCCGTAGGCCAGGGCGACCTCGCGCAGCATGCGCAGGGCGCGCCAGGTGAACAGCGCCAGGTCGCCCGCCGGCGAGGGGCTGACCATCACCGCCACCCCGGCCTCGCGCGAGGCCCGCGCCACGGCGGCCAGCGCCCGCGCGTCGGCGCCGGCCAGCACGGCGCGGCCGAAGCTGGCCTCCAGCGCCACCGCCGTGGGCGCCTCACGCGCCGCCGCGGCCCAGGAGCGCACCGCCGCCGCCGGGGCGATGCCGCGGTCGGCCAGGCGCTCGCCCAGGGCGGACAGGCGGCGCAGCGCATCCTCCGGCGGCGCGCCTGGGGCAATGCGGTGCAGCGCGGCCACCGACTCCAGCGCGCGCAGCGCCGCCCATTCGCGCCAGCCCGTGGCCAGCAGCGCCAGCAGCAGCAGCGCCAGCCCGGCCCACCCCAGCGCCGCCAGCAGCGGGCGCTCCGCCGCCAGGGCCAGCAGGCTGTCCAGCACCACGGCGCCCGCCAGCAGCGCCAGGCCGGCAAGGGCCAGCGGCCACAGGCGGCGCCGGGGCGTTGCGGGCGGCGGCGGCAGGGGTGGCGGCGCGTCGGGGGTGAACGGGCCGGCGCCGAGTTCCGGCGCGTGCACCACCGGCGCCGCGGCGGCGGGCGGCGGCGTGGTGGCGGGGCCGATTTCCGGGCGGAACACCTCGCGCTCAGGCATGGCCGTGGAGCAGCCAGGCGATGGCGGCGTCGAGGTTCAGGTGGGGCATGTCGGGCCGTCCCTTCAGGTCGCGCGGGTCGGGGATGAACTCGGGCAGGCGAAAGCCGATGACGCCGGCCGCGGCCCAGGCCTCCCAGTCGGCCTCGGTGGGCATGCCGGCCGGCGGCGGCGGGAAGCGGAAGCTGCGCCCCTCCTGCACCTCGCCGGTGGCGGGGTCGCGCAGGGTGCCGGACACCACCGGGCGCCCCTGGGCGTCGGTGCCCGAGCGGGTGGCGGCGATGGCGGCCAGGGCGATGGTCTCGCTCACCTGCCGGTCGGGGGCGCCGAGCTCGGCCACGATGGCCTCCACGTGGCGGCGCAGGCGCTCGCGGTGCGGGGCGGGCAGCAGGTCGGCCTTGGTGGCGGCGTGCAGCACGCGCAGCGAGCCGCCGAACAGCCGCGCCAGCAGGCCCAGCCGCGGCCGCATGGCCCCGGCGATGGCGCCCAGCGCCTCGCGCGCGTCCTCGTAGGCGGCCGGGCCGGCGGCCAGCGCGGAGAGCAGGTCGAACAGCACCACCTGCCGCGTCTCGCCGGGGCCGCGCAGGCTGGCGAAGAAGGCCTCCACTTGGTCGCGGCGGTAGGCATCGAAGCGGCCGGCAAAGGCGTGCCAGTTGCTGCCGCGGGGGGCGTCGCGCGCGGTAGCGCCGGGGGGCAGGCGCAGCGGCGTGAACAGGAAGGCGTCGTTGGCCAGCAGCGCCTCGCGCCCGCCGATCTTCTCCGGGCGCAGGAACAGGCCGGGCTGCAGGAAGGACAGGCGCAGCTCGTCCCGGCAGCGCTCCAGCAGCGCGAGGAAGGCGCGCTGGGCGCGGCGGGCCAGGCGCTCGTCATGCGGGGCGAAGGGGTCCAGCGCCGCCAGCGCCTCGGTGAACGGGCCGGCGATGGCGGCGCGGGGCGGCTGGGCGATGCGGGCCAGGGTGGCGGCGGACCAGGCGGCGAAGTCCATCTCGCGCAGCGGCAGGTCCAGCGCCCATTCGCCGGGGTAGTCCACCAGGGTGATGGTGAGCTGCGCCGCCGCTTCGCCGACCGGGCGGCCGAGCTGGCGGCTGGTCCAGCGCCAGGCGTCGCCCAGCACGCCGGGCTGCGGCACCACGCTGCATTCCAGGGTCAGCGCGCGCACCGCTTCCGTGCCCTGGGGCCAGGCGGGCGGGGTGGCGGTCAGGGCGCGGCGATTGGCCTCGAAGGGGAAGGCCTCCAGCGCCGACAGCGCGCCGCCGGGCGGGCGCACCTTGGCGCCGCGCCAGCGCCCCTCGGCCACGGCGGGCCAGGCGGGGAAGTTCTGCGGCGCGCGCTGGGCGTGGCGCAGGGCATCGGCCAGGGCGGTGATGAAGGCGGTCTTGCCGGCGCGCGACAGGCCGGTGACGCAGATGCGCAGGTCCTCCGCCATGCCGGCTCCCGATGCGGTGGCGGCGATGATGCGCGAAGCGGCGGCCGGGGGGAACCGGGCGGGCGGTCAGCCCGGGGTACGGGCGTTGGTGAAGGGGGAAGTGCGCGGTGGAGCTGGGCTTCTGGCGGAGGGAGTGCACCAGGATTCGAACCGTCGCTGCCTGTAGAGCGGGCGTCGTCGGTGCCGGCGCCGGCCGCTGCTCCGCAGACTGGTTGATCGAGAAGAACGGCTACCTCAGCCCAACTGACGCGCTAGCAAAATGGCTGGACGCCACCCTCGGCCGCGCGGCATCGTGCTAACGCGTGTCCAGGAAACCGGGTGCGGAACAGCTGCCACTGACCATCCTCACCACCGAAGGGAGTGGATTCGAACTCATAATCAGTGCACGCTGGCAGTAGCAAAGCCAGTGAGCGATATCTACCTATGGGCACATCCCATGATGTTGAAGGAGGAACTTGGCTGGTTCGGCCTGAACGAGGCCTTGCACAGCGCTTGGGCTCTCTCGAAGGAATTGCTTTCGTCGGAGTCGATTTTGGTACCTCCACGACCGTCGCAAGCCTCGTCGTTCGCGACGATCCAGATCGATCGATCGCTGTTCGGCCGCTGACTCTTTCACAGCCGAGCCTGCATGGCGGGGTAGTGCGCGACGAGATCGTCAATACGGTTCTGGCGTTCCGCAATGACACACTTCTCTTCGGTCGGGACGCCTACAACCTTCGGTCCCGCCTAACCGAAGGCCGCAACACCTTTTCGTCGTTCAAGATGGGCCTGGGCCTCGATCTCGGACCCGAGTTCGGGGCCACGGCCCTGCCAGCCGGTCGCGTGCCCGGTATTACTATCGAGCGGCCAGCCGACGCGGCGCGCGAGTTCTTCAAGCTGCTGATGCGCGCGGTACATGACGAGCTCGCAGAATTTGGACTTACGCGGGGAGCCCGTTTCGCATTCTCGGTGCCCGCGGCCTTCCAGGCCAATCAGCGTCGCGACCTAATGGCCGCCATCCGCGGTTGCGGGATCGAGGTGGACGAGAGCTGTCTCATCGATGAGCCCAACGCGGCGTTCCTCAGCTACGTCCATGAGGTCGCCCGTTCGCCCGACGGCGAGGACCTGCTTGTCCGCGCTAAGGCCGGCCAGATCAGCGTTCTGGTCTACGACTTGGGGGCCGGGACGTGTGACGTATCGCTTCTCGACTTCTCGATCTCGGCCAATAGGGTGACGTCCCGCAATCGGGCGATCTCCAAATTCACCGCTCTGGGCGGCGATGACATCGACCGCGAGATCGCGCGGCGGATCCTTCTCGGCCAGCTGCAACAGGCGGACGGATCGGTGGTCGAGCTCACGGCCCTCGACATCGAGGAAAAGGTCGTCCCTGCCCTCGCCCCAGCGGCAGAGAAGCTCAAAGTGGCGATCTCAAAGATGATGGCCGACAAGAACGTTGGGCGTCTAGACGCGGCCCGGCGACTACCTGACTTGGTGTTCGAGACACAGGCCGTGCCCCCCTTCAAGCTGCGCGGGGCTGTGGTGGGCATCGAGACCCCGGCGCTGTCGCTGCATCAGTTCCTCGACATCTTGGGTCCGTTCTGCGGGCCGCGGAGCGGTGCGGACGCTAGCCGACACCTAGTAGGTCCAGTTCACGACGTCCTTGACAAAGCCTCACTCGATCCGGGCGAAGTGGATGCGGTGCTGTTCATCGGTGGGAGCGCCCAGAACCCGCTGGTTCGTGCGGCGGTGATGGACCTATTCCCACCTGAGGTGCGCGAGGTGGTGCCTCGAAACCTTCGCGCCCTCGTGTCGCAAGGTGCGGCCATCCATAGCCTGGGCCTGCACGGCTTCGGTTTCGACTTCATCGCCCCGATCACCTCCGAGGCGATCTCGGTGGTGGCACGCGGCGGTTCAGTTGAAACCCTGATTCCAGCCTCGACGCCGGTACCAACCGAAGCTCCCTTCGTGATCGAACTGTCAATCCCCGACGACGGCCAGCGGCAGCTCGACGTGCCGATCTGTTCGGGTGGCCGCGAAAAACTGGTTGGGATCGTGTCGGTCAAGCCGGTCGGCTCCAGCGGTTTCGCACGCGGGGATGCTGTTATTGTCACCGGGCGGCTGAGCAAAGAGAAGCTGCTTGATGTAACAGTGACTGTGGCGGGGAGAACGGCGCGGGCGGAGATCATGAACCCGCTCTCAAATTCGGCCACCTCGCCGGCCGAGTTGGCCATGCTGCGCGAGCGGCAGCGATTCAATGAGTCGATGCTTCGCAACAACGGTCGACCCGAAGCGGGCGTGGTCCAAGCCTACAGCCGGGCAGCTGCCAAGGCGGGGGAGCACGAGTTGGCGGCCGATCTTTTGGTGGCGCTGGAGCGGATCACGCCGGGCAGCGACCACGCGACCAGCATCTGTTATCACTACTCGATGGCCGGTCGCGATCGGGCGAGCCACGAATGGGCGGCCATCGCTCACCGGCGCAGGCCGACAGCGCTGACCGCGCACAACCTCGCCTGTGGAGAACGGGACGCGGCGGCAAAGGAACGGCTTCTGCGGGAGGCGCTCGACCGTGACCCCGGCTACACTTCGTCCGCTGCGATCCTTGCAAAAATGATCGAGGGTCGCAGTCCGGCCGAGGCGAGACAGTTGCGTGAAGGCATCGTCGCGGCGCTCGAGCCCGAGATCCGCTCGCCGGACACGGACCTGAGCGAGTTGCGGCGGCTGCGCGACGCAGCCCGCGACACGGGTCAAGCTGCGGTTGCCAGCCGGGCGACGGCCGAGATCGAGCGTCGCGAGAGGGAGGTGGCGACGCGCGACGCGGTCTTCCATGAGGAGAACCTGGCGCAGGGCCGGAGCAGCGGTCGTCTTCTCGGGCGGGACGGCTGACATGTCCTGGTTCAAGGTGGCGAGCGACCTGAGCCAGTTGCAGCTAAAGCTGGTCGAGCTGGCCGTGGACCGGATCCGTGCAACGCCGGACGGCGCCGCTTTCTGGGTGCAAGGTGGCGCAGGCTCGGGCAAGACTATCGTGCTCGCGCATATCGCTCGGCGTCTGAAGGCCGAGCAACCGGGCTTGCGTGTTGTGTTCCTGACGTACACTCACGCGTTGGCAGGGATGATCCGGCAGGCGGTTAGGGGGTCGGGCGTCCACGCGGAGGTTTCGACCCACCTCAACTTCCTTCATTCCCAGCAGGGACGCGCTGACGTCATACTGCTCGACGAAATCCAAGACGTTAAGCGCGTAGACCTTGAGGCGATGCGGCGGCGCTGCACCCACCTCGTGGTCGCTGGCGACTGCGAGCAGCGCATCTACGAGGTCATGAACACCGAGGCCGCCATCGACGAGGTGATCCGGTTCGAGAAGGGTCGCCTGCTCGAGCTCTTCCGGATCACCAAGTTCATCGTCCGGGCCGTCAGGACAGTCCTTCCCAGCACCCGTCTCGCGGAGAACGACGTCCGCAAGCTGCGCGACGTCACCGCTGCGGTGAAGCGGTTTGACAGTCCAAGGCGTGAGGTACGTTGGACCTATGACGAGGCCCTCGCGCTCGCGCGACCGAAGTACCCTTCAGCCATCCTCCTGCCCAACCATCGCGCTATATTCGATTTCTGCCGCGAGTTGGCCGAAGATCTGGGAATCGCCGCGACGGGCCCCGCGATCAAGGTGAAGGACGGCAGGGTCGTAGACTACCGGGAATTGAACGCCCATTTTGAGGCTCACCGTATGCCGATACGATACTTCGGCAACGGGATAGGCGAGCTGTCGGACGCCGATGGACGTCCGCTCGTCTTCGTCATGACCTACCACAGCTCGAAGGGGCTCGACTTCGACGTCGTTCATATGCCCGGACTCGTCTCCACTATGCAGATCGTTCCGCCCCGCGCCTTGCTGGAAGCACCCGACCTTGACCGGACGCTTTTTTTCGTCGCCATGACCCGCTCGCGCGAGCGACTAGTCATGACTTACTCCGGAAGCCGAGCGCATCCCTTCGTTGAGGGGCTACCGCGGGACGCCGTGGCCTTCAGCGAGCACCGCGAGACGTCGGCCGAAGAAGAGGATGCGCTGTTTTGATGCGCCAGGAAGCCGTCGCGCTCAGCTATCTTGAATGGGTCCGGCTAATCGGAACCGGCGCCATTCGCCTCGCCGAGGCGCGGATCGTCCGATGGCGGCCGGATCGGGCTGATCCGGCCGAGGTGGTCGCCAACCTCATGTTGGGCGCGCCAGACCTAGGGACCTCCGCCACAAGCTTTGTCCTAGCGATGCTCGAGCCGGAGGTGCTCGATCGGATGCGGGAGGGCGGGATCGACCTCGGACAGCGCTTGAATCTTGAGACGGTGCGCTCGTTCCATTCATTCAGCGACACGGCCTTGGCCGTCCACCGCCCCGATGCCGAGGCGGCCGGCGTCTTCATCGACCTCACTCCACTTGCCGCGGGATGGGCCGGTTGGGCAGCGGCTGTGGAGGCAGCAGACCGCCGGGCCAAAGGTGAGGCGCTGCTGGCGCTGCTCGGCGTGCCGCCGTGCGACCGCTTCGGTCAGGCTACGGATCGGCTCGCTGACCGAGAACGGTGCATCGTGCCCAATGACATCGTCCGGGCCCGCGACAGCATGTTCTTCGGCTGGGCCTGCGTACTCAATGCGGAGAAGGTGAGGACCGGCGTAGCACCGATCCTGCCGGCAGACGTCAAGGACGAGGCAGACGCCCTGCGGCGGGATTTCGATGTCGATCAGCCCTTCCTCGCCCGAGCGCCACGGTTGCGCGCTTTTGTTGCCACCTTGGCTGCCGAGGGAGACCGACCGTCGGATCTCCTTGCGATGGCGTCGCTGAAACAACACGAGCGCTATGTCATTAAGCGGGAGGGCGCCGCTCTCGACCTCCCGAGCCTACTCGACGACATCCGCATTCTGGAGGGGCTCGACGCTGGCGCGGCGGGGTTCCTCGTCCAGTCCCTCGGCGAGCGAGTGCCGAGCGAACTGATCCGCGCGCTGAAGGTTCGATGCGCGACCTGCGCCGTTGCGCCGACTGCGGTGCCCACCTCGGCAGGCGACGACGCGGCCCGGGTACCGGATCAGGACGATTGTGCGGACGTCGTTCCGACCATCAATCCGCATCCTCCGACACCGATCGAGGGAGCGACGCCTCCCCTGGAGCGCCCGATGCTGCCAGAGGCCACGAGCGAACAGTCTGCCGGCGCTGGCGTCGTGACTTCGGTCTTTGTCTCAGCCGAAGCTTCGACCTTCGTTCCCAGCGATGCTGTCACCGAGCCACTGCAAGAGGACGAAGCCCCGCTCAACGCCGCGCGCCGCCGCCGATCTTCCTCAGCGCCCGATCTACTTGGCTATCCTCTCCCCCCTTGCCCGGTAAGTCCGGAGGCAGAGAGCTCAGCAGAAGCTGCCTCCTCTCGTGGTCCCGAAGACAGGCAGCGAGCGGACGTCGCGACCAGATCTAGGTCTAGGGCCGGCAAATCGGCTCCAAAAACCAAGAAGCCAAAAAGTCAGAGGGATCAGCTGACTGACCCTATCAAGGGATTCTGAGAGCCCATCTGGAGAGTTTGGATCCACGCGGAGCGCGTTACGGCGGGGCGGCGAAGCATGATGCGGATCATGGCCAAGCGTGTTCGGCGACTCGAAAGCGCGGGGACCGCCGGAGACGCCGCACTGCGGGGCGGATCGACGGCGGTGGTGGGGATGGCGGCGAACCCGCCCGGAGCCCACCAGGCCGGCCGGCATAGGGCCGGCCGAGGCCCGGCGCGCTGCGGTGGGCGCGGAGAGAGGGGACGCGCACCGGGCCGCGGTGGCGTCCCCTCTACCTTTTCCGCAGCTCGGCGGCGCACCCTGTTCGGCCTTGACCCTACGGCACCCGCCGCTTCGCCACCGCGACCGACAGCGTCGCGGCGCCCAGGTCGAAGGTGGCGGTGGGCGAGATGTTGCGCGCCATCACCCGGACCGTGTTGTTGCTCCAGGCCGTCGCGTCGAGCTCGACGAAGCGGGTGGAGGCGGCCAGCGCCGCGTGGGCCAGGTCACCCTGCCGGCCGCCGGTGACGGTGACGTCGAGCAGGCTGGTCGCGCCCGGGGCCAGCGAGGGCAGGTCCCAGGCGACCTCGGCCGCGAGCTCCCGCTGACCCACCGGTAATGCGGGCGTGCCGCAGAGCAGCGCCGGCGCGTCCTCCGGCAGGCCGTAGAGCCGCAGCGCCTCGAGCTCGATCGCCCCGTCCAGGCCGACGACGCCGATCTGCGCGAAGGCCACGCCGGGCCCGAGCCGCACGGTCATGCGGCGGTTGAGCGAGGAATCGGCCATGGTGGCGCCGCCGGTCCAAGCCTTGGAGGGGGTGTTCCACAGCATGGTGGTCAGCGAGGCCAGCACGTCGCCGGCGAGGTTCTCTCGGACGTTCATCGCCGCGTCGAAGCAGCGCACGAACAGCCGCCCGCCGTCGGCGCCGCCGACCAGCCAGTGCGCCAGGGAGAATTCCTTCGCCCGGGAGCAGTCCACCACGAAGGCGAAGCCCTTCTGCGCGTCAAGCAGCAGGCCGCGGGCGGTCGGCGTGATGCCGTCCAGCCCGTTGAAGGACAGCCCGGCCAGGGTGGTCGCGCTGGTGGTCGAGGTGGCGATCGCCGCCAACCCCTCGACGCCGATCTCGGCGGTGCTGTGCCGGAAGGCGGCGGCGCGCAGGTTCGGCACCCCACCCAGCAGGCGGAGGTGGCGCGAGGCCGGGGCACGGTGGCGGTTGAGGACCGCGTTGCCGCAGCGGGTGGCCGTCGCCGTGTGCTCGATGCCGACCCGGTAGGTGTTGGCCCAGGCCACCTCGTACTCGCAGTCCTGCGCCGCCCCGGTGTGGCGGGCGACGATCGGCGAGCAGGCCTCCATGCGCAGCGCCCGGCCGATGATCGCCGAGCCGTTGGTCTCGTTGAGGAACGGGATGGCGACGTTCGGATCAAGCTGGCGCAGCTCGAAGTTCGGCCCGTCGAAGACGTGCCGGTTGTGGTTGGTGTAGGCCCCCGGCGCCTGGCTGAGCCGGATCCCGAAGCGGTCCATCGCGGGATTGATCCCGGTCGCGCAGGCGAAGTGGCCGCCGTAGTAGCGGATCGAGGTGTTCCAGGCGGTGGCGGTGGCGCAGTGCGCGTCGAGCCCGTAGCGGTTGTTCAGGATGCGCCCGAGGATCAGGGTGGTGTCCTCGAAGCCGCGCCCGTCGCCCAGCGTGCGCAGCCCGATCGTGAAGCCCGAGACCAGGCGCAGGTCGAGGAGCGAGGAGTCGAGGTTGCGGGCGAGGATGCCGATGTCGGCCTCGCTCGCCCAGTCCGACTGGAGCTGCCGCGTGACCTGGAGGTTGAGGTAGAGCTTCTCGCCGTTGCGCGTGGTGCCGCCGTCGCCCAGCGTCAGCACGGTGGCCGGGGCGTTGGCCGCACCGGTGTACTGGATCACGCCCTGCATGATCAGCCCGCGGGCGCCGCCGCCGAGCGTGACGCCGGCATCGACGTTCCAGGTGCCGGGCGGGATGACGGCGAACTTTCCGTCTGCCGCGGCCCGGTCGAAGGCGGCCTGGATGGCGGCGCGGTCGTTGGCGGCACCGTCGCCGAGGCCGCCGAAGTCGCGCGGCAGTACTGCCTCGCGGTCACGCAGGTACTTCGCCAGGTCGGTCTTGGAGATGTTCTGGCCGAGGACCATCAGGTCGTCGATGCGGGCGGCCATGGCTGCCTCCAGTGAGCGTGGTTGGGGAGGGCTGCGGCGCGCCGCGGCGCGTC